>JBGSJY010000268.1:0-5848 GCA_041741515.1 Pirellulales bacterium | reverse complement strand
TGTTGCTCGGTGAGATAGCGTTCGTGTTCGGCTTGCAGATCGTGACCCCATGCGACGGGGAATTCAAACGTTGCCCCGCATCCTTCGAGAACTTTTACTGCTTCAGTGTAGGGCAGCTGCACGAACTCGCGCTCGACGATGCCTTCCAGCGTGGCGACGACGCCCGGCTCGATGCGCTCGTTGAAAAACTTCATGTCGTCGGCGCAGCGAGTCAACACGTCGCGAAAGATTCGCTTCAAAAAGCGCTCGGCCAGATCCATGTTGTCCGCCAGTTCGAAGAACGCCATCTCGGGCTCGACCATCCAGAATTCGGCCAGGTGCCGCGACGTGTGGGAGTTCTCCGCGCGGAAGGTGGGGCCAAAGGTGTAGACCTTGCCCAGCGCGCTGGCGTAGATCTCCCCTTCGAGTTGTCCCGATACGGTGAGGTACGACGGCCTTCCAAAAAAGTCCTTTGTGTTGTCGATGGCGCCCTTGTCATCGCGCGGCGGGTTGGCCATGTCGAGCGTCGTGACGCGGAACATCTCGCCGGCGCCCTCGCAGTCGCTGGCGGTGATGATCGGCGTGTGGATGTAGAAGAAGCCGTCTTCGTGGAAGAAGTCGTGGATCGACTTCGAGACACGGTGCCGCACGCGCATCACGGCGCCAATCGCGTTGGTGCGTGGCCGCAGGTGGGCCCACTCGCGGAGCTTCTCGAGCGAGTGCCGCTTCTTCTGCAGCGGATAGGTCTCCGGCTCGGCCCAGCCGTGAACGGCAATCGCGTCGGCGCGGAGTTCGGCGGCTTGCTCGCCGCCGGCCGAGGCGACGATCTCGCCCGTCACGGTGACGCTGCAACCCGCGGTGAGATGCTTCACCTCGCTCTCGTAGTTGGCGAGCTCGGCCGGCGCGACGACCTGGAGGTTGCCGAGGCACGTGCCGTCGTTCACCTCCACGAACGAGAAGCCCCCTTTTGAGTCACGCCGCGTGCGGACCCAGCCCTGGATCTTGGCAGCGGCGCCAATCGCGCCGGCGAGCCGGGCTTCCTTGACCGACAGCTTTTTCATCTTGCTTGCCTGGGGACGTTTGGAAGGGAGATGGTGGGGATGGGGGGAGATAAGGGATGGAGCCTCCTAAGAAATTACCGGGATCTGCCGGCAAAATCTTTTGACGAGACGAATTGGAATATCGAGCGACGCCTGTCCCAAGACAGACCATCCCCCCATCCCCTGTTCATCCCCCTCATCTCCCTTGAAAAACTCAACGGCGCTAGACGCTCCATCTTCGCGTTTAGCCGCGTCTCCAGGGAGGGGCGCTGTCGGGTTGAACCGCTGGCGCCAGCAGGCGATAACCTTCCCGGGCCCTGGCCACTCGTTTGCTTCTCTGGACCAATTCTCTATGTCTGCGCCTGTCACTGAGACGATCGTCGCCACGACCATCGATTCGCGTCCCTGGTACCGGCAGCTGACTGCCTACCACTGGTTTGTGTTTGTCGTCGCCTCGCTGGCGTGGTTCTTCGACTGCCTCGACCAGCGGCTGTTCTCGCTTGCGCGGGTCGCCGCTGTGACCGACCTAAGCCCCGCGGACGCGACGGCCGGGCAGGTGCAGGACCTCGGCAAAATCGTGACGGCCGTGTTCCTGGTGGGCTGGGGCATCGGCGGCCTCGTCTTCGGGGCGATGGGCGACCGCTACGGCCGCGCACGGATGCTCACCATCACGGTGCTTATCTACTCCGTCTGCACCGGCGCGAACTTCTTCAGCCAGAATGTCTGGGAGTTCGGGCTGTTCCGGTTCCTGACCGGATTGGGAGTGGGCGGTGTGTTCGGTCTGGCCGTAGCGTTGATCGCCGAGACGGTCCCCTCCGGCGCCCGTACTGGAGCGCTGGGCATGCTGCAGATCCTCTCGACGATCGGCAACGTCTCGTCGGTGTTCGTCCAGAAGCAGATCGTCGCGCTCGAAACAGCCGGCACGATCGCGGCGGGCGAAGGGTGGCGCTACATGTTCCTGGTCGGCGCGGTCCCCGCGGTGCTGGTGGTGTTCATCCAGCTGTTCCTCAAGGAGCCCGAGTCGTGGCTGCGTGCGAAGGAGGCCGGTACGCTCCCCAAGGGGGCGATCTTCGCGCCCTACCGCGACCTGTTTGCCGAGTCGCGGTTGCGGCGGAACCTCGTGGTCGGGGCGTTAATCGCTTCGGCGGGGGTGATCGGCTTGTGGGCGATCGGCGAGTACGCGACCGACCTGCAGAAGGTCGTCTTCGACGACTACTATGCCGAGCAAGGCCTGGAGGGCGCCGAGCTCGCCAAGACGGTGAAGGACGCACGTGGCTGGGCGTTCCTCTATCAGATGCTCGGCGCCGCCATTGGCATGTGGGTCTTTACGCAGATGGCGATCCGCCTGGGCCGCAAGCCAGCCTTCGCGATTGGTTTCACCTTGGCGCTGGTCGTGACGGCCTACAGCTACCTCTACATGGAGACGCCCACCGACGCCTACTGGATGATGCCGCTGATGGGCGCCACGCAGCTGGGCCTCTTCGCCGGGTACGCGATCTACCTGCCCGAGCTCTTCCCCAGCCGGCTGCGGAGCACCGGAACCAGCTTCTGCTACAACCTGGGCCGCTTCGCCGCAGCGGGCGGGAGCTTCGTCTCGGCCTGGATCGCCGCCCAGATGTTCGGGCAGTACGACTCCCCGCTCCGCGAACGCTACGCGGCGGTGGCGATGTGCGCGATCTTCTTGGTGGGCCTGGCGGCCCTCCCCTTCGCGCCCGAGACGAAGGACCAACCCCTGCCGGAGTGATCCTTTCGATGGCGAAGGTTTCAAAGGGGGATGATGGAGATGCGAGGAGATAAGGGGATGGTCGATCGAGAGGCCTACCTTACTCGGCTAACCTACTTCAATTCTTACGGAGCCAATGGCTTAGCCGATCGAACATCGCAGTAGTACAGGCCATCCCCCTAACCCCCCTTTATCCCCATCAGCGAGTAGCCCCGGTTCTTGAACCGGGGTGGCGAAGCCACAAGAAGCAATTGGTCGAGGCGATCTTGTTTAAAGACTGACTGCACCGGTGCTTCTTGTCGCCTGCGGCGACCCAGGTTCGAGAACCTGGGCTACCCGTAGATGGAGATAAAGGTAGATAAGTAGATGGTCTATCGAGGGGGCCTGCCTGCCCGGTTAAGCAACCTCAATTCTCATCAATGAGATTGCCTAGCCGACCGGACTCCGCACGAGCGAAGGCCATCCCCCTATCTCCAATCATCCCCACCATCTCCCTTCCCTCGGTGTCCTGTCAGAGACCTTTAGCCGCCAGCCAGCGTTCGGCGTCGAGGGCGGCCATGCAGCCGGTGCCTGCGGCGGTGCAGGCTTGGCGGTAGTAGTCGTCGGAGACGTCGCCCGCGGCGAAGACGCCCTCGACGCTCGTGTTGGTGCGGAACGGCACGGTCCACTTCAGGTAGCCCTTCTCGTTCATATCGAGCTGGCCCTTGAGGAACTTGGTGTTGGGCGTGTGCCCGATCGCGACGAACATGCCCGCGGCGTCCATGTCGCGGTCGGGCTCACCAATGGTGGAGCTGAGCTTCACACCGGTTAGTCCCTTCTCGTCGTCGCCGTAGACCTCGGTGACCTCGGAGTTCCAGACCAGTTCGATCTTCGGGTTGTTCTTCGCCCGGTCGGCCATGATCGGCGACGCCCGCAACGCGTCGCGGCGGTGGACTAGGTAGACCCGCTCGGCGTGCTTGGTGAGGTAGTCCGCCTCCTCGACGGCCGAGTCGCCGCCGCCGACAACCACCAGCGGCTTGTTGCGGAATCGCGGCAGCGCGCCGTCGCAGACCGCACAGGCGCTGACGCCGCGGTTCTTGAAGCGCTCTTCCGACTCGAGGCCGAGGTAGTTCGCGCTGGCGCCGGTGGCGATGATCACCGAGTGGGCCTCGATCTCTTGGACCTCGCCCATCGAACCGGCGCTGGTGAGCTTGAACGGCGTTCCGTGGGAGAGATCGACCTCGGCGATGTCATCGGTGACGATCCTGGTGCCGAAGTTTTTGGCCTGCTGACGCATCAGGTGCATCAGCTCGGGGCCGCTGACGCCCTGTTTGTGGTGGATGTCGGCGAGCCAGTGGTGCTCAGCGTCGAGCGAGCTCTTGAGGTAACCCGAAAGGTCCCCGGCCGGCCAACCGGGGAAGTTCTCGACCTCGGTCGTTAGCGCCAGTTGCCCGAGCGGCAGGGTCCCCGATTGGCGGTTCTCTTCGCTAATCGCGCCCTCGAAAACCAGGGGGTTCAGGTTGGCGCGGGCGGCGTAGATGGCGGCGGTCCAGCCGGCGGGACCGCTACCGATGATGACAACGTGTTCGGGCACGGGAGGGGCGTCCTTGGAGAGCTTCGCGGTGGGAGACGACGGGCTTAGGCCCGGGGCTAACCGAGATTATAGTAGTGGACTAACCGCCGCGTCAGAGCGGGTCGAATAGCCGCAGAGAAACGCAGATAAACGCGGATGCGGGTTCAAGAGGCGGACGACCTACGGCTCAAATACTCTGAAAGAATACTGACCCATTGTTGATGACGTGCCCTGTCGAATGGCATCCGCGTCCATCAGCGTTCATCTGCGGCTAGTTTATGCTTACGATCGCCGTCGCCCTCAGTTCGTTCCTCGCCCTCGGGCTGGCCTACGTCGTCTACGGGGGCTGGCTGAGCCGACGGATTTTCAAGCTCGACCCGACCCGGCCCACCCCGGCCCACACGCACCGCGACGACCTCGACTTCGTGCCGACGCGTCGCGGCGTCGTGTTTGGGCACCACTTCACCAGCATCGCGGGGACGGGGCCGATCGTCGGACCGGCGATCGCCGTCTTCTGGGGGTGGCTGCCGGCGCTGCTGTGGGTGGTGCTGGGGTCGATCTTCGTCGGCGCCGTGCACGATTTCGGCTCGCTGGTGGTGAGTCTCCGCCACCGTGGACAGACCATCGGCGAGGCGGCCGGCCAGATCATCTCCCCTCGGGCGCGGCTGCTGTTCTTAATCGTGCTCTTCTTCGCCCTGATGCTGGTCATCGCCGTGTTCGGGCTGGTGATCGCGACAATCTTCGATCAGTACCCCGAGAGCGTGCTGAGCGTCTGGCTGTCGCTGCCGCTAGCGATCGCGATCGGGCTGGCGACGCGACGCAGCGGCGCCGGGCTGACCGCGATGTCGCTCATTTCGCTCGTGCTGCTCTACGTCGGCGTGTGGGTCGGGACGTACTACCTGCCGATTACGCTCCCAGCGATCGAGTCGCTCGGTCCTTACGGCACGCCGGTCGTCGTCTGGACGGCGATTCTCCTGGTCTATTGCTTCGCGGCGTCGGTGATGCCGGTGTGGCTCTTGCTGCAGCCGCGTGACTACGTGAACGCCTTGCAACTGCTGGTGGCGATGGGGCTGTTGGTCGGCGGGCTGGTCGTGGCGGGGCTCACGGGGACGGCCGACCTGACGGCGGCGCCGGTCATCGCCAGCGATCCCCCGCCCGACGCTCCCGCGATCTTCCCCTTCCTGTTCATCACCGTGGCGTGCGGCGCTTGCAGCGGATTCCACTGCCTGGTGGCGAGCGGCACCACGAGCAAGCAGCTCGAGAACGAGGGCGACGCCCGCATCGTCGGCTACGGCGGCATGCTGCTCGAAGGCGCGCTGGCGGTGGTCGTGATCCTCGCCTGCTGTGCCGGCCTCGGCATGGGGGTAACCGGGGCCGGGGGAGAGACGTTAACCGGCGCCGAGGCGTGGCGCTCGAAGTACCAGGCCCAGATCGTTGAGGTGACGGGCGCCGATGGCGTCACCCGCACCGAAGGGGGCTGGAAGGCGATGCGGCTCCGCCAACAGGTGGCCGCCTTCGTCGAAGGGGGCGCCAACTTCGTCGGCGCGCTGGGCC
>JBGSJY010000267.1:0-13939 GCA_041741515.1 Pirellulales bacterium | reverse complement strand
AGCAACGCCGGCGGAGCCGGCTCGCCGCCCGCCTGGCCCTTCACGCCGATCGCCGTCGAGGCGCCCAAGCCGGGCGATTGGGTCGTTGTGCTCGGCCAGCCCAAAGGGTTCGTCGAGGGCCGCGACCCCCCGGTCCGGCTGGGCCGTGTCCTCTCGATCAACGACCAGACCATCAACACCGACGCCACGCTCGTCGGCGGCGACTCGGGGGGCCCCCTCTTCAACCTGCGGGGCGAAGTGGTCGGCATTCACAGCAAGATCGGCGAGCAGATCACCAGCAACTACCACGTCCCCGTGACAGCGTTCCGGCGCGAGTGGCAGCGGCTCAACGACGGCCGGATGACCGGCGTCCCCGACGGCGAAGACCCCGACGACTGGCGTCCCTTCGCCGGTTTCACGCTGCGGGAAGTGGAAGGCGACTTAGTCGTGACCCAGGTCTTTCCTCGTCGGTCGGCGGCGGAGGCGGGCTTTGCAACCGGCGACGTGATCCTCGAGATCAACGGCCGCACGCCGAAAAGCCTGGCCGAGGTCGATCGCTCGATCCGGCGCAACGAGCCCTACACGCGGGTGCCCGTGGTGGTCGACCGCCAGGGCGTAAAGATTGAACTGACGCTGTGGCTCGGCAGGGCGCCGACCGATTTTCCAGGCGCACGACTTGATGGGGTGGATCGCTGATGACGAAAGGACTCCGACGAAGCCGGATTCTCGCCCTGGCGGCGCTGCTCGCCGCCACAACGGTCCGCGCCCAGCCCGCCGTCGACGACGCGCCGCCCCCTGAGGGGGTCATCGAGTCGATTCAGAGCTTCGTCGATAGCTTCGGCTTGCAAGTCCCGCAGTGGCGGTACACCAACGGGCCCCACCTGCGGGCCGTCTTCCGCCCCGTCATCAGCGAGGTCCGCGAGGCGACCGTCGAGGTGCGGAGCAACAAGCGGCGCCGGGCCTACGGCGGGATCGTCGGCCCCGACGGCTGGATCGTCACCAAGGCGAGCCTCGTCCAAGGCCCGGTAACCTGTCGGCTACGCGACGGGCGCGAGTTCGAGGCCGTCCTCGTTGGCGTCGACGCCGAGACCGACCTGGCGATGCTCAAGATCGACGCCAAGAACCTGCCGGCCCTGCAACTCGCGGGCCCGCTGAGCGCGAAGCCAGCTCGGGAGAAGACCCAGACCGTGGCGATAAAGCCCGAGCCTACCGCTGCGGTGGCGACGCCGGCAGCGGCGACCGAATCCGCCAGCGAACTGGAAGCGGGCGACTGGCTGGCGACGGTGGGACTGAGTCGCGACCCGATCTCGGTGGGCGTCGTCAGCGTGCTCCCGCGAGAGATCGAGAAGAGCCCCGGCTTTCTGGGCGTGCAGATCGACCTGAACTACGCCCCGACCGAAGGGGGGACCCCCGGCGTGCGGATCGAGTCCCTCACCGAGGGCGGCGGCGCGAAGGAGGCGGGGATGGAGCCGGGCGACATCATCACCGCGGTGGGCGGTACACCGGCGACCAGTCCGCAAGGCCTAAAAGAAGCGATCAGCGGCCGCAACCCGGGCGACCGCATCGAGCTCACCGTGCAGCGCGGCGATGAAACGCTCGAGCTGGTGGCAGTCCTCCACGATTGGGCGCCCAACGCCGCCGAAAAGCGGGCCCACTACCAGAACCACCTCGGCGGCGACCTGAGCGAACGCCGTTTCGGCTTCCCTTCGGCGCTGCAGCACGACACGGTGCTGTCGCCCAACGAATGCGGCGGCCCGGTGGTCGACCTCGACGGCCGCGTCGTCGCCTTCAACATCGCCCGCGCCGGCCGCACCGAGAGCTACGCCCTCCCGGTGGAGGTCGTTCGATCACGACTCCTCGACCTGATGTCGGGCCGCCTCGCGCCGGTTAGCGTCAAAAACTAAGAAACCGCCGAGACGCCAAGAGTTTCTTAGACAGGATTTTCAGGATCGACTGGACGCTAATTGTTGTTCAACCGACCCTGTTGATCCTGTTCATCCGGGCTATGTTTTTTCCTGACGATCCCTGGCGTCTTGGCGGTTACTTAAAAAACACTGGAAGCAACTCATGATCCACGTCATCGCGACGCTCAAAGTCGATCCGGCCCGCCGAGAAGAGTTTTTGGCCGCGTTCGCCGAGCTGACGCCGCTGGTGCTCGCCGAAGATGGTTGCATCGAATACGGCGCCGCCGTCGACACGCCGACGCCGATCCCTGTCCAGGTGGCCGCCGGTGAAGACGCGGTCGTGGTGGTCGAGAAGTGGGAGAGCGTGGCCGCCCTCGAAGCGCATCTCGCCGCCCCCCACATGGACGCCTTCCGCCAGCAGACCGCCGAAATGACCCGCGGCGTAACGCTGCTAGCGCTCGAGCCAGCCTAAGGGGAAAGCCCCAAATTCCAAGCGCCAATGACCAAGGCAGTGCCGCCGCACGCGCGATAGCTTCCCTGTCTGCTAGCCCCCAACCCCTGGCTCCTCACCCCCATTGGTCATTGGGACTTGGTCATTGGTCATTCGCCAAGCGTTGGGGCTTGGTCATTGGTCATTCGGCGACGATAAAGTGGGGTTTTCCTACCACTCACCCCGCTCATGATCGACCTCGCCCGCCAACAACTCGCCCAAGACGCCGACCCGCTGGTCGTGAAGGTCGGCACGCGGTGCCTGGCGCTGCCCGACGGGACGCTCGACGAGTGCCAAGTCGAAGCGATCGCCGAGCAGCTGGTGAAAATCGGCGCCGGCACGACGCGGCGCGTCGTGCTGGTGAGCAGCGGCGCGGTGGGCGCCGGCATCGGGCTGCTCAAGCTCTCTGAGCGGCCCACCGACCTGCCGAGCCTGCAGGCCGCCGCCGCGGTGGGGCAGTGCCACCTCATGGAGTCTTACAACCGGGCCTTCCAGGAGCACGGTCTGCTCGCGGCCCAGGTGCTGCTCACGGCCGACGACATTAACGACCGCCGCCGCTATCTCAACTTCCGCAACGCGATCCGCGCCCTCTTCGAGTACGGCGCCATCCCGATCGTCAACGAGAACGACACGGTCCGCACCGCGGAACTCGCCCGCACGGTGGGAGACAACGACCAGCTCGCGGCGATGGTCACCAACGCCCTTCGCGCCCCGCTGCTGATCATCCTGACCGACGTCGATGGGCTCTACGACGGCGACCCCACCAACGAAAACTCCCGGGTCATCGGCATGGTCGCGTCCATCGACGAATCGACCACCGGTCTCGCCGTGACCAGGACGCACCAAGGGGGACCAGCCCTCTCGAAAGGGGGGATGCTGAGCAAGCTCCAAGCAGCTGCCATCGCCACGCACGCGGGGGAGAGCGTGATCCTCGCCAATGGTCGGCGGCCGAACATCCTGGTCGACCTGATGGCAGGCGAGCCCCTTGGGACGCTGATCCCCGGCGAGGGGGGCCGGCTGGGCGAGCGGAAGCGCTGGATCGGCTCGGCCGCCACCCCGATCGGCGCCCTGACGCTCGACGCCGGCGCCGTCCGGGCGGTTACTGTCAGGGGAAAAAGCCTGCTCCCGATCGGAATCAAGGCCGTCACCGGGACTTTCGACAAGGGCGACCTCGTTTCGCTGATTGACGAGGCCGGGGTCGAGGTCGCTCGTGGGCTGACCAACTACGACTCGCTCGACGTGGCGAAGATCCTCGGCCAGCCCAGCGACGCGATCGCCACGCTGCTCGACCGGGCCCCGTACACGGTTGTGGTTCACCGAAACGACATGGCGCTAGTGAGGGACGCAGAGGCTGGATAGACTGGGCCGCTCGTACGGATTGGTAAAAATAGGGTCGATAGCCGCCGCTTTGCTAGCGATGACGGTTCAGGACACCCGATCCAAGTGGCATGAACCCGCCCACCTTCCCACCGCTGATGTCCTTCACCCCCGCCCCCGTCGTAGCCCCCCTGATGGGGAACGAACGTCCCGGCCCGATTACCGAGGGGTGTCTCGTCGAGTTTAGTCGGGACCTGATGGGGGGGCTCTTCCGCCTGCACCGCGAGCACGGCCCCATTGCGGCCCTCCGCGACCGCGCGGCGAGTCAGATGGTCGTCTGCCTGTTCGACCCCGAGTACAACCGAGAAGTCCTCAGCCGGGCCGACCGCTTCCACGCCCGTTTCTTCGGCATCCGCGGCCCGAAGCGCTCCTGCCAGCGACGCGTCACCTGCGGCCTGCTGGCCATGAACGGCGACCAGCACAAGCGCAACCGCCGCGTCGTCAAAGAGCCCTTCGGACCCAAGGCGATCGCCGCCTACCGCCCGACGATCGACTCCTTGGCCCGCGAGGAGTCCGCCCTCTGGCGCGACGGTGCCGAGTTCGACTTCAATCAAGCGATGATCCGCTACATGCTGCGGGTCACCAGCCGCCTGCTCTTCGGCCTCGACGAGCCCACCCTCGCCTACGAACTGGGCGAGCAGATCGCCGAGTGGGTGACGCTTACCCACGAGATCGGCATCGGCGCGTTAGTGTCGACGCCCGAGTTCCACGCCGGTTACGAGGGGCTGCTCCGCTTCGCTGACGGGCTCGAGACCAACGTCATGCGGCTCATCCGCCGCCGTCGGGACAACCCCGACCCGAACGCCAACGACGTGCTGTCGATGCTCGTCCGCTCGCACGACGAGGAAGGCGGCCTCAGCGACGAGGAGCTAGTCGGCCAGTGCTGCGTGCTATTCGCCGCGGCCCACATGACGACGGCCCACTCGTTCAGTTGGACGACTTTCCTCCTCGCACAGCACCCCACCGTGATGCAGGCGTTATGGGAGCAGATCCACGCCGGCACGGTCGACGAGGCGGATTCGTCGGGCGGGCCGCCGCTGCTCGAACGCGTCATCAAAGAAGCGATGCGGGTGCTCCCGGCCTCAGCCTACTCGGTGCGGATGAACGTCCAGCGCGAGCGGCTCGGCCCGCTCGACCTGCCGCCGGGGACGCCGATCGTCTTCACGCCGCTGGTCACGCACCGCCTCGAAGCGACTTTCCCCGACCCGACCCGTTTCGACCCCGACCGCTGGCTCACCATCAACCCGTCGCCGTACGCCTACCACCCGTTCGGCGCCGGCCCCCGGCGCTGCATCGGTGGCCCGCTGGCGATGGAGGTGCTCCGCACGTCGCTGCCGATCTTCTTGCGTGACTGGCGTCTGACGGTCGTCCCCGGCGCCGAGGTCTCGGCCGAGGTCAAGTCGACGATGCTCAACCCGAAGCACGGCGTGCCGATGATCGCCGAGCGCCACGCCGCCTCGCCCCCCGCCGAGGGCGGCTTCCGCTCCAGCCGCGTCACGGGGAACGTCACGGAGCTCGTCGATTTGTCGGCGGCGAACTCGACGCTACGCAAGCCGCGATAAGGGCGCCTAGCTACTCGTGGCGCACTCCCGGCGCTGGCGCTGAGAGCTCCCGACTCAACGAAGGAGCCAATCTATCCGCTGGTCTTGGGAGCCCACAGCGCCAGCGCCGGGAGTGAATCCCCAGCCCGCTTACCCCTCGTTCAGATCGTCGCGCACCTGGGCGTACAACGCACAGTCCTGTGGCTCGCTCCCGATCTGGGGCATGACGAACCGTCGGCGCAATACGCCCTCGCGCCGCAAGCCGCACTTTTCCATCACGCGTTGTGAGCCGAAGTTGTCTACGTGCGCGAGCGCTTGCATTCGCCACGTCCGCTCGTCACGCCACGCCTCGGCGGCAACGGCGCATAGCGCTTCGGTCATAATGCCGCGTCCCCAGAGCGAGCGTTGCAGCACGTAGCCGAGCCCCACGATTGGGCCCGCTCCGAACACCGTGACCATGCCGCACGGGTCGGAGTCGCCCTCAAAACAGATCGCCCAGTGGCGGTCTCCCGACGCCGATTCGGGATCGGTGATCGAACGTAAAAACTGAGCAGCCTCCTCGACCGAGTTGTTGGTCCTCCACGACAGATAACGGGTCGCCTCGGGATCGCTCGTGTATCGCTCGAAGTTGGTGGGCGCGTCCTCGACCCGCGGCGGCCGCAGCACGAGACGCTCGGTTGTGAGGGTTGCAGCGAACATGCCGTCCTCCGGGTCGGGTGAGATGCTCGCACAGACCGACGGCGGCGTCGAGCGGTTCGCTTTTTTGTGCCCCGCCGCGGCCCTGATTAGCGTGGAGTCATCGGCCCGTGGGCGGGCCGCTCCTCTCGATCAGCCTCCGCCATGCGTCGCTTCCTCCTCGCTTTGTGCATGACTTCGATCGCCCCGATCGCCTCGGCTCAGGTCAATGTCAACCAGTGCTACGAGTGCGGCGACGCCCTCGGCGGTCAGCGCGCCGCCCAGGTCGCGTCGATGGAAGAACGTCTCTATCGCCGACTCGACCACACGGCGCGGTTGCGCGCCCTGCGGATGGAGATCGCCTACGCCGAGGCCCGCATCACGTCGCTACGCCGGCTGCAGCGCGAGTACGACCGCGTCAACCGCTTCGGCACGGGCAACGCCCTAACGCTTTCGGCCGCGCAAGTGCGCCTCGAGCTGATGCGCGAGGACATGGTGCTCCGCGACCTCCGCGAGCAACTGATCCTCGAGCAACGCTACGGCCGCGACTCCCGACGCTACGACGGCGCCCAAGCGACCGAAGCAATACAGCGGCTCACGGCCCATGTCGCGATTGAATCCGATAAGGGCGAGCCGACGATCAAGATCGTCAATCATTGAAGACAGGGAACCGCCAAGACGCCAAGAGCGCCAAGGGAAAATCCTAATGACCAAGCCCCAATGACCAATCAGGTTCGTGTACAAGCCATTGGTCATTGGGGCTTGGCCATTGGTCATTCGCGCTCTTGGCGTCTTGTCGGCTAGCTAATCCCCTCTAGCTCCAGTTCCCTGATCCGCCGCTCCCATTCAACGCGGTCCTCGAGCGCCGAGTCGGGGTTGGGCAGCAGCGAGCGTCGGGTGCAGTTCACCAGCGCTTGCAGCGTCTGGTACTCGCGCGTCGGGCCGATCGCCGGCGGAAGCTGGTCGTGGACGGCCCTGAGGACCTCGGCCCACGTCTGCGGTCGGGTCGCCTTAAGATACGATCGCAGCGAGGCGAACGACGCCGCCGAGTACTCGGCCGGCAACAGCTCGTCGTTCATCCGTTGCACTAGGTCGAGCCGTGTCAGCCCTTCCTTCTCGAGTTGGGCGTCGTCGAGCTTGATCGTGTCGATCACCCAGTGAATGAAGTCGATGCGGTCGTCACCGGTCGGGTCGAGCACTGGGATGATCAGGTCGCCGACGCGGCCCGGCCGGCGGATGTCGGGCGACAGCAGGTGGATCCGCGCCGTCATCAGCAGCCACAGCACCTCGCCGCGGAGCCTCGGGTCGCTCATCATCTGCTGGATCTTGCCCGTGAGGCGGCGCTCGGTCTCGTGCGCGCTGGCATCGACGCGGCCGAACTGCGTGTCGGCCTCGTCGACGAAGATCACCACCTTGCCGAGCGCCTCGAGCACCGCCCGCAGCCGCTCGAAGATCACGTCGGTCTGGCCGAACCACTGGCTGCGGATGTTCTTCAGCACCAGCACGGGCAGGTCCAGCTCCGCGGCGACCGCCTCAAAGATAAAGGTCTTCCCGCCGCCGATCGCGCCGGCGACCGCCGCGCCGGGCAGGGCCGTGTCGGCCGGTGCTTTAAAGCGGGGGATCAACTCGTCGGCGATGAACTTTTTGAGCTGCGTGAACCCAACGACATCCGTCAGCCGGTGTGAGGGCTTCTTGAACTCGACGACGTCGTCCCCGAGCCGCGTCTGAATGAATTCTTCGACCTTGCCGAACACCGCGTCGGCCGTCAGCGCCTCGCCCGAGTAGGCGGCGCCCGCGAGCATCTGCCGCAGAGCGTGCAGCGAGAGCCCGGCCGTGCACTCGCCGAGCGCCTCCTGCGTCGACCAGAGTCGCGGCTTCCGCTCGGCCGCTTTGACAAACTCTTCGATAAAGCGGACACGCTCCTCCAGCGACGGCGCCGGGACCTCGACCGACAGCACCTGCGGCATCCGCGCGACGCGGCTATGCACCAGGCTCCGCGACTCGGCCAGCAGCACGACCGAGTCGTTGCCGTCGGTGAACTCGGGGTCGCTAAACCAGTCCTCGACGACGCTGATCCGGCGGAGCTGTGCGTCGTTCAGGCGCGACAGGTCGCCCGTCTCCGGGAGCAGCATGTCGGCCGCCTCGACGATGATCAGCAGGTGCTCTCGCAGCGCGGCGCGCGAGCAGATCGTTAGCTGCCGCAGCAGCTCCAGCGCCGTCGTCGGCGACCCGATTGCGCTGGCGAGGTGGCGGTCGAACTCCTGCTGGTAGAACTCGAGCTGCGAGCTCTTCTTGCGGAGGTCCTCCAGGCCGAGCGTCGCCGGATCGACGCCCGACTTCCACTCGACCCACGCGCCGCGGAGCTTTTCGCGGTCGGCGTCGGCCATCCGGATCGGGCCGTTGAGCTCGTAGACGAGTGGCAAGAGGCCATTCGTTTTGGTCTTCTTCAGCAAAAACGGCACCAACGGCGTGTGCCGCTCGCCGTCCCAGAAAAGGTCGTGGATAGCGCCCCCCAACAGCACGCTCCGCGACTGCCCGGAGTTCAAAAGCCGCGCGAGCCGCGTGAAGAACTCGGGCGTGTCGGTCATAGGAAAGGGGGGGATGAATTACCGGTTAAGTGAATGCCGCTCAAACGCGACGCTCGGATTCTGCTTTATGCGGATACCGTGGAGATAGGGGGATGGCGGCTCCGAGAGGCGACATGGCTACGAAGTTATGAAGCTACCGCTTTAATAACTGTCCTGGTCGTTTCTTAAGAGGCGACATCCCCCCATCTCCTCCAACACGCAACGCCGGCCCTTTGCCGTCGTAGCGGGGACAGCGTGTCCGCGCCGCAAAACCATCCCCCCATCTCCCTTCTCTTATGCGCTCAAGTCCCGATACAGCATTCCATGAAACGCGTGGACCGCGCGTTCGAGCTGCGACGAGTAGCGGCCCGCTTTGAACGAAATCGAGCCGAGGCCGCGCTGGGTCGATTCGCAGATCTCGACGTCCTCGTTCTGGATCACGTGGCTAGCGCCGATCGCCTTGCGGAGGCGACGCTTGGCGGCCCATTCCTCGAGGTCGTCGCCGTCAGGGACGTCGGCATCGACATAAAAGTCGAACACCACCTCGCAGCGGTCCACCGCCGTCGGGTAGACGACGTTCGTGTCCATCATCCGGCCATAACGGTTGACGAACAGGTTCGGGTAGAGCCAGGCGTAGACGACCTTCTCGCCGAGCCGCTCGTCGGCGCCACTCGACTCGCAGACCTGGATCGCCGAGCGGTCGAACAACTCGGTGCGATAGCCGTCGAACGCCAGCCCCTCAGCCAGCCCCTCGTGCGCGTAGGCGACGTGGTAGCCGCCGTCGAGCGAATTATCGACGAACACCTTCCAATTGCATTTCATCTCGTAAGTGCGGCGTTCGACCCACCGCATCCGCTCGAAGCCCAACTCGTCGAGCGGCCGCATCAGGGGCGCCGCGTCGGAGGCCAGGTCGCGTGGGTTGTCTTCGCCGCCGGCGTAGCCATCGAGGTCGAGGAGCACCAGCGGCCCCCAGGTCGCAACGCTGATCGGCGGCAGACCATTCTCGTTGGGATCGAACCCCTCCATGCGGCCCATCCGCGGAGCGCTGCGCAGCGAGCCATCCAGCCGATAGGTCCAGCCGTGGTAGGGGCAGACCAGCTCGCGGGCCTTGCCGCACTCCTGGGCGACGACCGCTGCGTGGTGGCGGCACACGTTGTGGAACGCCCGCAGCGCGCCCGACTCGTCCCGCAGGACGACGAAAGGGTTGCCGACGACGTCGCCGGTGAAGTAGCTCCCCGGCTCGGCGACCTGATCAAGCCGGCCGACGGCGACCCACGCCTTCTCAAAGACGTTGCGGCGTTCCAGCTCCATCACCCGCGGGTCGGTGTACCACATCGCCGGCGGCGTGGCGGCGGCCTCGACAGGGATCGACGGATCGAACAGGAGGTCCATGCGGAGGATGGTAACCCTTAGGACGCCAAGAACGCAAAGGAACGCCAAGACTCGAAAGACGGCGGCGAAGGGCTTATGCTGGGCCTTAAAAGCGGTCAGCTGTCAGCGGTCAGCTGTCAGCCAAGAAAACACGACAAAAGCTGAACGCTGACAGCTGATCGCTGACAGCCAATTCTTCCATGGCGAACCTCGAAATCGAACACCTCTTCCACGCGTACGGCCCTAAGAAGGTCCTCAATGACGTGAACCTGCGCGTCGAGGCCGGGCAGGTCGTCGCCCTGGTGGGGCCCAGCGGCTGCGGCAAGTCCACGCTGCTGCACGCGATCCTCGGCACGCACCCGCCCACCAGCGGCGTCGTCCGTGTCGCCGGTGAGCCAATGCTCCGACCCTCGCGCGACGTGGGGATCGTCTACCAGCACTACAGCCTCTACGACTTTCTCACCGCGCGCAAAAACGTCGCCTTCGGGCTGATGCTCAACGAGACCTCGCCGCCGTTTCGGATCTTCAACTACCCCGGCTGGAGCCGCAAGCGGGCCGAGCACCTCGAGAAGGCCGACTCGCTGCTCGACAAGGTCGGCCTCACCGCCGCGCGCGACCTCTACCCCAGCCAGATGTCCGGCGGCATGCGCCAGCGCGTAGCGATCGCCCAGGCGCTGATCATGAAGCCGCGGGTGCTGCTGCTGGACGAGCCCTTCGGCGCGCTCGATGAGGCGACCCGCGAAGAGCTGCAGCTGATGCTGCTGCAACTGTACGAAGAGAACCTCGAGGCCATCGCGGCAAACGAGGAGCCCCCGTACACGATCATCATCGTCACACACGAGCTGAACGAGGCGCTGTACGTGGCCGACCGGGTCGTGGGACTCTCGCAGTACCACGAGGACGGCGCGAACGGCGCGACGATCGTCTACGACCGCCCCGCGCCACGTTTCAAGCCCGGCGAGCCGAAGGACCTGGCGATGTTCGTGCAACAAAAAGATGAGATGGTCGAAGCCGTGTTCAGTGAGTCGCACGCCAAGGACCACCGCAAGTACGTGACGTTCTGGGAGGAGTACGAGAAGAAGCAAACGGTGGCCAACGCGGGCGCTGAAGGGGTCGTCGCCCGTTAGCAACTCTTCGACGAAAGAACTCGTCTTTTCTTGCGCAGAATTGTGCCGGCCTGCGTCATTGGATAGCATGCATTTAGAACGAGGTGGGGCATCTCTTCCAGGATTACTTATGGCCGGTCACTTACGCGACCCGAAGCACGCGTTATCCATTGCCGTGGCCTCTTGGTGCCTCACAGGCCTCAGCTACGCCGACATTTTCCAGTGGCAGTACATTGATCCTTCGGACCCCTCACAGGGTAGAGAAGCGTCGAGCACTCTCGCACCTGACGGCGCAGGCAGGATGCCAGTGCCGGGCTTGTATGCGTTTGGTAGGAACTTAGCCAAAGGTTTCATGGCGGGCGCCGATTTGACGGGAGCTAATTTCTTTCAGGCAACGCTGACCGCCGCCGACTTTACCGACTCGAACCTAACTCAGACACGCTTTGACGGAGCAAAGTTGGCGGAAGCCGACTTCTCCGGGGCTCGAATCGACGGCGCCAATTTCAGTGGCGCCGGTCTTACCATGTCGCAACTCTCTTCGACGGCCAACTTTCAAGCGGGCGATCTCTCGGGCGTGCGGCTCGACTATAGCGATTTTACTAACGGATCTTTCAGCGGATTCAACCTCTCCAGCACGAGCTTCGGGAGCGCGTTGCTTTTCGCCGCTGACTTTTCCAACGCCGACCTGACCGGAGCTAGCTTCCTCGACGCGAGACTCGACAACGTCAACTTTTCCAACGCCGAGATCCGCGGCGCCTCCTTCCGTTTCCGCCGCGATTCGAGTTCGGGTAAGCCGTTGTCCGCGGCCCAGCTTTACTCGACGCAGAGCTACCAAGCGGGCGACCTGCAGGGGACCATCTTCTCGGGAGTCGATATGGGCGGCTGGAATTTTAGTGGTCAGAATCTAACCCGAGCTCGCCTCAGTGATTCTTCTGTCCAGAATGTTGATTTTACCGACGCGAATCTCTCTCAGGCTTCTCTAGCCGGTTCCGTGTTGCTTCTTACGGACTTCACAGACGCAGTAATTAGCGGCGCTTCATTCAACTTTACGACCGGTCTCTCTGCGTCGCAGGTTTACTCCACCGCCAACTACAAAGCGGGAGATCTATCTGGAATCAATTTTGGAAAGCTTGCAATTGATGGTTGGGATTTCAGTAGGCAGAACCTTACAGAAGCGAATTTCGAGGGTACTCCACTGAGTAACTCAGTGTTCACTCAGGCGAATCTGGGCCAGGCTAGCTTTGCCAGCTATTCTTTAGGCTCATCTACCAAGCTAACGGCGCTCGATTTCTCCAGCGCTGATCTCACGGGCGCGAACTTTTATAGGACAAGCCTGGCCGGGATCAATTATACCGACGCCGATCTGACCGGCGCTGTGTTCAGTTCCTCGAAGTTAACCGGCGTCACTTTCTCTGGCGCCAACCTCAAGTTGGCCAACTTCAGTGGTGCATCGCTGATGGATGTCGACCTTACCGGAGCGCAGATCATCGGCGCGAATTTCGAGCTAACGACGTCGCTCGGGTTTACATCGGCTCATCTATACTCGACCGCTAGCTATCAGTCGGGGGACCTTACCAGAGCGAACCTCTCTTCGAACGACGTGACGGGCTGGGACTTTAGCGGCCAGAACCTTACCGGAGCCGCCTTCCGATTTGCCACTTTGGACGACGCTGACTTCTCGTCCGCCACTCTCTCAAACGCCAATCTGCAAACTACGAAATCGGTCGGAGCCGACTTCTCGAACGCGAACGCTACACGGCCCGACTTCAGCGACGCCACATTGGTCAACACCGATTTCTCGAACTCCAATTTGCAGCACGGCCTATTCCGAAACGCAACGCTCATTAACTCCAATTTCTGCGGCGCAAGCCTGCCGGGCGCATTTTTCTCGAACGCAACGCTAACTGGTGAGAACTTTACAGGGGTCGATCTTACCGCCTCGGTCTTGTCAAACGCGACGTTGATCGGCGCCAACTTCTCGGGCGCAGTAGTTCGCGGAGCTTACTTTAGTTCGACCACTGACAGCGGCTTCACCGCCGCGCAACTTTACTCGACCGCCAGCTACCAGTCCTTCGACCTCTCGGGCATCGTGCTGTCGGGTAACGACCTGACTGGCTGGGATTTTAGCGGTCAGGACCTAGTGGGCGCCGGGTTTGCGCAATCGACGATTAGTGGCGCCGATTTCTCCGATGCAAATCTGGCGGCGAGTTCCTTCGTCAATGCGGTGATGACGAATGTCGATCTGACAAACGCCGACACTCGCGGCGCGACCGGCCTTTCGACCTCGATGGCGATCACACAGAATCTGATCGATCCCACTGGTCACGTTGCGGGGCTCGAAGTAGCAGCTGGGGAGACTCTGCGACTATGGGATTTTTCGCCTGTCTATCCACTTCGGGATGAAATCCCGATCGTTGTCGATGAAGGCATGTCAATCGATGCGGGCGGCGTGCTGCGGATGGTTTTCGAAGACAACCAGTGGGGATCGACCGTCGCCTTCGAGGCGGGCGTTGAGGTGAAGCTCGCAGGAACGCTTGAGTTACTGCTAGATGATGATGTCAGTCCGACCAACCTCATCGACGTGACCTACCAAGTCTTCGATTGGACCGGCGTTGCGCCGTCAGGCAGGTTCGACCAGGTATCATTTCAACCTGGCGTCGTATGGGACGTGTCTAATCTCTACACGACCGGTGAGATCACCCTTCTATCAGCGATCCCAGAGCCCGCCTCCGGTCTGCTGTTGGTGGCGAGCATTGCCGTCGTGCATCTCCCTCGGTCGAGTCGGGGGGTGCGATAGCCCACGACTTTCGGACAGCGGCGGGGTGGGGATAATGATCCCACCAGGAGGTCCGAGTGATGGACGAGCAAGAGGATGGCCGGCGTGTCCGGCGGACGTACGACGAGGCGTTCAAGCGGGAGGCGGTGCGGC
>JBGSJY010000266.1:0-6765 GCA_041741515.1 Pirellulales bacterium | reverse complement strand
CTGGCGCTCTCGATCCTCAAGCTGGACACCACCCTCCGTGAGACTCTCCGCGGGAAACGGCTCCGCGCCGGGTGGAACAACAACACCCTTCAAGCCATTCTTACCGGGATCGCTGCGTGATTAGATGCGATTGCCCTGACCTATGAGAGGAGGCCGCGCCGCGTAGTCGGCTCTCTGGATTGGTGGTAAACGAGGGTTATCACCCTCCCCGTTTCCCCCGCAGGAGCCGTCATGAACTACGTCGGCGTGGACCTCCACAGGAAGTCGATCAGCGTCTGTCGTGTGTCCAACACGCGAGGCGCTCTCCTCGCGGCGGTTCTGGCGCCTCAAGCCCGATCGGATCGATGCCTGCTTCGGCGAACTCCGGCCCCACGAGGTCGTCGTCGAAGCGGCCATCGGCTACAAGTGGTTCTTGCGGCTGGTCGAGCCCCACGCCCAGCGGGCCGTGCTGGCCCACCCGGGCAAGCTCCGCGTGATCGCCCAGAGCACGCGCAAGAGCGACAAGCTCGACGCGTGGGCGCCCGCCGAGTTCCTCGCTTTGGGGAGGATCCCGGAGGCGCACCGCCCGACGCCCCGCGTCCGCGTAGGATGGCCGGGGTCGCAGCGCTATTGCAGCGTCCCCTCCACTGTCGCCGGGGGCTTCGGCTGACGCCTTCGACCCCGGCCACCCGCCGGCTGCCCCTCTTCACTTGGAGTTAGGCGACAAGGCCTGGCGGAGGTATAAGATACGGCCGATCGCCGTATCACTCCGCCTTTCGAGCACCATGGGTTGCTGCGCGGGAGAATTCTTGTCCGTCGTCCACGGAATATGAGCGCACACACATCGATGAATGAATTACCATCCCAATCACCATCGACCGGCAGCTCCGAACCACTGCCGAACCAAAAAAAGCGATTGCCTTTCTGGCGATGCTTTTGGCTGACCTTCCTCGTTGTCTCCCTGGCGTACGCCTGGTACTGCTTCTACGTCCCCACCAATAGCATCGTTTGGGCTGAAAACTACACCTCAGCTCAGCAACAAGCAGCCGATGCTGGCAAATCGATTATCCTCTATTTTACCGGAAAGTGGTGTGTTCCCTGCCGAGTGATGAAACGCCAAGTCTGGGCCGACGCAGAGGTGACAACGTTGGTCAACGCGCACTTCATTCCGGTGACAATTGACGTCGATAACCCAGATGATGCTGCGGTGCTAGCCCGTTACGAAGTCGGCGGCACACCAGTCACGATCATTACCGATCCACAAGGAAATGCTTTGCGATGGCGAGAAGGGGGAATCAGTAAATCTGAGTTCCTCGAGTTGCTTAGGGAGCCGAATCCATCAGCCAAAGAGGGCTTGTGATCCCAATCGAAGGGTGGCCGGGTTCGCAGCGTCGCGGAGCCCCCGGCGCAGCGCTATTGCGGCGTCCCCTCCACCGCCGGCGGGGGCTTCGGCTGACGCCTTCGACTCCGGCCACCCGCCCGCGTCCACAGCCCGCACGCTACCAAAGCCCCTAACAGCACTGTACTCGGCTCAGGGACGGTTGCCACGCGTGCCACGCGAAAACCTACGCTGTCATACTCGGTCGAGGCGTCGCTTATGACCCGTAAGTCGGCCCGCAGGTCGTCCGAGAAGTCGTTTACCGAACCACCCCGGAAGACGCGAATGTCGGTACCAATGACAAGCTCATTCTCAATCCACTCCCACACGTTACCATTTTGGTCGAATGTCCCGTAAGGGCTCGCCGCTTCCGTGTAGGCTCCAACGTCGGTGAACGGGTTCGTGGTGTACGGCATGATCTTCGACCCGCTCACGGCATAGCCGTCGTTGAACCCGTTGCGAAGATTGTCGTCATTGTAGTAGTTAACAGCGGCCGGGTTGTCGCCCGGCTGGTCGCTCACCGGGAAGCTGTCGCTGCCGGTGGCGTAATCGAAGTACGTACCCGCCGTGCCGGCCAAGGCGTCGTGATAGGCCGCCTTGTACCACTCGTCCTCGCTGGGGATCCAATACTTGGCGCTAGTCGAACGGACTTCGTCGACGCCGGTGCCAATCGTGTAGGCTCCCGTCTCGGTGTCGCCACTTCCTTGGCCGTTGTGCAGCCAGTTGGTGAACCGCATCGCGTCGAAGAACGAGACAAACGTCACCGGGTTCTGCTCACGCCCTGTCTGCGCCACGTAGCGTGCTCCGTCGGTCGCGCCGGATGCTTCGATGCCGCCAGAGATGCTCGCCATCTCCGGGTTGTAGAGATCTAGCGTGTTGGCGGCAGTGGGATCGACCGCGTTGAGGGATTCGGTGTACTGGTCGTTGGTCACCTCAGTCTTCGAGATCGCGTAGTTGTATGCCACCGCGCCATAGCCGGTTTGCGGGTCGGCCGCGTTGCCGGCGTTGCCGATTTGGGCCCATTCGAACGAGACCGTGCCGGCCGAGGCGGGCAAGGCCGCCACGGCGGCCAGCATGAGGGTAGGTATCAAAGTGCGGATCATTCGGTACTCCCGTTCGTGATGGAGGATTGCGGGTTCTAGACCGTTCCATGAAGATAACCGAGCGATCCCCCCGGGCAATCGCCAGCGACGGACGGGTGGCCGGGGTCGCAGCGTAGCGGAGCCCCCGGCGCAGCGCTATTGCGGCGTTCCCTCCACTGCCGCCGGGGGCTTCGGCTGCCGCCTTCGACCCCGGCCACCCGCCGTACCTTCATAGCGACTGGTACAAGAAATCGATGCTGGTCATCTGCGTACTGCCGGCGCCGAAGCCCTGAAAAGCAGCTTGTGGAGCCTGGCTCCCGCCGTGGCAACTCAGAAACCGGAGCAGTGGGCGAGAAATTGGAGAAGAATTCACTGAGCGCTAGACGCGGGGGGGGGCATTGTTAAAATGAGGGCGATTTCGAGTCTGGATCAGTTCCAGGCTCAATCCATATGGGAAATGTCGGGTCAGTGCGTTATTCTGTTTCTGTGTGTTCCAAAGCAGACGTAATTAACGTCTATTGTCCAAGGGGATTCCCTTTGTGAGGAGAATTTCCAATGCGACGGACGGATTGATGCTTACATGTGAGGGTTGTTAACTATGCGTAAGCATGCGGCGCGACGTGGGGCACGAAGTCGAGAACGCTGGCTAAGCAACAGATTGCGCCAGAGTGATCGGCATCTTTCGATTGAAGCTTTGGAAGATCGCCGCATGTTGGCAGTTGACTTGACCGGAAGCCAGTTCAGCGCCGACGATTTCGTAGTTGCAGGCGGCATTGTGAATTACTACTTCTCGGTCACCAATTATCTGGATCACGTCGTCTCGTCGGCCTTCAACGTCGACATTGTCTTAAGTCGCGACACTTTTTTTGGATCGGCGGACGATCAAAAACTTGGAGGATGGGCGTTCCCCACGGGGTTCCCTTCGTTCTATACGAGTGGGCCATGGATGGGCACGGCGGCGCTACCTTCGCAATCTGACCCGTATTGGACGGGCGATGGTATCTATTACTTGGGTTTGATACTCGATGCGACAGATGCGGTGTTTGAGTGGAACGAATTTAATAACCAGGGTATGGGCTTAGGTTTTGATTACGACCTACTGTTTGTCGCCAATACGCAATCACCGCAACCAGATTTAACGGGGCTATCATTTGCCGCCGGAGAGGTATCCGTCGAAAGTGCCGCGGTCTCGGTCGACTTTTCGGTGAAGAACAACGGTGCGATGCCTGCCGCGAACGCGCGAGCGAATATCTATCTGAGCTTGGACGACGAATATATCGAGGCGACGGATCGGCTGCTTGGAGCAGTAGAGTTGGGAACTCTGGCAGGTGGTGCCAGCAGGTCGTGGTCGGAGGTATTTCCACTGCCTGATGCACTTGATCTCTATCTGGAAGACATGGGCGATTTTCGACTGGGGATGATTCTCGATCCGGACAATACAATTTCTGAGGCGAATGAGTTGAATAATGGGAATCTAGGTTTAAGAGTCGATACCTCGGTTCTAACGTTCGCTTCTGACGCAGGCCTGAGCCTGACAGACTTGCCGGCGACGAATTTCCCCCCCGGGGCACTTCTGCAATTCGTGATGGCGCAATCGCGGACTTCGATCAACGCGACGATTGAGCAACTGGGTGTGCTACAGGGACAGCTTACAGGCGTGATTAATCTGTCGCCCTTCAAGAACCAACTCACGGCGGTGAGCACAACCATGGCGCAGATCAGGGCGTCTTTTGAGTCACTGCGGACGGGTCGCGTGAATGTGATTACGTTTGGCAAGGGGACTCGGATGGCGCGGACTGATTTGGAGCTTGCCGACCGATATTTAGTGCATGTGCTTCGACCGCTTGATGGTGAGGCGGCGGGTCAAGTCGGCACTCTGAACGCGTTTGGCGCAGGGGGTGATGTGTCAGCCAATCAAATTGATGACGGACTCGATCTCTTAAACAAGCTCAAGCAGGATGTTCGCGACCACTTTAATCCTGACCGCGTCTACGGTGACGCCGCTCGCGCGCTGGGCCGCGCCACGGGGCTTGCCGAACTAGTTGGCGATAAAGGGGCGGCGGTTGTGGGTGGTGCGATGGGATCGTTGTTGCTTGTGATTGGCAAAATGGCCGGAATGGGGAAGGACGCTATCGAGAGGCTTGATCCTGACCGCATTGCGGCAGTTCAGGAAGTTGGGGGAGATCCGATCCTGCAGAGGCTCATGGATGAATTCAAGGAAGTGGTGACGGATAAGTTTGGGCAGATCGATCCCGATGGGGCGCGGATTTGGAAAATTACCCAGCAACTGAAAACGCTATACGACCGTGGCGAGCAACTCATCGACGAGGTGGAGCAGCAGTGGGACACCATCGTCGGCCGACGGGAGGCGTACGCGCTCGTAGGTAAATATCGTGGCACCATATCTTGGCTAACCACTGTTAATGGACTGACGCGGTTTGATAATACGGTGGTTAATCTGATAATTAATAAGCCTTCGGCGATTGGACGCTTAACTGGGACTTTCACCTCTCGCGTTCCCATCTATAACCAGGCTACTGGCAAGATCATTAGTTATCAGGACGTATCCGGGAACATTAGCGGATTTTTGACGCCGCAGGGTCAGCTTGAGGGGCAATTCACGCTACGCCGAGCTGGGGCGGCATTTACGGAGAGTTTCTCGTGGGAGTCCTTCCAAGGTACCTTGAGCGGTGAGCTACGTGAAGGTTTTGGCACGCAGATTAACGTTACTCACCTATAGGTTTCTGTGCGTAGGGTGGCCGGGGTCGCAGCGAAGCGAAGCCCCCGGTGAATCACCAGATCGGCGTCCCCTCCACTGCCGCCGGGGGCTTCGGCTGACGCCTTCGACTCCGGCCACGCGTCCGTAAATATTGGGTTTCGGCGATTTTCTACTTGACGGCCGGGGCGCCCCGCAATTAACTCATCACACACCCCTGTCCCCCTCCGTTGACGGCTTGACCGCGTCGGTCCCCTGTGAAGGCAACCATGACGATCGCTTCGCTCCTTTCGCTGCCCTACACGCGTTTTGCCGGTCTATCGACGCTTCTGCTGCTCGCAACCAAAGTCGACGCCAGCATCCAGTATCGCGAGGTGTTCCCGAACGACCTTTCGGGGCAATCCCAGGGTCAGCTCGCGACCTCCCAGGGCTGGCGGGCCGGTCAGCACGACAATTCCATCGCCAGCCCCCCCGACGGCCAGATCTCGGTCAGTTCCGGGAGCGCCGAACTGTCGCCCGTAAACAGCAATCCCGTTGGCTCCATCCTAGACACCGGCTTTGCGTTCTATTCGCCCGATCAGCGGGCGGGCGTCTACATCTACACCCAGGAATACAGCTTCAATTCCAGCCTGCTGGACCAAGTGATCTGGGATTCGCGGAACAACACCGGGACGAGGACCAACCCCTCCCAGCAGGTCGCCGATTTCACCGACATGCATCTGGTGCTGCGTGTCGGTGGCGACTTCTACGTGTCGGACCAAGCCTTCCTTCACCAAGGCAATAATAGCGCTTGGACCACCAACACGGCCGACTTGGGCGCGCTGACTTTCGGCTTGTTCGACACCTACATCAATAACGACACCACCACGCTGCCCCGGCGGACTTCGAACGTCGCTCAGCAGAGCGGGTTGTCGCTGCCCACCGGCACGGTTGACCTGTTCGGCCTGTACATCGACAAGAACTTCGGCACGATCCGCATCGACAACTTCGCGTTGGACCTCGACGATGCTGGGGTCGTCCCCGAGGCGACCGCGGCGGTGATCTGGCTGGGCCTGTCGGGCGTCGCTGGCGCAGGCGTCTTCGCACGCCGGCGCCGTGACTGAGGCCGGTTGGGGAAGGAAGCAACCTGTCCGGATTCCGGCTCGCAAGAAAGCCGCTACGGGGCGGGGCCGGCTGACGCTTAGCTTCTCGTCAGCGGCAGCATCGGGCGGAAGGTTTCTTCGGGCAGGATCATCTGCAGCACGCGGACACCGAAGCGCTCGCCGACTTTGACCGCTTCACCGGTCGCTACGGGCTGGCCGCCGACCGACACTTCGAGCGGGGCATCGCAGGCCTTGTCGAACGTGATGATCGACCCGGGGCCGATGTCGATCACCTCCGACAGCTTGATCTTCTTTCCCGCCAGGTTGACCGACACCGGCACCCTCACCCGCAGCGCCGAGACGACGTTCGGCGGCAGGTCGCGCAAGTCGCGCGGTCCGGACGCCTGCCAACGAAGGACCTTCGACTGGCCCGTCTTCTCGGGGGTTGGCGTCTCGGAGCCCGTCTTCTCTGGGTCCGCCACCGCGGCGGGCGCTGCCGTCGCGGCGTACGCGGCGTCGGCGTTGGCC
>JBGSJY010000265.1:0-22581 GCA_041741515.1 Pirellulales bacterium | reverse complement strand
CTGGCGCTCTCGATCCTCAAGCTGGACACCACCCTCCGTGAGACTCTCCGCGGGAAACGGCTCCGCGCCGGGTGGAACAACAACACCCTTCAAGCCATTCTTACCGGGATCGCTGCGTGATTAGATGCGATTGCCCTGCACGCAGAATAGACTGAGCACTATCGTCGAAATTCAAGAACCCGTCCCCAGCCGCTATTCCGGTATACCCTTGACGCCGTCCGTCGAGTTGAACATCGATAGACACCTGCGCCCCGGCGGCGCTATTCGAAAATTGGTAGGAGTCACTTGTCTGCAAATGGCTAAACATGGTCAACAAGCCGCTGGAATCGGGAAAAACTTGGACGTATGCCGAGGCCCGTGCGCTAGCAGAGGCTGTCGGAGTAGTCGTGGCAGCCGACGCAGTCACACGCGTTATAGGATTACTCGAGAAAGTAACCGTGTTCGAATCGCCAAAAGACGATCCCATCGGATGGTCTGAGACCGCGGTGACGGTCACGCTGCGGATTTGAGCGGCGTACGCCGGAGAGAAGGCCAAGCCGTATACGACACAGCACAGAAGAATCCTGTCCATTAGCTCGCCCTCTTTCAAAAGGTTGCGAAAAGACCCCAACCGGGAGATTGCCGGTCCAGCGGGAGTGTATCTGCGGCTTGAACAATAGCAATAAAAATATAGGTAGATTCTCGATCAACGTGTAACGCACTCCCTGCCGTTACCGCGTTGGCGCTTGTAACGGCCTATCACTCCGGGAGCTAACGCTTCCCGGCTCGCATGCGGCAGGCCGCTTCGGCGTGGTGAGCGTTCCGGCATCCCTTTGATTCCACGCAGTGCGAGCCGGGAAGCGTTAGCTCCCGGAGGAATCACCGAGCGGCCCTTCGCCATCCAGCGCCCGCAAGCGCAAGCAGCGCAACAACTTCTGAAGCCGGCTCCGGAACCGCCCCTGCACCGCCCGCGACTGTCGCGCCGTAGTTGCCTTGCCAGACGGCGTAATCCAAACCCATCCACCACCTGGTCGCCGTTGACGTCGGCCACGAGTCCCGGTCCTGTCGCGCCCTCGGTGTCTCGCCATACCGTGAAGTCGGCGGCGTCGACAACCCCGTCGAAGTTGGAGTCGCCGTCGAGCTGCGGCGCCCAGGCGTTGTAGAAGGCGATGCCGAAGTTCGCGCCGAGGTTCAGGTAGTAGTCGGTGTTCCGCTCCCAGGTGAACTGGGTCTCGACCGTGATCTCGACCTCGGCGCCCAGGCGACGCCGCGCAAAGCCTGCCGTGGTGTACGACCCGCCTCCCGAGACCGCTGTGAGGACGTTCGGCTGCAACTGGCCGAGCTCGGCCCACCAGTCGGCGTCGAGGTCCTCTGGGGTGATGAAGGCGAAATCGTCAGGACGGCCATCGACGGGGTCGATCGTGTAGTCCGGCACCGTCGAATGAAAGTCGATAAAGGCGTCGACGCCGCCGGACGTCGCATTCACGTCGGCGATCATCGCCATGCCCGTGTCTCGAATCTCCTTACAATTGTCGCCGCCACAGCCGTAGCTGCTGCTGGACCAGCGGGTTGAGTCCCACAGTCCGTTGGGGTCGCGGCCCTCGTTGTTGACCGAAGTGCGGTTCATGCCGGCGTAGCGACCGGAGGGATTCAGCACTGGGTACGCGAGCACCTCGACATGGTCACGGACCCACGCAGCCCTCGGGTCGTCGGAGATCAGCCAATCGACCATTCCCTGATAGGTCCAGGTTCCCAGCGGCTCGCCCGCGTGCAGGCCGCTGGAGATGACAATCTTGCGTTTCGCCTCGGTGGGCGAATCGGTCGCCGGGTTGGTGATGCGGTAGGCAAAGACGTCGAGCGCCGGAACGGCGCGGCCAAGGTCATCGACCCCCGGCGCCGAACTGCCGATGACGCCTGCGGCGTTGGCCGAGGGCGACGGCGCCGCCCAGGGAGACTCCAGGACCGTTTGCGTGTGCGAGGCCGAGCGGCCGTACGAGTAGGGGATCGCGTAGGCGATGTAGACATCGTTCTGGGTGAAAGACGTCGAATTGCTAAAGGTAAACTTTGAGGCGCCAAGCTGATTGTTGTCAAAGAACGACCAATGCTCATTGTCGTAGGAGTACACAAACTCCTGCTCTTGCAGCTCGGGAAGGCCGGGAGTGGCGTCGCCGGCAAAGTTCGAGCTGATCGAGAACGTGGGCCGGGCGTTGAGGACGCCCGAGGCCTTGAACGACAACCACCGCCAACTCCCACCTCCGTAGTAGTTGTCACGGCCCACGAGGTTGACCTGCAGAAGGTCGCCGCTCCATGACTCAAGCGAGCCGTGGTCGAAGTCCGCGTCGATCGAGATCCGAGCGTGAGACGCCGACGCAGAAAACGCCAACGCAGCGGCGACAGCTAGAACCAAACGGGACATGGGCGTCGGGTGGGGAGCGCGGCGCAAGCGGGGAGTCGGGCCGCTCTTCCGGGAGGCGTCTCGCAAGCGGCATGGTAAGCCAACTAGGGCGACAATCCCCCTCTCATGCGCAGACGCGAGCAACCTCGGCAGCAAAAGCGGGCTGGGACGGCCCGCTGCGCAGCAGACGATAACCTCAATTCATGAAAGGCTTTGGGACTTTGGGGCCGATCCCGTATACTGGCAGCTGTGGTGCTCTTGCGACCCATCGTCCACCCCCCGTTTCGCTTTGAAGCTTAAAGTCGGCCTCATCGGGCTCGGCCCCACCTGGCAGTCGCGGCATCGGCCCGCGCTAGCGGCGCTTTCCAATCGGTTTAGCGTCCGGGCCGTCTGTGACCCTATCGCCCACCGTGCCGCCCAGGTCGCCGGCGAGCTGGGCGCCCGCCCCGTTGAGGGGTTCCGGGCCTTGGCCGCCGCGGACGACATCGAGGCGATCCTCATGCTGTCGGGCCGCTGGTTCGGCGCGCTGCCGATTCTGGCCGCTTGCGACCACGGCAAGGCGATCTACTGCGGCGCTTCGGTCGATCTCCGCCAGGACGAGGCCGACGGCCTGCGCGAGCGAGTCCGCCGCTCGGGGATCGCCTTCATGGCCGAGTTCCCCTTCCGACTGGCCCCGGCGACGATCCGCCTGAAGGAGTTGATCGCCACCCGGTTGGGGGCGCCTCGGATGATGTTCTGCAACGAACGGCACGCGGCCCCCGCGCCCAACGGCGGCGTCAGTGAATCGCCCCCCAGCCACGGTCGGCGCCTTATCGAGATGGTCGATTGGTGCCGCTATATCGCCGACCGCGAACCGGTCACAGTTCAGTGCGCAACGCACCGAAGCGTCGGCGCTACCCAGCCGGAGGACTACTCACTTGTGACCATCCAGTTCCAGCCCGACGAGGCCGATTCGCCGCAGGTGCTCGCTCAGATCGCCTGCGGCAGCTACGTACCGACGGGTTGGACCGAGGCGGCCGCGTTCCGCCGACCGGCGGACCTTCAAGTCGCCTGCGAGAATGGCATCGCATTCGTCGATCTGCCCGGCACGGTCACCTGGTTCGACGAGGCGGGGCAACACACCGAGCACTTGCAGGACGAGCGCCCTTTGGGCGAGCGGCTGCTGATGGCGTTCCACCGCTCGGTCTCGAGCCTCGTGCTGCGATCGACGAGCCTCGACGACGCCTACCGCGCCCTCCATGTGGTGCTCGCCGCCCAGCACAGCGCGGCGAGCGGAAACCGCGTCGCGTGCGCGCCGGGGGATTATTAATCCATTCGGTCGAGATCTAAGCCGTGGGCGCTTTCTTCGGTGAGGCCCGGCGCCAGCTTCCCACCGAGGGGGGGTAGCGCCCACAGCTCAGACGCTGACGATCTCCTACCTAGTTGCTGGTACACTGAGGAGTTTCGTTCCCGCAATTTGGCCGGTTCGTTGGAGCGCCAGTGAGTGACGGCGTTGACGTAAGCTTCCAGGTCGAGCCCGATTTCTACCTTCATCGACTCGCCACCAGTCACTCGAAGCCAAGACGCGGGCGCTTCGGCCATCGGCTTGCGGGGGCGGTAGCCGAGCGTCCCCTCCATGTCGATGGCGTCCATCATCGACTTCCAGGCGAACCAGCGGTCGAGGCGTATCTCGCCCTCCAAGAGCACAGGCTGATCGGCCGCAGGGTGCGCGGGCATCGATTTCAATAGCTCAAGCGCCGGCTTGCCGTAACTGACGAGCCACTCGTTCGACTTGCCGCGGCGCGTGATATCAATCGCCAGCACATCGCCGCCGTAATAGCGGTCGAACACCGCTTCGACCTCGGGGCTGCGCTCCAGACCAAATCCCTTGAAGAGGTCGGTTGAGATTCGCCAGCCTTCGGCGTCTTCGAGCGGCGCCATCTCGAGCCGCAGCGGCGTCCGCGCGTCGGCGGCGTCGATCAACTGATTCCAGCGCAGCGTCGCTAGTTGTAGCGCGTCGCCGAGCGAGGCCGCGTCTCCGTCCCACACGAACACGGCCATGTCGTTCATCGCGACGGGTTCGTCTGCGCCGGGCAGCCGTCGCAGAATCGCAGCGGAGTGGTATCGCGAAAGCAGTCCGCGGTACGCCTCGGCGAGGGCGTCCCACTCGGGCCTTGGGTACTCCGGGGCGTCGATCTCGTCGGGCCGGCACCGCATCCAGGCGATCGCCAACTCAACCAGCCGCGGCGGCAAGCCAAACGGCAAGACGGCGTGGCTGATGGCGCCCTCCGGCGCCGCGTAGTCGGTCGCGTCGAGCGGGTTGCGAGGGACGATCGATTCGGCAAGATCCGCGGAGAGGAGGAAATCCTCCTCCGTAAACCGGCCACCAACCTCGATCGGCTTGCCCCACGCCGCGAGTTCGGCAAAGACCGGCGCGTAGGGCGCAAACCGATCGACGTACCCGTCAAAGCCTTGCGGCCAGCGCCACGGTTCGATGCGACCTTGCCCCGCGTCGAGTTGGTCCTGGCGGCGAGAACGAAGCCCCTCAGCGAGTCGTTGAAGACCCGCTCTCGACACGACGACTCGGACATCGCCTTCGACCGACCACGCGTCCCGCTCGGCTTTTTCGCCACGGTCGTCGGTGTTGGCCACCCCGTCGAGGAGGCCCACCTGCACCCAGCCGTCGAGGTCCACTAGCGTCAGGTCGTAACCAGAGACATTGGCGACCGCGACGCTGTCGGCGCGGTCGGCGTTGAGTGAGTCGCACAACGCGTCGAATCCGTCCGTTGGAATATAAGCAAGGGGACTCACGCTCCCCGGCTTGCCAGGCACTAGCGCAAAGCCCCACGGGCGCTGGTCGATTTCGACGCCCGGCAACAGCGCCGCGAGCGACTTGCCAAGCGGCGGGAGCTTACGGCCCCACGGCGCGAACAGCTTTTCGGCGCCCGCTTCGAGCGTCGCCAAGTCGTTCACTTCAATCGCCACCAGCCATCCCGCAGGCAAGCTAGCGCGCCAGTCGGCCGCCTTCGCTACGCCAGCGACAAGCAGCACCGCAATGCCGAGCAGCCGGGCGATCACGCCGTGACTCGCTTGGCGGCGGCGACGACGCCCTCAACGGTGATGCCGCGCTGCGCGAAGACCTTCTCTTGCGGGCCGGAGGCGCCGTAGGTGTCCATTCCGATGAACTCGCCGCTCAGCCCGATGTAGCGGTCCCACGGCTGACGGATCGCCGCCTCGACGGCGACCCGCGCCGTTACCTTCAGCGGCAAAACGAACTCCTTGTAGGCGTCCTCTTGCTTCTCGAAAATCTCCATCGACGGCATGCTGACGACCCGGGCCTCGACGCCATCGGCGATGAGCTTTTCGTAGGCGCCGACCGCAAGCTGCAGCTCACTTCCCGACGCCATGATAATGACGGCCGGCTTGCCGCTGGGCGCGTCGGCGAGGACGTAGCCGCCCTTGGCGACGTTTTCGGCCGAGGCGTACTTATCGCGGTCGAGCGTCGGTAGGTTCTGGCGGGTGAGGATCAGCGCTGTGGGCCGCAGCGATTCCTGGAGCGCAACCTTCCAAGCTTGGGCGGTCTCGTTGGCGTCGCCGGGACGCAGCACGTGCAATCCCGGGATCGCGCGGCACGCGGCGAGTTGCTCCACCGGTTGGTGCGTCGGGCCGTCTTCGCCGACGCCGATGGAGTCGTGCGTAAAGACGTAGATGACCGCTTGGTTCATGATGGACGCCAGCCGGATCGGCGGCCGGCAGTAATCGCTGAACACGAAGAACGTCGCCACGAACGGCCGCAGGCCGCACAAGGACATGCCGTTGGCGGCGGACGCCATGCCGTGCTCGCGGATGCCCCAGTGGAAATTGCGGCCGGCATGCTCGTCGGCGGCAAAGCTTTTTTCGCCCGATAGCAGCGTGTTGGTTGACGGCGCCAAGTCGGCCGAACCGCCCAGCAGCCACGGGAACTGAGGGGCGATCGCGTTGAGCGTCTTGCCGCTCGAAGCACGAGTCGCGAGGCCCTTGGCGTCGGCGGGAAACGACGGCACGGCGTCTTCCCAACCGAGCGGCTGGCGGCCCGCGAAGATGTCTTTAAGCTGGCCCGCTAGTTCGGGGAAGTCCTTCTCATACGCGGCGAACGTCTTCTGCCAAGTGGCGTAAGCCTCCGCGCCACGCTTACCAAGAGTCTGGGCGAAGTGTTCGGCGACGCCGTCGGGGACGTAGAATTTCTTATCGGCAGGAACGCCATAAGCTTCCTTTGTCAGCTTGATCTCGTCATCGCCCAACGGCGCGCCGTGGGCGCCGTGCGTGTTGGCCTTATTGGGCGAACCGTAGCCGATGATGCTCTTGACGATGATGATCGTCGGTCGTTTTTGTTCGGCTTGGAAGGCCTTGATGGCCCCGCCGAGGGCCGCCAAATCGTTGGCGTCGGAGACGCGCTGCACAGCCCATCCGAGGCCCTCAAACTTTTTGCCGATGTCCTCGCTGAACGCCAGCTCGGTCTCGCCCTCGATCGTGATGTTGTTGTCGTCGTACAGCCAGCAGAGGTTCGACAGTCCGAGGTGTCCCGCGATCGAAGCCGCCTCCGTGGCGACGCCCTCCATCAGGTCGCCGTCGCTGCACTGCGTGTAGACGTTGAAGTCGAACAACGTCTTTCCGGGCTTGTTGTAGCGGGCGGCGAGCCAGTTGCTGGCGATCGCCATGCCGACGCTGTTGCCGCAGCCCTGGCCGAGGGGACCGGTCGTCGTCTCGACGCCAGTGGTGTGGTGCACCTCCGGGTGGCCGGGCGTTTTGCTCCCGATTTGGCGGAATTGCTTGAGGTCCTCGATCGTCAGCGAGGGCGTGCCGTCCGCGTTCTTCACACCCGCTAGATGGATCACCGAGTAGAGCAGCATCGACGCGTGGCCGCACGACAGCACGTAGCGATCGCGGTTGGGCCACTCTGGCGTCGCCGGGTCATACCTCATGACCTCCGCCCATAGCTTGTAGGCGACCGGCGCCAGGGCCATCGGCGTGCCGGGATGCCCCGAGTTGGCCGCCTGCACGGCGTCCATGCTGAGGGTGCGGATGGCGTTGATGGCGTCTTGCGTGATGTCGGCGGTCGTAGCGGGCATCGGCGGGCAGGGGAGGGGAGGGCGTTTAGGGGCGGTGACCAATGTGGCTGTCCGAGGCCCGCAGTGTACGAACTGCGCAGCGGACCGGTCAACGACGCGCAAACGCAAGAGTGGTTCTGAATCGCGTAAAAAGGCGGGAGTCGCCGGAGATAAGAGCATCCCGACGCGTAGTCGGAGAGCCTCCGACGCAAGTCGGGGGAGTGAAGCGAGCACCCGGGCTACTCCCCCAACTCGCGTTGACGGCTCGCAGAAAGGCGGCAAGCCCGTCATCGCCGTTGCAGCGTACGACGGCTTCCATTCTCGATCGTCGATCGACATGAACGAGACGATGTTGAGATAGTGGGCCTTGTCCACGCCTCGCGGCAGCCCGGATACTGACGTTACCGTTAAGCCGAACTTGCTACGACCCGCCGCCCAAGAGTTTCATGCCCCGCGCCCGCCTCTGCTTCCTGATCCCGCTAGCGGTCGCGATCACCTGCTTCGCGACCCTCAGCGTCATGGCGCTGCGGGGCTGGCCGGGTGAGACGGGAGTCAGCGCGCTGCACTTCTGCGAAGCGATCCGGCCGGGCATCGTCGCTCAGCCCGCCAACACGTGGTCGAATCTCGGCTTCCTCGCCGTCGGCCTGGGTATCGGCTGGCAGGCGTCGCGCGACGTCGCCGCCCGCAAGGCCGCGACTTGGTCGAACCGGATGGTGACAACCATCTTTTATCCTGCGACCTCGGCGTCGTGTTCGATCCTGATCGGCGCCGGCAGCACGTCGCTCCACGCCTCGACGACGCGCTGGGGCGCCGAGCTCGACCTCTTGTCGATGCACCTCTGGGGCGCGTGGATGATCGCTTACGCCACGACGCGGCTCTTGAGGCTTGGCGACCGCAAGTTCGTTCAGCTCTGGATGGCGCAAGCGGTCGCGATCGGCGCCCGGCTTGCCTTAGGTGAGCCATACACCGTCAAAGGGAGCACGCTCTTTGGCGCGATGGTCGCTACCTCGGTGGCGATCGAGCTGGTGGGCTGTTGGCGCAATCGGCGTCGGCAACTGATCGATCTACGCTATCTGGGCTGGGGAGCGGTCGCCTTCCTCGCGGCGTATGCCTGCTTCCTGACCAGCGGCACCGACGGGCCGTGGTGCGACCCCTACTCACTGTGGCAGGGCCACGCCGCTTGGCACCTCTTGTGCGCAGCGGCGACGGCGTTCGTCTATCTCTATGTGCGGTCGGAAAGGACTTTCGAGCCGAACTAAAAGCCTCAGCTTCGTAAGTACGCTGTGAATACCGTGCGAGACCTCTTGCTGTGAAAAAAGGGCGGTAAGGCGTTCCGTTGGCAACGGTCCGCAAAGGGGACGCAGTCAGCGCGCCGAGTCAATTCGACGCAGTGATTAAGCGATCGTAACGTCGTACGATTGACGATGAAACCCAAATGAACGTGGCCCCCAGGAGGGACCTGTTTCTCTCATCGTCAGGAGCGTCATCATGTACGCCGCCACCCCCGTCCGTCCCAGCGAACTAGTCACCCGTCGTGTCGCCCAGTGGGGCAGCCTCGCCGCCGCCCTGTTGTTCGGCCTTGCTTACGCTATGGAGCGCGACCACGACATCTTTGTCACGTCTTACCTCGCGACCTACACGGGGCTCGTCGTCGCGACGTTCGTCGGCTACGCCATTGCTTGGCTGCCGCGTTACGAGGTGATCGGCAGCGTCGTAGCGCTAGCGGCGTCGCTCGCGGCCTACTTCATCGCCACCCCGTTCGAGATGCCACTGCCCAACGCCGCATTCCTGCTGGTCGGCCTGCCAGCGCTGCTGCACCTGTTCGCCGTGTGGCTGCATGGTCGTGAACAGGGTGGACAGACTTCGCTGTGAGTTGAAAGGAGGATAGTCCTCAACTAATACGTCTCTGCTGAGAGCGAAGAAGTGACGCTACCCCACAGGCGGCGGCAAGTAGGGCCGCACCGGGTTCAGGCGCTGCCGACGCGACGGAACTTTGGCCCCAGACACTTAGCAAGGACGTTAGTTCGTCGTTACCGATATTGGGAACCGTTGGCTGCGAACCGATCCACCCGCTAGGAACCGGGGGAACGGCTTTCCCCCAGTTTGCGAGCAGGAGAGTTAAGTCGCCATTTCCGATAACGCCGTTTCCGTCGAAATCGCCCCCAAATACATCGACAACCACTCCTGACCGCGAGTGCAAGCCGGACGTCACAAAGCCCGCCTGAGCGACGAGGCCCGACGCTGAAATACCCGAGAAGCCAATAGGCCATGGAGGGTTGATGCTGTACTCAAATGTCAGCAACGTGTAGGTCCCTGGCTCTGCGATCACCCCCGACCCAAACGCGGCAAAGGCTCGCCCCAAACTAGGTTCGAATGTAAGTCCGACGCTGTCTCCGCCCTCGGGCGAACCGGCTATAAAGGGGCTGTCGCCGGGGTTGGCCGTGTCGAAGATCGCCGAGTTCACCGCGACATTCGTCAGCGCATAAGCGCCGCCGCCTACGAGCGCGATCTCAGCCGCAATCGAGCCGCTGCCCGTCACGATGATGTCGAGTCGACCGGAGTTGGCTCCCATGTCCACGAGATTTATGGACGGCAACGCAAACGTCGGCGCCGCACAAGCGCTGACAAGTGCAAATGCGGTGAGTAGATTTCTCATGCAGCCCCTTTCAAGACGAGTGACAAGACTTTTGGTCAGCACCGTTCCCGACTTAAGCGACAGGCGTTCCGCGCCACTTAACGATCGACGGACGTTATCAAACCGCGACGACTTCCAGGGCTTCGCCGCCGAGCCAGACGTACTCGACGTCCTCGTCGGAGCGGAGCATCGCGGCGAGCAGCTCGTCGGGACGGCCCTTAGCGTTCTTCGGCAGCGGCACGCTCACCAAGTCGGCCATCGCTCCCGGGCGGATCGCGCCGACGTCTTCCAGTCCCAGCGCCTCGGCGCCCGAGAGGGTGCCCATCCGCAGGATCGTCTCGGCGGGGACATTCGGGTGGCGGGCCGCGACCTCACGCATCTCACTCAAGAGCGAGAGGTCGGGGCTCGAAGCGCGGCTATCGGTCCCCAGGCAGACCGGCACGCCGAGCTCTAGCGCTTGCGTCAGCGGGTAGGGGCGGTGCTTGAAATGCGCGTGGGTCCGCGGGCAGTAGCACAGCGACATGGCGCCCGCCTGCCGCGCGATCATCGCCAGCTCGGTGTAGTCCAGGTAGTTGCCGTGCACCACCAGTGACTTGGGGGCCCGGGTGAGCATCCGCAGATAGTCGAGCGGCGCCGAGCCGCGGCCGATCACCCACGGGTCCCACATGCCGCGCTCTTCGAGGATCTGCTGGAAGGGGCCGCGACCTTCGGCGAGCAGCTGCAACTCTTCGGGCGACTCCGCCAGGTGCATCGCTACCGGCATCCGGCGCGTCGCGGCGAGGGACACGAGTTCGCGGATCAGTTGCGGCGAAGCCGTGTAGGGGGCGTGCGGGCTGACGCCGAGGCGGAAGCGCGGGCTCGGCTTCGGCGCGGAGCCATTCAGGCTAAAGCCGTTGTAGTCGTGCCCGTTGCTCGCGTGTCCATTTTGGCCCTGACCATTGGCCTCGTAGGGGTGGCCATTCGCATGACCGTTGGCGCCATTGACCGAGGCGGCATGGCCATTGCCGGCTAGGTCGCTAGGTCGCGTGAGCGTGGCGAGTTCCTCAAGCCGCGCTTCGGCGGCGTTGAGCGCCGACTGGGCGCGGGCCTGCGAGAAGCCGATCGACTCTTGCAGCAGCACCAGACGCGGACTGTAGCCGGCGGTGCGATAAGTATCGGTCTCGGTTCGGCAGATTTCCGCGATCGTGGTGACGCCGTAGCGGAGGCTCTCGTCCAAGCCATCAGCGATCGCCTTGCCGATCTTCTTGGCGACGGGCCGTTTCTCGATGACTTGGCGGATCCAGTCCGGGAGCGTGATGCCGGCGCGGCCTACGGGGCGTTTCTGACCGCTGAACTCGAGGTGACAGTGGGCATTGACAAATCCCGGCATCAGGGCAACGTCGCCGAGGTCCTCGACTTCGACGTCGGGGGGCGCCTGACGCCCAATGCGTTGGATGCGGTCCCCCTCGATGACAACAATCGCGTCCTCGATCGGGGGCGCCGCCACGGGGCAGACTAGTCGGGCTCGCAAAGCCTGTCGTATCATCGGATTCCTAAAGATCGCCGACTCGCCTGGAATGAAGATTCGATCAGGTTCGTCGTTTTGTCGCCTTATTCCCCACCGGCTGGTGGTTCGTCGCGGTGCGTCAACTCTTCTCCGCCAGACGCGTCCGATTGGACACATCCGTCAAAAGAAGGACGGACCAGAGACGTCGGAGGTTCCGTCTCGACGCCTACGCCGGCGCTTCCGCTCGGGGCGTTTCCGCCGCAAATTGGGCCTTAAGAGGCCGTGCCGAGCCGCGTAGCGACCTGCGGTTCACCGCGATCGCGGCGACCCATGGCCCACACGAGGCCAGCCGCCACGACGCCCCCCAGAATAGCAAAGGGCGTCGCGTAGCCTAGCTGTCCCGCCGGCATTTCGGCGAAAACCATCCCACCGACCCCCCAACCAGCGGCGACGCTGCGGATTGACTCTGCGTTGAGGGCCGAGAGAAGCTGGAGCGAGTTGTAGGCGGCGTGGAAGACAACGCAGGGAATCAGCGAGCCCGTTCGCAGGGCAATCACGCCCAAAACAGCCCCTACCGGCGCCGCGGCGAGCGACTGTTGCAGCACGGTGTGGGTCGCCCCGAAGAAGACCGCCGTCATCAGCACCCCCCCCGCGTCGCCAAGCGACTTGCGCATACCAGAGAGAATGACGCCGCGAAACGCGATTTCCTCGCAAATTGCCGGAACCAAACCGAGCAGCAGCAGAACGGCCCATATCGGCGGAGACTCGCCCATCAGCGTGGAAAGACCTGAGAGCTGGGCTTCGACCGCCTCCGAAAGGGGGTAAAGCTCCTTGATCCACATCGCCAGCCGCTGGCCGAGCGGATGAAGGAACACCGCGGCCAGACCAGCGGCGACGACATCCGCGCTCCTTGGGGCGCAGGACAACAGGAGCGACCGGCGGACGTTGCGGGTCAGCATCCTTGCCACCGCCAATGCCGGGGCCAGAATCGTCGCCAGCTGTCCGACAAGGACCACCATAGTGAAGTAACTAAAGCCGGAGAGCCCCGGCGTTGGAGCCGGAATCAGCGATCGAACGATTGTTTGCATGAGGAAGATGCCGGCGACGCAAGCCATCGCCGCCGCCGCGGTCGGAGTGTCGCCCCGGCGGCGCACCAGCGCGGCGAGTTGCGCCTTCGGGCTGAAGCGTTCGCTTTCGCGGAACAGGACCGATTCCTGATTGAACTGCGACACGGCCCAGCGCATCGCCAGCCAGCAGCAAACCGCCGTTACCGCGATCACCGGCGCCAGGTAGAGCGCCGCCTGAGCGACTTGTCCTTCGATCGTCGCCCGGAGCAGCAGCACGAGCCCCATCACCGGAACGAGGCTGTTGCCGAGGTTCAGCTCCACGCCCGGCGCCGTCGGCATCAGCATCAGCGGCGTTGCGGCTAGGAAGAGCGGCATGAAGTAGTACTGCCCCTCCTTGGTGCTGCGGGCGTACGCCGCGCAGGCAAGCGACAAGGCGCTAAAGAGGGCCGACATCGGCAGCACCGCAACGACCAGCCACAGCATGGCCGACGTCGAGGGCGGAGCGAACATCGCCCCGATGCCCGCGATCCCCCCGAGCTGGCCCATCAGCACATTGGCGGTGAAGGCGAGGCTCGCCAGGTTCAGCATCGCCGTGAACACGCTGAACGTCATCACCGTCAGCAGCTTTCCGCCGACGATCTCGCTGCGCCGCGCGGGGCTCGCCAGCAGCGTCTCGAGCGTTCCCCGTTCTTTCTCGCCCGCGCAGAGGTCGATCGCCGGATAGAACGCCCCGGTGAGCGCCCAGAGAAAGACGATGAATGGCAAGAGCTTCGCCCACAGCTGGTCGTTGCGAGACTCCTTCGGCGCCACATCGGCCTGATCGACGGCGAACGGCTGAGTGACGGCAAGCGGCACATTGCGGGCGCGCAGATTGCCGGCGACGACCGCGTCACTCCAACGCCGGAGAAGGTTTGACACCCGCTGGCCGGCGATCTGGGAGGACTCGCGGCTCGAATTGAAGCGCACCGCAGGGTGGGGTGCGGCGGCCGCCACGTCGCCCGCGTCGGCGTTGCGTGAACGCTCGACCCCTTCGGCGAAGTCGTCGGGGAAGCAGATCGCCGCGTCGATCTCGCCACTCGCGACGGCCGCTTCGGCAGCGACGACGGCGTTGGACCCGGCGTCGCGCTGCTCGACCTTCAACCGATCGCGTTCTTCGGGATTGAAGAACAGCTCCGCCGCAAAGCGATCACCGTCCACCAGCGTCGGCAGCCCCTCGACTTGCGTCAGCTCGTCAGCGCCGTAGATCGCGACCCTGCCGGTCGTCTGACGCATGAATTGCACGAGCTGAAACATGCTGGTCCCCAGCAGGGGATACATCAGCACCGGCAGGACGGCGACCATGAACAGGGTCCGCCGATCGCGGAGCTGGTCGCGGAGCTCCCGCTGCCAGATCAAGAGAACGTTGCGCCACTGCATGGGAGATAGGGGGAGGGTCGGATGTGGTCGTGATCGCGGTCGTTGTTCTTGCCGCCGATGAAGTTGCTATCGATAGGTAGGGGATGGGGTGATGGCTGTTCGTAGCGGGACGTGGTTCCGCTAAATAAGTTGCAATCCAATGGGAGACGTTTCCGACCCCCAATAAGCTCTCTGCCGTTGCGGCTTGGTGAGCGCAATCGGCGTCGGAGACGCCTCCTACAAAACTTCTCTTTCGTCTCCACGCCGTGCCGGTGCGCCCCGCCAAATGTCCGTCACCTTATCCCCCCACATCCCCACTATCTCCCTTCCTGGATTCCGCTTCCTGAGCGTTCGACACGAGGTGGAAGAACAGTTCTTCCAGATCTTCCTCACCGTGGCGCTGGCGTAGTTCGGCCATTGGCCCGCAGTCGATAATCTTGCCGCGGTACATCACGGCGATGCGATCGCAGATGCGCTGCACCTCGCTCATGATATGCGTGGAGAAGACGACGCATTTTCCTTCGTCGCGCAATTCAGCTACCGCGTCGAGGGACGCCCGCGCGGCGAAGGCGTCGAGTCCGTTGGTCGCCTCGTCGAAGACAATCACCGGCGGGTCGTGCACCAGCGCGCGGGCGATCGAGGTCTTCTGCTTCATCCCGGTCGACATCTTCGCGCCGAGCGTGTCGCGGAGATCGTCCATCCGCAGCTTGGCGAAAAGCCATTCCATCCGGTCGCGGAGCTGCGCCGGCGCGAGGCCGTGCAGGCGACCGAAGTACTCGACAAATTCCCAGGCCGTCATCCGATCGTAGACGGCCGTGTTGGCGGAGATGAAGCCGATCTGGTTACGAACGAGTTCGGCCTGCTCGACGCAGTCGAAACCATTCACGCGGGCGGCCCCGGCGGTAGGCTTCAGCAGCGTTGTGAGGATCCGCAACGCGGTCGTCTTGCCGGCGCCGTTAGGGCCCAAGAGGCCGAACACCTCTCCGGAGTGGGCGGTGAACGACAAGTGATCGACCGCCAGCACCTCGCCACGGGCTAGGTCCTCGTAGGCCTTGGTGAGGTCAACGACCTCGACCATCGCCCGCCCCAATGGAAGCGCTGCATCGTCAGCCCCTTCCACGTTGGCAGTGGCAGCGGTACCCGTCACGGAAGACATAGGCGACGGGCGGCGCGAATTGGGGACGGTCGTGCGGGTTCGATCGATTGAAGGGGCTATCCCGCAAGCAGCAGCCGCTCGCGGCTTAGCCCCCTCTCAGACCTCAACCCTAGCTCACTACGGGAAGCTTCGGCAGCCCCTTGCGGGCGGCTTTGACCGCACGCGTTTCATGCTCAAGGTCCACCAACTCGTAATGAACGTTCCGCTGCCGGGGGGTGAAGCCCAGCTCTTCGATGGCGCCCCGAATGTCGTCGAGCGTGAGGAAATGGACCGTCCCCGCTTCGGCGACGACGTTCTCTTCAATCATCAAGCTCCCCATGTCGTTGGCGCCATAGAGCATCGCCAGCTGCCCGACCTTGAGGCCCTGCGTCACCCAGCTCGACTGGATGTTGTCGAAGTTGTCGAGATAGAGCCGCGCCACCGCGTTGGTCTTCAGATACTCGTGCGACCCGGCCGGCGGCAGGTGGTCGAGCTGGGTGTTATCGCGTTGGAAGTTCCAGCAGATAAACGCGGTGAAGCCCTTGTGGCCCGCCGCAAGGGACTCGTCCTGCAATTGACGCAGCCGTTCCAGGTGCTCGATCCGCTCTTGGAGGGTCTCGACATGGCCGAACATCATCGTCGCCGAGCTCCGACCGCCGAGCTGATGCCAGACGCGCATCACATTGAGCCAATCGTCGGTGAGGACCTTGCCGCGGGTGATTTCGTTGCGGACGCGATCGACGAGGATCTCAGCGCCGCCACCGGGAAGACTCCCCATCCCCGCCGCCATCAGTCGCTCGAGCACTTCGCGGAGCGGCAGCTTGTTGACCTTGGTGAAATGATGGATCTCAGGGGGGCTGAAGGCGTGGAGATTGACTTGAGGGAAGGCCCGCTTGATCTCACCGAGCATCGACTCGTACCACTCGAGCTTGAACTCGGGGTGAAGCCCGCCCTGGAGCAGGGTCTGCTCACCACCCAGATCAACCGTTTCTTGCACCTTGGCCAAGATCTGGTCGATCGAAAGGACGTAGCCCTCGTCCGACTTCGGCCCGCGGTAGAACGCGCAGAAGTCGCACACCGCCGTGCAGACGTTGGTGTAATTGATGTTCCGATCGATGTTGTAGGTGCGGTACGGCTCGGGGTGGAGTCGCCGCGTGACCTCGTCCGCCGCACGGCCCAGCGAAGCGAGGCTCGCTTCCTTGAGCAGACGCAACCCCTCGTCGGGCGTCAGGCGTTCTCCCTCGACGGCCTGGGCGAGGATTTCTTGGACGCTGATGGCGGCGATCATCGGGCGGGCAGCGGTGCGGTGGTGGTAGGATCCGACGCGTCGGGGAGCAGCCCCGCCTCGCGGCATTGCTGGCGGAACAACTCCAGCCCACGTCGCTCGCGCGGCCCGAGAGTGAACCGGAGGTTCTGGCGAAGGTAACGCTCGGCGTGTTCGACGGTAAGCCCGAGCGGCGGCCCCTCGGCCTGCGCGATCGCGGAGAACGCGACGAGGCCGTCGTCCCGGGACGCCTCGAAGAGCGACGCCAGCGCGGCCCCATCGACACCGAGTCTCGCCGCCCATACGGCGAAGACAAAGGGCAGGCCCGTGTCGCGGCGCCACTCTTCGGCGAGGTCCCACTCGGCGACGAACTGACGCCGCAAGTCGGCGGCAGGCGTCTGCATCGCGCGGTCGCCAATGAGCAGCACCGCGTCGGCATCGGAATCCGCGAGGCCCGCGCCAATCGGCAAACGCATCCGCTGCGGCTCGACACGGACGCGTCGCAACAGCAACAGACGTATCAACGCCGCGCTGGTGCGGGAACCCTCATCGAGCGCAAGGGTTTTCACCTCGGCGGGTGGGCGGCGGAAGTACACTTTGACGCTGCTCACGGGTCCGTCGGCCGCGACGCAGGCGTCGGAAACGATCCGCCAATCGGGCGCCGACAGCGCTTCGAATGCCGGCACCAGGGCCGCATCGAGCCGCCTCGCCGTGAGCGAATCCGCCAAACGACTCGGCAGGTCCTTCAAGAGCCGCACGCCTTGCAGCGCCGGTTCGGAGGCCGCCAGTCGGCGGACGTGTTCCTCGAAGCGATGAATTAGCGGCTTCGAGTTGAGATAGTTGACCGCGCCGACGCGGAGCGGTTTGAGCGGCTTCATCGGAAGGGCAGGGGGAGAGTACTGGCTGTTCCATCAACTTAACCGCAAAGGGGCCCCTAGTTTAACGAATAGGAGCGAGCGGCAGAATGCCGGACAGGAATCCCATCAGGCCTGGGATAGCCGCTCGCTCTCAATAAAACTCCAGACGGTTGAAAGCCTGCACACCGCGATAAAGCGGGAACACCGTGGCGGTGAACCCGACGGCTACCGCTAAACCGGCCCCGATGACCTGCCAGAGATTCAGATAGCCCTCCTGCAGGTACTGAGAGCTGATCGCGCTCGACGTGGCGATCAGCCTGAAGTGGCACGGCAACGCCGTTAGGGAGACGATCAGGATGATGTAGACCGCGCTGAGCACCAGGTTGAGGGTGCCGCCAAACCCGGCGGCAATTTTCGAGGGGCTAGACTCACGGAAATTGGGCATCATCGCCCCGAGCCCCACCGCCAGCGCCGCCAGGCCGACGCACAGCAGCACCGTCGTCAGTTGGTGAATCGCAACGACCATCGACGACACCCGCAGCATCAGGTCGCTGAGCAAAATCAGCATCGCGCAGGGCAGCCACGACCCAAGCGCCGCGAAGACGAACTTGCTCCACACGATAGTCTCGCGGCTCACCGGCATCAGGCCCAAGACCCAGAAGCGCCGCCCTTCGAGGCTGAGCATCGGGTAGATAAACCGCGTCGTGAAGGTCGAGAGGATAAGCCCCACAACCGCTAGATTGAGGAAGCTCACGAGATTGACCCAGGTGGCGTGCTCGATGTCGCCGGCCGTGACCCGAAACTGGTCAACGTTCAAGAAGTAGAGTCCCAGCAGCCCGAAGAAGATCAAAAACTGCGACCACTGCACCGGGTCCCGCCGCAAGAGGCGCCAGTCCTTCATCAGCAGTAGCCGCACCTGCTGGGGAAAGGGCCGTAGCAACCGCGCCGCGATACGGTCGATCCACACGGCGCCCGCGCGTCGGGGGCGGCGGGGGCGGCACTCCAGCTGGCTAAACCCGGCACGGAACGAGCGCTTCGCCACCGCCGTCAGGATCAGCCGGCCCATTAAGGCGTTCATCACCAGCAGGGCCAGCGACAACAGGGCCCGCACCACCGGCGTGTCATGCAACGCGGTCGGCAAGCGCGGCCACGACTGCGCCGCATCGATGAGGCCGTCGCTGAGCCACGAACTAGGCAGCCACTCCTCCCGGGTGAAGCGGAACTTTCGGATGGTGTCGGGGAAAAACTGGTCCTCGAACATCTGGTGCCGATCGACCGCGATGGTGTCCCAGATCGCCGCTCCTGCGGCGAGCATCGAGAGTACCGCCGCAATCACCACAACCGTCACCCGGACGTGAGCCAGCTTGTAGATCAGCAGCAGGCAGCAAAGGGCGCCGATGACGCAGGGGATATAGACGAACGAAACAATCAGCGGCCCGATCAGCACGTAGTAATGCCACGGCGCCCCTACCGAAATGCCGTAGGCGAGCGTCAGTGGGCTGGCGAGCAGAAAGAACCCCCAACTGCTGAACAGCGTCGCCTCCTGGAATTTGTGCAAGACGATCCGCTCTTCGCGCGCGGGCGTCGTCAGGAGGAACCGCGTCTCTTGCGAGCTGAAAAGGCCGCCGTAGAGGATGATGCCCGACGAGAAGACGAGCATCACGTTCAGCGACGCGAAGAATAGATGGAATACAAACTCCACCGTCCTGGCGTGGTAGACCTCGCCGGGTCGGGCTACGTTCTCGCGCAGGAAGTTGAATCCGACATAGAACAGCGCGAAAAGAGCGCACCAGAAGAAGATGCTAAGCCCGACGACCAGTAGCGTCCGCAGCCGGGCGGTCGACATCAACTGCCGGAGGTGGGTGACCGTCTCCACCGCGCGGATGCGGCGAAACAATGCCGCCTCAACCCGCGGGTCGATGTCTGCGCTTCTTGGCCCTGTTGAAGACAGGGCGTCTGTGTTGGAGCCCTCCGTCATGGGGTCCCTTCGAGCGGGGTCGGAGGGCTGGTCTGTCCGGCCGCCTCATCGGCCGTAACGCCACCGACGGCGCCACCGACGACGGACAGGTAGAGTGCTTCGAGCGACTGGCCCTCCGCGTGGTACTTGTGGCGCAATTCCTCGACCGTTCCCAGGAAGATCAGCTTGCCTTGCTGCATCACGCCGATCCGATTGGCGATTTCCTCGGCCGCGGCGAGTGTATGCGTCGACATGAAGACGCTCGTCCCGGTGCGGGCGCGCTCGCTGAGCAGGTCTTTGACGAGGCGGATGCTGTGCGGGTCGAGCCCAACCAGCGGCTCGTCGACGATCAGCACGGGCGGGTCGTGCAATAGCGCGGCGGCGAAAACGGTCCGCTGCTTCATTCCGTGGGAGTAGCTTTCCGCTAAGTCGTCAGCGAACCGGGCGAGGCCGAACCGCTCGACCTCGCGGTCGATGGCCCGCGCGGATTGTTGCTTGGACATGCCGTGCATCTCGGCGACAAAGCTGAGGAACTCGCGGCCGGAGAGCTTATCGTAGAGATAGGGTTCGTCGGGGACATAGCCGATGCGGCTGGTCGCCTCACGCACTTGCGTGACCGTGTCGCACCCATCGATAAGGACCCGCCCGGCGGCGGGCCGCAGCAGGCCCACCATCATCTTGATCGTCGTTGTCTTGCCGGCTCCATTGTGGCCGAGCAGCGCGAAGAGCTCGCCCGATTCGATCCGGAGGTCGAGGCCACGCACGGCGAGCGTGTCGCCGTAGCTGCGAGAGACGCCTTCGAACTGGATCATCGCCTACCGGGCAGCTATCGGTTAAGGGCCGCGTTGTCACCCACCGAAGCGGGCTCGATCGTCGGAGGGACCGCGTCAGCTAGCCCCGGCGGCAGAGCCTTGGGCGCCGGTGCGACGGTTGCATACTTGGCTAGCTCCAGCAACGCGGCCCGTTCCTCCGACACCTCGTCGGACTCACGGAGGAACGTGATCTTGCTGCCAAAGAAGTAGGTGTCCTGCCTCAGGATGCGGCCGTCGGTCGCGACAAGCAAATCCGCGCGCATACGACCCTCGTCGGTGCTGCCCGTCACTTCGGACGAACGGAACTCGACACGCCACCCATCGATACTCTGGCCGTTATGCGTCAACCGCAGCGGCTCGGTAACCTTGGCGACGATGAGCTCCGTCGGGGCGTTTGGCGACCCGAATGGGCTGTAGACCTCTTGGGTCCATTGCCGGCCTTCGTAGAGGGGCAACAGCCGACCGCTCGGCGTGACATCCCCTCCCAGGAGGCTCCCCCCCGGCCACGGGTGGTCGTAGCGCTTCGTGATCTCGCCGACGCGGATGGTCAGCTTCATTTTCTTATCGACGATCCGACCTCGGATGTCGATCGGCAAATCGGGTCGGCTGACCTGCAGCCTCGATTGGAACGACGAGAGCTCGTCGAGTCGGTCGTAGACCGTCGTGGTCCGCATCGAAATGGTGAGACTGCGGATCGAATTGAGCATCGGCGCCAGCCAAAGGGGCGCGGCCCTGGGCGTCTCGATGTGATTGAGCTGCATCAGGCTGTGGACTTCTTTTACTCCGCCCTCGCCGGCTACTGCCTGGAGCACCGCGACGCCGCACTCTTTGCCTTCCATCTCGATACGCCAGGCAACCGGCTCGGTCTGATTGGAGGGCCGACTTACCGGAACGTCCCCCCGGAAGAAGGGTGGCAAGATTCTTTCGGTGACCAGCCATGTCATGGCCGCCAGCCATCCGGCGATCACCGCGCCGGTGTAGAGCCGATTCCCAACCACTAGAGAATCCCCTCGTTAGGGCCTGCTGCTGTGAGGTGCGGACCTCGCACCTCTACGAAGCACGTCGCGCCTCTCACCTTTTCTTATAAACCGTTCGAGGGGCTGCGCGGCATCACGAAGTCGTTCGCTGAGGGAAGTTTTTAACGGAACCTCACGGCGGCTACGGTGATCCTACCGTGTGCAGGGAGCCTCCGCGACGCACCCCCTATAATGGGGGTGGCGATTGTTCCGGTGAGTTCCGGACGGAATGCGGTGCGTTGTGATTGGACACCGCGGCCATCTTTGCGTAAACTGTTACCCTCAGGCTCTTCTTTCCCGAGTTACATGGAGGCGACTGCAATGCCAGGCTCGGTTTTCTACGTTCAGCCTTGCCCCGCCTGCGGCCGGAACCTGCAGGTACGTGTGGATTACCTCGGCAAGGGAATCGCCTGCCAACACTGTCAGGCGAGCTTCGTCGCTCAGCAAGCCACCCGTATCCCGCTCCCTTCGGAGTCGGGCCTGGCGCTGCTGGACCGTGCTGACGAACTGCTTCGCGCCGTCGAGCGTCGCCGGCTCGAGATGCAAGCCGCCAACTCGACTTCCCACTGATTCTCGGCCCGCTGATTCTCGGCCGCGTCCGGCGGGGCGCGACTTGAACATCGCCTGTTTTTCTTTAGCGTCGCCGGACGGCTGCGGCGAGGTCGGCAAAGTAGTTGGGGTAGGTTTTCGCTGTGCAACCGGGGTTCGCAATGCTAATTCCCTTTTGCCTAAGGCCCACCAGCGCGAGGCTCATCGCCATGCGGTGGTCGTCGTAGGTCTCAACTAGCGCAGGCTTAAGTTGGCCCGGTGTGATGAACAGCCCGTCGGGCTGTTCTTCCACCATTGCGCCGAGGCGGCGTAGCTCGGTCGCCAAGTCGGCGATGCGGTCGGTCTCCTTGTGGCGGTTGTGGGCGACGCCGACCACCCGCGTTGGCCCTTCGGCGAACAGCGCGACCGCCGCAAGCGTCTGCACCGTGTCGCTGATCGCGTTCATATCGAGCTCGGCGCCGCGGAGCCGGTCTCCTGCCGCGGGACCGATTACCTTGATCCCGTCCTCAAGGTACTCGACTCGGCAACCCATCTGTGCCAGGCAATCGACGAAGGCTACGTCGCCTTGTAGTGCGTCGCGAGTCAGGCCTTCGACGGTGACGTCACCGCCACAAATCGCCGCAGCTGCCCAGAAGTAGCTGGCCGCCGAGGCGTCGGGCTCGATGGCGTAGTCGCGCGGCTGGTAGGCGCCCACAGGACTGATGTCGAAAGACGAGAAATCTTCGGGCGCCGAAACTTCGATGCCGAAAGCCCGCATGACCTCCAACGTCATTGCGACGTAGGGCTTGCTGACGAGCTGCCCATCCACTTGCAGCCTCACCGGGCCCTCCGCGCAGGGGCACGCCATCAACAGCCCGCTGAGGAACTGGCTTGAGATGTCGCCGCGGACGGTCGCGACGCCGCCTGACAGGCCATTCGCGTGCACCGTCACGGGCGGGCAACCTCCCGGCGATTCGCAGCGGACCGCA
>JBGSJY010000264.1:0-2694 GCA_041741515.1 Pirellulales bacterium | reverse complement strand
CCTGGATGAGTGCTGGCATCGCGCGGAACTCCTAGGGAACGCGCAAAACGGTATGTACCGTTTTGGCTTCCGAGGAAACGCCGCACTGCCGACCACCGGCAGGTAACACAAGTCGCGAATCGGCAAGGACTTAGGTCAAGTAGGCACGACAGAACTCGAATCTGTGACCTCTTGCATGTCAAGCAGTTTAGACGCCCTGACCTTTGCAAGCCTAGGAGTATGAAAACATCCTTATGATAAGGGGTTAGGCGTCTTTATGCTACGCAAAACTCTCCAACGTTTCGCATCGGTTGGCGACCATTTGGTTGTAGTACTACAACCGTTGCTGTGATTGGCATGAGCGCGGGGTAGGGAAGGGAGTTGGGTCTACCCGCTACTCCCTTCGGTGAGGCGGTCGCCGGCACATTGAAAGGACCCGCGGCGCACTTACCTACCTACCCACGCCAATGCTGCGCGTAGAGAAGTCGGTCGATCCGGGGCTTCGCCTACCCTGGGGGGCACCCCACCGAGGACCCGAATGCCCCGGGGGCCCTTGGGTCCTTCCGGTGACTCGGCCGCGGTCGTTCCCACCGTCGCCGTGGGGCCGCGACATAGACTCCCTCCCCCCGGGGGTTAGGTTCTCCGGCACGGGGGCGGCCCGGGGTAGGCGTAGCCCGGCATCGAACCGACTTTGTGCGCGCGGTGGTGCAAACCTGAACGACAACAACAACCCCGGGGGGGCCGGTCGGGTCCCATCCGACGCCCCCCACCCTCTTCGGGTAGCACCGGTATCGAACTCCTCGTTCGCGCGAGATTCTTGAAGCCTCTCTCTCTCTACCCTCACTCCTGGGACCGGGGCCAAAACCCTCATCATGTGCCAAGAAACGCGTGCGGCGGCCGTTACGGTCCGGAAGTCGGCGTGGAGCGAGAATTGGAGCCCCCCACCCCCGTCGCGCCCGGTGTCAATACTTTTCGGGCCCAACTTGTGGGGCTACTGAACGCACCGGGCCACCGCATTTCGCGGCTCGGCGCGGTTGTGAGTGGGGCGTACTTTCCGGGCATGACGCCACTTGAGCGCTACTCGTCGATCAACGCCGCGCACGAGGCCGTGCTAGAGGCCGTCGCTTATCTCGATTCGGCGTGGGGCAGCGGCGCCGAGGTCCGGGAGGTTGGCGAACTGCTGGCGTTTCCCGACGTCGTCGTCTGCCAGTATCTCGACGAACTCGCCGAGGCGGGGCTCGTCGAATGGGCGCCCGACCGCAAGGTCGCGTGGCGCGCCGTCGGCGTGCCGGTGCTGGGGGAGGTTGGCTAGCGTCTCGACGTATCGACGGGGTCGGTTCACCCCGCGCCGCACAGTTTGGAGGAGGAGCAAGTGATCGTCGTCTCTTGTGCGATCGGCGAGGGAGTCACCGTCGTGACGCCTGACAGCGGGAAGGTCGTCGTCACGGTGCGTCGCATCGACGGCGGCCAATCCGTCCACCTCGAAATCGACGCGCCGAATACCGTACCGATCCATCGCCGGGAGGTTTACGAGGCGATCCGCCGGTCACAGGGCGCCGACGGTTTCGATCGCTAGCCGCTTACGCCGTCGCCTCGCCGAGATCGTCAATGAAAGCCGAATTGATGGCCCGGGGCGTGAAGTCGGCTGACACGATGGACCCGCTCGTCTGGCTCGCCGAGAGTCGGTTGGCGGCAAGGAACCGGCGCAGCTTAAGGCTCAGGGCCGCCGGCGGATTGGCATTCGTGGGCATCTTAAATGCTTGCTTAGGCTCCTTCTGGCTCACTAACCTAGTGGCGCCGCGCGAAGCGGCTGGCCATAAGCGTAACTGCGGGGGGCGAGCCATGCCCACAATCGACTATCGATGCGTTCTCTTCCTTGCAATTCTCCTCGTCGCCACGCGGCCGGACATCGCCGGCGCGGCCCCCTACGAATGGACCGACAAGAAAGGCAACAAGATCGAAGCGGATTACGTGAAGACCGAGGGGCCTCGTGTGGTGCTTCGGGACGCCGATGGCAAAGTGCATCGGGCGCCCTTCAATCAACTCAGCGAAGAAGACCAAGCTTGGCTGCGAGAATTGAAACGCCTCATGGGATCGCGCGTTTGGGGACGGGGACGCCTGTCAGTGAAGGGAAGTCTGGTCGGCGTGGGTGTGGGCGTCGCTGTCAAGGTGGACGGAGCCGATCGAGTCGAATTGGTGTATCCGACGCGAGAAGACTTGCGCTGGGTTGATGACCTGCTAATGCACAAGGGCGCCGACCTAACTGCGCCCTTGCTCTTCATGATTGCGGTGGAGAACTGGGCCGAACAATACGCCTACCCAGAGTCTATCTGGACAAACACCCAAGGCCGAAAACTCGAAGGGCGATTTGTAGGACTGCGGGACGGAAAGGTTGTGATCCGGGCAGATGATCGGAATTACGATGTGAGCCTGATGCGTCTATCGTCTGGAAGCCAGCGGGAAGCATTCGGGCGATTCATTACCCATGTGCTTTACCAAACGAGTTGCAATGGCGCCTCGTTCTACTTTATCCTCGCCAAACGGACATTGGAACTTCGGGGCGAGTACCCCGCGGGCCAGGGCAATCGCATCTAATCACGCAGCGATCCCGGTAAGAATGGCTTGAAGGGTGTTGTTGTTCCACCCGGCGCGGAGCCGTTTCCCGCGGAGAGTCTCACGGAGGGTGGTGTCCAGCTTGAGGATCGAGAGCGCCAG
>JBGSJY010000263.1:0-5566 GCA_041741515.1 Pirellulales bacterium | reverse complement strand
ACTCCAGACGCTCGAACAACGAACGGGCGGCGCCTTCCATCAGCTGTCCTCACGGCGGGAGTGGGCGAAACGCCCCACACTAACCCGCCAACTTAAAACGCGCTAGGCCGCCCGGATTGCCCAGAGTGCGCGCTGGCCCTGAGGGCCTACCCCTCCGGACGGTTTGTTCAGTCGCCATGAGTCCAGCAGAGTGCGCCCCGCGTTGCAGAAGCAAAAGCCCTGCTGATGGCGGCGAAAGCTTCGAGTAAGAACGGCTGAGAACTTCGCTATTCGATCGGCTATAATTTCAGCTCCCTTTCCACGGCATCCTCGACGAGGTCACTGCGTGATTGCAAGCTTTCGACGACTGCCCGTATTGCTGCTCCTCTGCCTAATCGCCACCGCCGCCGAAGCGGCGATCACGGCGACGGGGGACTACCGCCCGACCTACGACGGCGTGACGGACCCTTGGGACTTGGGGACCGAAACCGATCTCTTCGTCGGTGAGTTCGCGGAGGGGTCGCTGACAGTAAGCGGTCCCAGTGAGGTGCGGAGTGCGAGCGCGTTTATCGGCGACGCGGCTTCTGGAATTGGCAACGTCCGGGTCGAGGGCGCCGGCGCGCTGCTGCGGACGACGGCCGATGTCACGCTGGGCAGGTACGGCACAGGCGCTCTCGAGCTCGCCGCCGCCGGGAACGTCAATGTTGGCGGGTCTTTGGTCCTCGGCGAGGGAGGAGAAGGCGCGTTATCCATCGGCGTCGGATCGACGATGCGTGTTACCGGGGAAACGGTCGTCAACCACGGCTCGATCGACTTCGCTGGGGGGACATTGGTGACAGGAGGCCTGCTCGCCGCTGAAAGCGACCTGCACGGCGAGGGAGTGATTCAGACCAAGGGGCTCGTCGTCGATAGAAACCTGACTGTCGATGCGGCGACGACGCTGAACCAGCAAATACTTCTCAACGAGGGGCCGGATCAGAGCATCACCATCGACTTGACGCTCGATTCGAGCACCCGGGGGCCTCTCGGCGCCGGATACCGCGGCGCCGGGTCCCTCACGATCGCGGATGGACTTCGAGTCAGTTCTTCCGAAGGGTGGCTCGGCTACCACCCCGGGTCTCACGGAACCGCAACGGTTCGTGGCGCTTCAACGCTATGGCTTCTAAGCCAACTCAATGTGGGAACGTCCGGCGACGGTACGCTGCTCATTGAGCAAGCCGCAATAGTTCAGACCGGCAACTTGCTGGTTGGCGGGGACGGCGGCTCGAACGGATCGGTAACGGTCCGCGGAACCGATTCACTTCTCTTCGGCAGTTTTCAGATGGCGATAAGGGCGGGTGGCAGCATTCTCGTCGAGCAGGGCGCCGGGTTGGGCAATAACCGCGGCGTGTGGGAAATTGGCGGGACGCGCCAGTCTTACGACGCGTCGCCTGCGTCATTGCAGCTAAGAGACGCAGGAACACGTCTTATCGTTGATAGATTGAATATCGGTCGCAATGGCGAAGCGTCGGTCACAATCGAGAATGGCGCGCAAGCGTCCGCCTTTAGCATCCTGTATCTGACGAATGCTGGCGGAGATTCTCAAATCACAGTTTCGGGCGCTGAGTCATGGTTGCAATCGCGTGTGATTCAAATTGAGTCTAGCAGTTCCGCTGGGGAGATCGAGCCGCTTCCAATAAACCTGCAGGATGGCGGGCGACTGGAACTTAATTTCTTGAACGGCGACGTCAACCAGATCGCTTTTCAGATGGCTAACGGCGGTCAATTGGCTTTCGGTGGCCGACGTAGCGGCACGACGGTCGCCGAAGTATTCGGCGCCGAGGTCGCTGACCGCATCACTTATTGGGACGGCGCCGCTTACCGAAGCATTGCCGAAGCGACACCCGGGGTTGATTACTCGTTGAGCTTCGACAGGGGAGTAAGCTCCTTCTCGATTGGATCGTACACGGTCCTTACGGTTCACCCTGTGTTGACGCCTATCGTTCTTGACGGCGACTACAACAACGACGGCGTCGTCGACGCCGCCGACTATGCCGTCTGGCGCGACAACCTCGGCGCCTCGGTGACGCTGCCGGGTGACACGACGCCCGGCGAGGTCACTCAAGACGATTACGGGGTCTGGGCCGCGAACTACGGGAGCACCAGCCCCAGCACCAACTCCTTCGCGACGCCCGAGCCTGCCTCGATCGTGTTGGCTCATCTTGTGTTTTGGACGGCGACGGTCAGACGGACCTCGCGGCGTTAAGCGTTGTCGGCTTGAGTGGCCTAGGCTTGGCGGGAATCTTTCGCCCGCGAGGTCCCTCCCGCTGCCGGGGCCGATTAGAATCAGGCGGCCGACGCGCCATCCCCCCGAGGCTCTTCTCGATGAGTTTCCGCGCTGCCGTACTTGTGATGACCCTGCTTGGGGCCCTCGCCCCTTCCGCGATCGGCGCTGCCGCCGAGACGCCGGTCCTTGTCCTCCGGACCGAGTACCCGAGCCTCCGTGACCTGCCCGACTCCAAGGCGGGGCGACTGTTTCGCGAACTGGGGCGACAGGCGGTGCTGATCGCCGCTCGCGACGAGCTCGGCGTCGTGACCCGCGACGAGACGCTCGGCGAAGTCGATCAACGGGGCGAGGTCGATCAACGGGGCGACCTGCGCTCGACGCTCCACCTAACGCCCCGCGTCCGCACCCGCTGGCCGGGTCGCACCGGACTGCTGCTGGAGCGGGCAAGCGACGGTGACGCTGAGGCAGAAAAGGCCCTCGGCGATCCGATCGCGATCACCGACAAGAAGTTTGGGATCGACTCGGTCTATCCCACCCTGGCAGTCGCCTGGGAGGAGGCCTCGCGGACGACGCTAAAGCAACGGCTTGTCGAAGAGGGTCTCGAAGGCGAGCCGCCGGCGTTCAATGCCGACAATCTGCCGGATGAATCGGTCGCGACGCTCCTCGGGCGGATGAACTTCGTGTCGCAGTGGGAAGCGGTAAGCCGCGCCCACCACGCGATCGCCGCGGAGGGGCCGTCGGTCGAGTGGCTTGCCGTATTAGCGCGGGGTTACGCCCACCTGGGGACATTGATCGACCACCACTGGACCGGGACCCCGGAGGCGTTCTACGCCCGCGCGATGCTGTACGCCGAGCGTGCGCGGTCGCTCGCTCCTGAGGACGCACGGGCGAAGTGGCTGCGGCCCTACGTCCTCGCGATGGGCGGCGCGCACGGGGCGGCGCTGAAGCAAGTCGACGAGCTGGATTCTGTCGAGGAGTTGGATTCTGACGACGTAGAGCCGCCGGCTTGGGCGCAGCTCATCGGCCCGATTAGCCATTTCGATCTCACCGCATTGAAGCGGATCGCGCGGAGCGATCAGGAGTCGCGTCCCCTGGCGTTGTGGTCCTGCGTCGCTTTGCGTCGGACGCTGGGTTCGCACGCCTCGTTTTATAAAGACGCGCGGGCGTCCCTCGAATCGGACCCCGACGCCTACGGCGCGTACAGCGCGCTGGTGACGCTTTATTCGTCGCTCGGGGATCAGCGGTACGGCGCGGCCGCGGGGCCGCTGGCGCTGGGCAAGTTCGTATTGACCCGGCTCGACGACGTCCACGACCTGCCGGCGCCGTTACGCGACGAACTGCCGCTGAGCGACGCGGCGCTGCGGAAGCTGGTGGAACGGCTGAAGGACAACTATGACGGCGACGCTTTCTTGCCGACCCCAAACTACGTGAGGGCGTCTCTGCAAGAGGCCGACGCCTCGGCCGAAACGCCGCGGGAGCCCTCGTGGGCCTCCCTGGCGTCGCTGATTGCCGAAGAGCAGTTCGTGATGGCCGTGAACTCGTGCACTAGCATGCACAACGCGACCGAAAGCGACCTGACCGAGCCGGTTGGCGCCCTGACGCAACTGGTCGAGGGGCATCGTTACGCCGCCTATATCCGGACGTGCTCGATGCCCAGCGGCGCGCCGATCGAGAAGCTGGCGGAGGTGCTTGGCGGCCTCAAGATCAGGGACCCCCGTCACAACATGCGGCCGATGCTGTGGGCGGCGAAGCGTCTCCCGCGGGCCAAGGGGGGCGGCCTGAACCTGGGGTACAACGCTTCGTGGGAAGCGGTCTGGAGCCATGATTACCGGCTTCCCTCCATGGCGGAGGACTACGAGAACGCCGTGCAGATCTGGTCGAATGCCCTACGGCGTGATGATCTTTGGTTCATCAAGACCTACCAAGAGATCTCTCCCCATGCGCCGCATTGGCTCCGCAGGACGATGCGCCTGACGCGGACGCCGACCCCGCAGCAGCTTGACGAATGGGAAGGGCCGGCGAGCAAGGACTACCTCACCTCCCGCTACATGGCGGGCTACTTCGAGGCGGCGGGGCAAGTCGCCAAAGCGGCCGAGTGGCTGGAGGCCGCGTACGAGCTCGAGCCTGAAGCGGGCACGGCGATCCAGCTTGCAAAGCTCTATCGCTCGCAGAACCAAGAAGAGCGATGGCTGCCGACGCTCCGGCGCTACCTCGATACGCAGGAGAACCGCGGGCTCGAGCACTCGGGCGTCCAGGCCTATATCGCTGAGACGCTGATGCGCGAGGACCGAGACTACGCCGCCGCGCTGCCTTACGCCGAGCAGGCCGCCGAGACTTACTCGGCGCGCTCGCTGGCGACCGCGCTGGCGGCCAACGAAGGCATGGCCCGCTGGGAAGAGGCGGACCACTACGCCCAAGCGCTGAGCACGAGCTACCCCTCGTCGAGTGGCGACGCCTGGTACCTCTTCCGCCGCCGGACCGGGTACGGCGACCCCGAAGAAGCCAAGCCCCTTCTCGAGTACGCGTTCGCGTCCGACACCAGGGGACGCAAGATCTGGACCAAGTTGAACTACGTCTACGTTGAGGGCGAACTCGAAGCGGCCTTCGAGGCTTTCCACGCGGCCGGCATGGCGCAGAACCAGATCTACAGTTACCGGATGTCGGCGCTAATCGCCAAGGAGTTAGGGGACGAGGAGCGCGTCGCCGAAGAAGTCGCCACCGTGCGGGGGTTGTCCAATAAGCATTACAAGACAACCGATCCCGCCCAGAACGAGCTCAACCATGCCTACGCCGATCTGCTCGAGAAAGGCGACTGGGGGCTCGACGCGCAGGGGCTGCAAGCGCGGTTGAAGTTGTTGTCGCCGTTGGACCGCAGTTACCTCCAGTTCTCGCTCGGCGCCGCGATGCAGGTGCTCGGCGTCGAGCCCGACCTCTCGGACGAACTTCTCTACGAAGCGGCGACGGCGCCCGACTTCGACAACCTGGCGGGCAACCTCGCCGGCCATTTCCTGGTCAGGAAGTACGGGCAGGCGCGGAACGAGCCGATTGAGCCGCCAGCGGATGACGGGTCCGATTAGCGTAGTCGCGACGCGCTAAGCGCCCTCCACGGTCGCGGGTCGATCTTCGATCCATCTCTTCCTAAAAGCGCCCCCAGGTCTGGCGACGATCACCCTCGGCCTTCCCCAGGGCAATCGCATCTAATCACGCAGCGATCCCGGTAAGAATGGCTTGAAGGGTGTTGTTGTTCCACCCGGCGCGGAGCCGTTTCCCGCGGAGAGTCTCACGGAGGGTGGTGTCCAGCTTGAGGATCGAGAGCGCCAG
>JBGSJY010000262.1:0-15660 GCA_041741515.1 Pirellulales bacterium | reverse complement strand
TTGCTCGAGGAGATGCGGAGCATCGCCGCCCAGCGGCCCTGCTTCGGCAGCCCTCAGGTCTACGAGGCTCTGCGGAGTCGTGGCTGGGAGGTGTACCACAAGCGGGTGGCGCGGCTATGGCGTGAGGAGGGGATGCCGGTGGCGAAGAAACGCCACAAGCGGCAGCGTTTATCGCTGGGCGGGAGCGAGAACAGCTGCGTCCGCAAGGCGCCTGAGTATCCCAATCACATCTGGAGCTACGACTTCGTCACGGATTACACCGAGCGTGGCCGCCAGCTGCGGATGCTGTGCGTGCTGGACGAGTTCACTCGCGAGAGCCTGACGATCGAGGTCGCTCGATCTTTCACGGCTCGGCGAGTTCTGGACGTGCTGGGTTACCTGTTCGCAGTGCGTGGGGCGCCCGAGCACATCCGCAGCGATAATGGCCCTGAGTTCGTCGCCAAGAGCGTGCGGCGTTGGCTCGACCTAGCGTGTGTGAAGACGCTCTTCGTCGCCAAGGCGAGCCCGTGGGAGAACGGCTACATCGAGAGCTTTAACAGCCGCTTCCGGCAAGAGCTCTTGGACCGCGAACTGTTCTTAGGCTTGGAGGACGCCCGCTGGTGCGTCGATCGGTGGCGACTGGACTACAACCACCATCGGCCGCACAGCTCACTCGGGTACATCCCCCCGGCCGTGTTCGCCGCCCGCTGGCCCACCTCCGCTCCGGGGCCTGCTTCGGCTACGCCTCAGCAGGCCCCTCCGCTACGGAGGGCCAGCGGAGTACGATCCAACCAACCTGATTCTCTCATCGCGGCTGGTACATGAATCGGGGGAAGGCCACGACCAGCGAATCTGAGTCACTAAACTAGCGTCGGTAGTCAAAACAGAATTCCCAACAAACTTTCGACTACCGACGCTAGTTCAATCGCCGCGCTTGAAAGCCTTGTAGATTCCGGCCTGTTTCGGAACCTTCCCATGGATTGTTCCAAAGCGTTCGGGATCGGCAGCAGCCTTCTCAGCGACCCTTTCGGATGCCGATGTCGCTGTCATCCCCGCCGCGACAAGCTTCTTCACTTCTTCGAGCATCGCGTCTGTGACTCTGCGCTTCAGCTTGGCCGCCTTTCTGCATTGATCGGCCCTTTCCTGGATCACTTTCAACTCGGCCTTCTCTCGCTTGTCTGAATCGACAGATTCCCAGATATGCAAGGCTCGCATGTTGTTGTCGGCAGTTCCGATCAGTGCAGAAAGAAATGTCGGATAATCCCTCTTTTTGTGAGCCGCAGTGGCAATGCCGGCGCTCGCGAGAACACGGACAGCGGAGTCGACTAGCGGCCCTGCCTTAGCGATGAGCGCGAGTGCGTCTGTAGAGACAGCAGGAACCCAGAACGGCTTTCCATCGACGCTGAAGATGATTCGCGATCCGTCGGCGTCCGCCCCCTCACCCTCGTTCCAGCAAAGTGATTGTTCGAACTTGCTGTCGTAGTAGGGCAGTAACTGGAGATTCAACTGCCAGAGCGCAACAGTCTGCTTCAGCCAGCCTGTCGGGTCCATCGGGTTGCGAAACCGCATCTCCCAGAGCGGGCTTCGCAGGTCGTCTACTCGGACGTCATCGCCATTTCGATAAGTCATCATCGCACCGTGTGTTAGAAGCCGGGCGGCCGATCGGATCCCTGGCGGTGCGTCCAGAGAGTCCGATCGGCCTGGCGGGTAGCTACTCCCGCAAACCCGGCAAATTGTGAATTTACCCAATCCGACGAGCGATCGCCCGCCCCGTTTCGACGTTCTTCTCCGCGTAGATCTCCGTCGTTTTGGCGTGGGCGTGACCCAGCACAATCTGGGCGCCGTCGAGCCCAAACTCCGCGCGCGCCGCGGTCGCCGCCGTGTGCCGCAGTTGGTTCGGCGTCCAGTGGGGAACCTTCGCCCGAACGCACGCGCGACGAATGGCATTGGAATAGGAGTCCTTCCGGTAGTGGTCCCCTGCCCTTCTCAGCGGTGACGGGGAAACGTTGGATCCAGGGACGTTGCCCCAACTGAGCGGCGTCACCCGCGCCGCGTGCATAGCGGCCCGGCGTTTGGCTTCGGAATCGCAGGGCCGGAAACAATACGCCGTCGAGTCCCGCGCCAGGTACCGCAGCAGAATCGCCTGCGCCTGCGGACCGATGAACACGACCCGCTCGAGTCCGTGATGTTCCGTCTTGTGCGAGGCCGGCCGGTAGGTCCACACGTCGCCGGACCGGTCGATGTCACACGGGCGGAGAGAGCAGACCTCGCCGGGCCGCATGCCGGTGCGCCGTTGAACGCGGACCATATCGGCGACGACATCGGGCAGGTGCGGCAGAGTGGCGTCGACAATGGCATCGGGGACCGGGCGCACGGGCTTGGTTTCCTTCGCCGCCGTCCGGCCGGCTCGGAGACCGGCGACTAGTGTCAGGGCGTGGTGCGTCGATGCGGCGACCAGCTCCTTAGCGGCGGCCCACTTAAACATCCGGACGATGCGCCGCGCCGAGCCGTTCACGCCGACCCGGGTCTGACCGTTGGTGACGAACCGGTCACGGACAGCCTCGAGACAGAGCGGCCCGAATTCGTCGGCGGGGAGGTTGCCGAACATGGTGGCGGCCGTCTGGCAGGCCCGGGCCACGTTGCCGGCCTCGCTGGTGGCCTGACCGTTCTTGACATAGTAGACGGCGGCGTGGGCGACGTAGCGGTCGACCAGCTCACGGACGGAGAGCCGAGGCCGGCCAGGAGGGGCGGCAGCTGTGCTCGAGGCGGCATGGAGGCGGCCGGCCAGAAAGTCAGCCACGACGTCGGCGTACGCTTCGCGGCTCTCTTGCGACTCGTAGGGACCCAGATAGACGAACCGGCCCGCAACCTTTACGAACGCGCGGCCGGAGGGCTTATGGAGGCAATAGGACGGGATTTTGGGCGTTTTAGCCATGGCCAGGACGAAAGTTGTCAGATTGACAACCGTTTCGGCTGCTGGCAGCACTCTCGACCGTCGAGAGGTTAGGCCGTAAGGTCCTACGCCACAACGCTTTACAACAAGTGGAGCTGACAGGAATCGAACCTGCGACATCCTGCTTGCAAAGCAGGCGCTCTCCCAACTGAGCTACAGCCCCATGTGGGGAAGCCTAGTCTAGGCGCTGGGGGTGGCGCCGACTAGTCGTCTCGGTTTCCGCTTACCTGCGCTTCCGTTCGTCGGCGGGGCCGGTTGTGACGGTTAGGCGGGCCGGGTTGTGGCAGGTGGGGCGGGTGAGAGCAAGTCCGCTTCCACGCTTGGGCTACCTTTGGTGATGAGCCCCCCTGCCCCATATCGGTCGGCGCCACGTCGCGAGAGGTCTGCCAAACCGGCCGGCTTTACGCTGATCGAATTAGTGCTGGTCGTCATGGTCCTGGGTGTTCTGGCAGGGATTGCGGCGCCGCGATACTCAACGGCGATGACCGCCGTTCAGCTCGAGGCGGCGGCCAAGCAGCTCGCGGCTGACCTGCGGCGCGCGCAGTCGGTCGCCCTGGCGAACGCCACTTCGGTTGGCGTCGCCATCAATCCGGCGACGGAGAGCTACAGCTCCCTCGCCCTGCCCGATCCCAAGCGGCCGGCGGCGACGCTTTCGGAGAACGTTGCGGCGCGGGGCCGTGGGGTGCAGATCGTGTCCTCGTCTTTCGGCGTTGGTACAGACGTCACGTTCAACTTCCGCGGCGAGCCGGTGGTGGCGGGAACAGTGACGATTGCGGCGGGCGGCCAGACGGCCGTGATTACGGTGAACGAGGTGGGTCGGGTGGAGGTCGCGTTATGAGCCAACGATCGGCGTTCACACTGCTGGAACTGATGCTGGCGCTCGCCTCCGCGAGTGTGCTGATGGTTGGGCTTTCGTCGGCGCTCTTCATCGCGTCGCAAGGGCTGGACCTCGACCAAGGGGCTTCGGCGTCGCTTGTGCGTTCTGGCGTGGCGGTCGGACGGCTGCTGGCCGACGCCCGCACGGCGACGCGTTTTCGCAGTGTCACGTCAACGGCGATGGAGTTCGATGTCGCCGACCGGACAGGGGACGGCGCGGTCGACCGGCTGCGTTACGCGTGGGATGGCGCCGCGGGGGGCCCACTGACGCGGACGATCAATGGCGGTTCGCCGGTGACGCTGCTCCGCGATGTCCGGTCGCTGAGCTTCGCCGCACCGATTCGCGCGGTTGCGGCGCCCAACGTGACGTCAACGCCGCTGAGGACGTGGCCGGCTTTCCGCGCCGGCGACGCTCCGATTTACATTAAAGACATCAACTCGATTGGGATTACTCAACCGGCCAGCCTCGTTCCTGGCGACCTCGTGATCGCGATCGTCGGCATCGAGAAGGACCATACCGGCGACATGAGCTCGTCCCCCGGCTGGACGCAGCTAGTTCGTGAGCACAAAGACGACACAGTTACCCTCGGAGTCTGGTGCCGTACCTATGCCGTAGGCGACCCGAACGTTTTTTACTGTTGGTGGAGCGGGGACAAGGACGTGATGGGCTGGATGGTGACGTTCTCCAACCATCATCCGACAACCCCTGTCGCCGCAACCGAAGTGGCCACGCTTACTGGGGACCTCGCCTCCCCGACGGTTCCTTCCGTCACCGCGGCGACTGCCAATTCTTGTCTGCTCCGAGTAGGCGCCTTTGAGGCAGACAAATTTGATGTCGTCGATGTCACCGGCCTTGTTGGGCACACGGATGTGTGGGCGCGTAATGGAAGTGGTCATATAAGCGTCGCCTGTGGTTATATCCCGTCAGTCGCTGCCGGGCCCACCGGAGCCGCGTCGTTCGTGCTCAAGGATAAGCGAAAGTTCGTTACCGCCTCGATTTTGATCACGCCTCGTCCACCGGTGGGGCAATGATACGCTCGATCCTAGTTCGCCGTGGCAACACGCTAATCGAGGTCACTGTCGCGACCGTCCTCGTCGGGGTGGTGCTCGTAGCCGCGCTGGAGACGCTCGGCAGCTCGGTGCGGTCGCAACGCAAGTCGGCTGACGTCGCCGAGGCGTGGGCGCTCGCCGAGCGGTACGCCGCGGAGATCATGGCGAAGCCGTACGAAGACCCGCAGGGGAACGTGGTCTTCGGTAGGGAGTCGAACGACGGCACCGTTTCTAAGCGAGACGACCTCGACGACGTCGATGACTATGACAATTGGACTGAGTCGCCGCCGAAAACCAGCGTGGGCGCTAACCTCCCTCGGTACACCGGCTGGAGCGTGGGCGTGACCGTCACCCGCTGCGCGTCAGCGCCGAGCGGTTCGACCATTGGCGACGCGTTCACCGATCAAGGGATCAAGCGGGTCCAGGTGCGGGTCACAGACGCCGCGGGATTCGTCGCGGAGCTGGAGACAATGCGGTCCCGCTACGGCGCCAGCCAGTATCCCACGCCGCTTGGCCTGCCTCAGGTTGGCGGGGTGACGGTGGACCTGTCGGTCGCCGGCGCGACAACCGCGGTCTACGGCGATCAACCGCTGAACGAGGCGCCGACGCCATGAAGCAGTCCATTCAACAAACTCTCCAACGATCACGGAGCCACCGCCGCCAAGGGTCAGTCTATATCGCCGTGCTCGGCGCCGCGATGATTGTCGCGACGATCGCACTGACGACGTCGTCGATCGGGCGGCTGGCTTTGCGGAACGCCAGCGATCAGCACGACCGCCGACAGGCGCAGATTGCCGCGCGGTCGGGGGTCGAGTACGCCCTCTGCTGGATCAATCAGAACTCGAATTGGCGGACGCAGGTTTCGAGCGGCGTTGACTCGGGTGACCTGACCTCCGGCAAGGTCCGGTTCTCTTGGTCGATTACCGACGAAGACGGCGACCTCGCCAACGACCCGCGCGACCACGCCGTGATCCGGGCAATCGGCAAATCGGGGACGGCCCGGTCGGCGCTGGAGCTAACCGTCGAGCCCTCGGCGACCGCGCTGACCTGTCTTGATTCGGCGGCTCACGTTAGCGGCGGGGTAGCGATGTACTCCGGCGCCACGCTGAGCCGAAGCGGCGCCCTGACATCGAACCAGGCGGGATCGCCGTACCTCGCTTCGCCGGTGAAGACAATGCCCGGCAACGACGTGTTTGACTACTACGTCGGTCGGGGAACCGAGATCCCGATCGCGAGTCTGCCGATCAGTTCGGGAGTCCGCCAGTTCACCAAACGGGTCTTGAGCCGCAATCTCAATCCGTTCGGCGAGCCGAACCCCTGGGGGATCTATTGGATCGACTGCCAGGGCGCCGCGGTGGAACTGAAGTGGTCACGGGTCTACGGCACCTTGGTGCTGCTCAACGCGGGCCTCGGGACGAGGATCAGCGACGTCGCGATCTTCCAGCCCGAGGCGCCGAACTACCCCGGCCTGATGGTGCAGGGCGACTTGGCCGTCGATCTCTACGACCTGAGATATCTCTTGGGGATCATCCCCATCGGAACACGCGAATACCTCCAGGAGTCGTCGGTATCGGCGGACACCAACTTCAACCCCGTCGGGGCGCCCTACAACAACGACCAGGACAACGACAAGTCGGACGCGTGGCCCGCGACGCTCGACGGGATCGTCTATGTCACCGGCACGGTGACAATCGAAGACAATGCCGCCATACGGGGGTCGCTGGTCGCGGGCAGTCTCGTCGTCAACGCCAACAAAACGCTGACGCTTGAATACCGCCCGTACGGCAGCGACTACCCGCCGCCGGGCTTCACCGCGGGAGCGGGCGTGCGGCCACTGCCGGGGTCGTGGAGGGAAGTGGGCTTATAGCGAGTCCTGAAGACCCGGCGTTCGCACCAGGATGCAGAGAGCGTCAGTTGCTCGCCGCAGGCGCCGATCCTGATTCATCGGCCGTCTCGGGCGCCAACGGCTCCGTGGGATTGACCTGCGGCTTCCGTGACTTGCGCTCGCGTAGTCGGTAGGTCGCTTTGATACGGCGGATTTCGTCGATGCAGCCGAGGAAGGCCTCGATGCAATCCGGGTCCCACTGGACGCCGGCGCCCTCGCGGAGGATCGCCTCGGCCTTTTCGCTCGGCATCCCCATCCGGTACGGCCGATCGGATGTCATCGCGTCGTAGGCGTCGGCGACCGACAGAATCCGCCCGTCGAGCGGGATCGCTCGTCCGGCGAGGCCGTCGGGATAGCCACGCCCGTCCCACCGCTCGTGATGGTGGAGGACGCCAGGCAGGATCGATCCCAACTGCTCGATATCGCACAGGATCGCCCAACCCTCATCGGGGTGACAGGCGATCTCGGCGAACTCTTCGTCGGTGAGCTTTCCTGCCTTCCGCAGAACCGCGTCGCGGACGCCGATCTTGCCGACATCGTGCAGCACCGCCGAGAGGTAGATGTTCTCCAGAGACTTCTCGTCGTAGCCAATCTGCTCAGCGAGCCGGCGCGTGTAGAGCGCCACCCGCTCGGAGTGGCCGCGGGTGTACTGGTCTTTTGACTCGATCGCCGAGACTAGCGCGCGGACCATGCTCACCATCAGCCGCTCTTTCTCGCGCACGAGATCAAGGTTCGCCGCGTGAGTGGCGAGAATCGAGGCGGTCGTCGCTATTAAGGTCGCCTCGCCGCTGCCAAATTCGTCGCTGCACAGCTGCCATGATCGCTGCATGGTCAAATCGCCGGACGGCTCTCGGTTGATTGCCACTAACCATCCCAGCATGCGTTCGCCCGAACTGAGAGGCGCGATTACGAGCGAGTGGACGCCGGGGACCATCTCGGTGTCGTCCCACAGCGTGGCCGCGTCGGGCAGGTTGGTGACGTCCCAATTCTTCACGAGCGGCCCACGTGCGGCGCCCGGGCCGAAGCGACGCACCACCTCCGACAGCGACGCCCCGTTGATGGGCGCCGAGCCCACGGCGACCCCCACTTCGGCCGCATAGGGCGCTTGCGGGTCGGGCAGGCTCATGAACGCCAGGCAGCACGCCCGCACCGTCGTATTCAGCACCGGCAGGGTCGCATCGACGAGGCTTGTCAAGTCGTCGTCGGCCCGTCCCCTGGTTAGGCTCTCCACCATCGACCGCAGGAAAGAGAGCTCTTCCAAGTCCGACGCGAGCTGGGCGGCGAACAGATCGTTCTCAGAGTTGAGGCTCAACGCCGACGCGCCGGCGCGGTGCAAAGCAGACGCGGTCTGGAGCAACCGGCGGAGCCATTCGGCGTCCTGTCGCTTGCCGTGGGCGACTGCGACTCGCCTGCTCCGGGGCCCCACCCGTATGGCGACGAGCGCGTCGTCATCGACGTACGTAGCAACGGGGCCGTCCGATTGGGCCGCGAGTGATAGGAGTGAGCCAGGCGCCGGGACACGTGACGGATGTGCCGGATGCGCCGGTAGTACGGCCTCCTCATCGAGCAACCACACGTCGCCCTCGCCGCTGTCGACGGGCTTATCGACGCCGTAATAGACGTCCAAAGGTTTACCGATCGCCTCCCTGAGGCGTTCGAGAAGGCCAATTTCGTCGTTGGTGAGGCGTCGGATCGATGGCGCCTGGGCGGTGGTAAGCGTCACTTTTTGGGTCCCGACGGGGGAGGAGGGCGATACGCCAAGAAACGTCGCCATCGGGAGCCTAGCTCGCAGGCGGCGCCCGACTTACCGCCATCCCACATCGGGTCGCCCGGCGGCCAAACTGGTCGCTGAATCGCCAGCGCAACGCTGCGTCGGACAGCCGAAATCATGGGTTTTTTGGGTCCCGGGCCCCAAGTGCGACCTACCTTTCGTCAGCCTGCAGCCCAAGGCCGCGGGTGATTCAGGGTGAATCGAGGCCTAACCAAGTACGAGTGAGACGCGCAAATGAAACCGCAACGCCACGGCTTTACGCTTGTTGAGTTGGTCGTCGTGATCATGATCCTCGGGATCCTGGCCGGCGTCGCCGCGCCGAAGTTCCTCAACACTTCGGCCGCTGCTAACGAGAGCAATCTAAAGCAAACCCTCTCGGTGGTCCGCGATGCGATTGAGCTGCACGCGGCACAGAACAACGGAGACTTTCCGGACGGCACCTCAGAAGCGACCTTCAAAGCCGACCTCGTTCCTTACCTCCGTGGGACGTTCCCCAAATGTCCGGTAGGCGAGTTCCCCAACAACACCGTGAAAATCGGAAGCACTGCCGACAACACCACCGGCTGGATGTACGACGGCACGACGGGCGCATTTATCTGCAATTCGACGGCCAACGGCTCTGGCGGTACCGCATACAGCACCTTCTGAGCGGACCTGATTGAACGAGTTGGGGCAACCGAACGCGAATTTGATATGCAACAGCCCACAAAGACCGTGCTCGTCGCGGAGGACAACGCCGCGCTGCGGCGCGTCATTGCCTTCGCTCTGAAGGGGTGCGGATTCGAGACGACTACCGCGGTCGATGGGCTCGAAGCCTGGGAGTTCGCCGAGGCCCAGCCGTTCGACCTCGTTGTCAGCGACCAGCAGATGCCGAACATGACCGGCGTTGAGCTGATAGAGAAACTGCGGGCGTCGATCACCAACGCGAAGACGCCCGTCATCCTGCTGACGGCGAAGGGGCTGGAACTCGAGCTCGACGCGCTGCGCGAGCGGTACGGCGTCTCGGCGATGCTCCACAAGCCGTTCAGCCCCGCTCAGCTTGGGTCGCTGGCTGAGGAACTCGTCGGCCAGTTGGTTTGACCTTGGCCGCTGCCGCGATCGCGATGATCCCTCCATGTCCACCCTCAAAGCACAACTTGGTTTCCCGCGGCGGGTCATCGCGGTGTACCTGCTGTTCAGCGTGGGGGCCGTGCTGCTGCTGGGTGGCGGAATGGCGGTCGCCGTCCAGGCGATGCTGCGTTCGCAAGCGACCGATGGCGCGCTGTCGCAGGTCGATCGCCTCACGTCGGCCATCAAGCTGGACATCGTCTCTGGCTCTGGGGCGAAGCGCCAGGAGCTGGTTGATCTGGCGCGTCTCGAAGGCCGACTCGCCTGGTGCGCGGTGGTGGACGCCGACGGCCGCTTTACAGCGCACACCGATCCGCAGTTGATCGGCGCCGCCATGATCGAGCCCATCGGCTCGCAGCTTCGTTGGGGCGTGGTCGGCGGCATCCGCTACCGTGACGCCAAGGAGGAGCTCATTGATGAGTATCGCGTTCCTCTGGAAATTGATCAGAAGCCGGCGGGCTCGTTGGTAGTGGCGGTGGTCGCGCCCGGCTGGCAGCGGGTCCTCCGCGAGCTCAGCGCGTACGCCCCTTTCGCCGTGATCGGGCCGCTGGGCGTGATCGCGGGAGGCGGGTGGTGGCTCCGCCGCATGACGATGCCCCTGGCGGAGATCGCGGAAGAGCTCTCTGCGATTGCCCGGCTCTCGATCGACGCGCAACCGCAAGGCGAGCGGATCAGGGCCAACACGCTGGCGGCGATCGGCTGGAATCGCGTCGTCGATCGGCTGGAAGAGCTCAACGAGAGCACCGCCGAGGACGCCGCTTCACGACTCCGCGAGCTGGCCACCTTGGCCGGGGGCGGCAAGACGCGGGCCGCTCTGGAAAGCCTCTCGGAGGGGATCGCCGTAACAGACGCCGAAGGCCGAATCGAGTTCGCCAACCGGGCCGTCGCCGCCCTGCTCTGCCGGTACGACGCCCTAGAGGGCGAGGTGCTCGACGAACTTTTGGCCGCCGTGGCTCCCGAGAACGCCGCGGCGCTGGGCGCGGGGTCGCGGCACGTCGAGGTTGTCTCCGAGCTGCAACTATCGACGCCGATCGGCGACCGCACGCTGCGACTCTCCCGCGCGCCGCTGGCGAGCGACGCCGCTGCCGGCCATGTCTGGTCGGTGCGGGACATCACGCAGCAAAAACTCACCGAGTCTTCACGCGACCAGTTCATCGACACGGCGACCCACGAGTTGCGCACCCCACTGGCGAACATCAAGGCCTACGCCGAGACGCTCGCGATGGGCGACATGGTCGATATCGAAGAGCAAAAGGAGTTCTGCAACACGATCAACGCCGAGGCCACTCGGCTGGCCCGCTTCGTCGATGACCTGCTATCGATCAGCAGCCTCGAGGTCGGCTCGCTCGGCATCAAAAAGACGAATGTCGACGTGCGCCGCCTGCTCGAAGAGATCGCCGAGAAAGTCCGGCCGCTGATGAAACAAGCCGCCGTGCAGTTCGAGGTGGCCCTGTCCGAAAAGCTTGGCGAAGCGCGGCTCGACAAGGACAAGGTCTCGGGCATGGTCGTGAATCTGCTTGGCAACGCGGCCAAGTACACGCCCGAGGGGGGCTCCGTCACCCTGGCGGCGGTCCGTCACGACGATGAGATCAAGATCGAGGTTCGCGACACGGGCGTCGGCATCGCGGAGGAGGAACTCGATAGCGTCTTCGAGAAGTTCTTCCGCAGCGCGAACCCCGCCGTGGGCGAAAAGGTCGGCACCGGCCTCGGGCTGCCGCTGGCCCGGGAGATCGCACGGCTGCACCGCGGCGATATCGTACTCGCCAGCAAGCTCGGCGAGGGGAGCACCTTCACCGCCATCCTCCCCGTCCACTAAGGAGCCCGCCGCCGTGGTCAAGACATCGGCGCAGGGCGCCGTCCAGGTCTTCGCTGTCGAAGGTCCCCTCAACGCCGAAGAAGCGACGCGATTCAGCGACGCCGTCGCCGCGGCGCCGCGCGCGGGTCGACCGCAATGGGTGGTGGACCTATCGGAAGTCCCGCTGATCGACAGCGCGGGGTGTGAGGCGCTGTTGGACGCGCGCGACGCCGCCGTCGCGGTCGGTGGAGGCGTTCATCTCTCGGGATTGTCCGCACTCAGCCGCGACGTCCTCACCGCCACGGGCGTGATCCGATATTTCCAGGCCTTCGAGGGTGTCAAGCAGGCCGTCGGGCAGTTTTGCAAATGAACCTCGATCCGTTGATAACGCCTAGACGCGACAACGCCCCCGAAGATCGGATCGACTGCGCCCTCGACGCGCTGGAGGCCGCGGTGCAAGCCGAGACCGAAGGCCTGCCCCCGGCGCCGGCGCCGAAGACGCCGTTGCGTCTCGGGCAGCGGCTTGTCGGCGACAATCTTGTCTCGGCCGAGGACTTGTCACGGGCCCTGGAGATTCAGGCCAAGCGTGGCATGAAACTCGGCGAGACGCTCCTCGAAATGGGCGTCGCCACCGAAGACGACCTGCTGCCCCACATCGCGGCGCAGCTGAGCGTCCCCGCCCTCCGCTTACGCGAAGGCCTGATCGACCCGGCAGTCGTGCGGACGCTCGACCGCGCGTTCTGCGAACGCCACGGAGTGATCGCTCTGTTCAACGTCCGCGGCGTCTTGACGATCGCCCTGGACGACCCAAACGACCTCGACCGGCTCGACCTGGTGGAGCGCACGACCGGTCTGCGGGTGTCGCCGATCTTTGCTTTCGGCGCGTCGATCGAACGGATGATCGCCCGGGCCTACGAAGACGACTTTCAGGTCGATTCGGTCACCGCCGACATGGACGAGTCGGCCGTCGAGCTGCAAGCCGACATTACCGACGTCGATCTCACTGCCGTCCAGGACATGGTGGGCGGCAGCCCGGTCGTCAATCTGGTGAACTACCTGATCCTGCAGGCTATCCGACGCGGCGCGAGCGATATCCACATCGAGCCAAGCCGCAAGCACGGCATCGTGCGGTTCCGCATCGATGGCCAGCTCGTCGAGATGATCCGTCCGCGCCGCGACATCTACCCCGCGGTTGTCTCGCGCATCAAGGTCATGGCGAAGCTCGACATCGCCGAGCAACGGAAGCCTCAAGACGGCCGCTGCCAAGTGGTCGTCGATGGCAAGGAGGTCGACCTCCGCGTATCGACCCTGCCGACGGTGGTCGGTGAAAAGGTTGTGATGCGTGTCCTCGACAAGCAACGCCTGACCTTCAATTTGGATGAGTTGGGGATCCCGCCCCGCCAGCTCGGCGACATCAAGCAGATGCTCGCTCGCCCGTACGGTCTGGTGCTCGTGACCGGGCCCACGGGTTGCGGCAAGACGACCACGCTCTACTCGGCGCTGGAGTTGATCAAGTCGATCCACACGAATTTGGTGACGGTGGAAGACCCGGTCGAGTACCAGATTGAGCTGGTGAACCAGGTGCAGGTCGATGGCGTCCGCGACCTGACATTCGCGTCCGCGCTGCGCTCGATCCTGCGGCAGGACCCCGACGTGATCATGATCGGCGAGATCCGTGACGCCGAGACCGCCAAGGTCGCCGTCCAGGCAGCGCTGACCGGTCACTTAGTGCTCAGCACTCTGCACACCAACGACTCCGCCGGCGCCGTCACGCGGATGGTCGACATGGGGATCGAGCCCTACAAGCTCGCAGCCGCCCTTGTCGGCGTGGTCGCGCAGCGACTGGTGCGGATGATCTGTCCCCACTGCCGCACCCAGCACTACGCGCCGGCGGAGCTGCTGGAAACGTTGCACTACAAGGGCGACTTCAACCGCAAGTTCTCGCGCGGCGAAGGCTGTCGGTCGTGCTACGACACCGGCTACCGCGGCCGGATTGGCGTCTACGAGGTCCTCCTGGCCGACACCGAGATGCGGCGGCTGGTCGCCCGCGATGCGACGGCCGACGCCCTCCGCGACGGGATCCGCAAGGCGGGCCTCCCGACGCTGCTCGACGGCGGACTCGACCTCGCCGGGCGCGACGTGACGAGCCTTGAGGAAGTCGCCCGCGTGACGCTGTTTGACTGACCCCGGCCCCCCGCAGGACCATCGCCGTGGAAGCCCGGCTCAACAACCCGACCGCCCTGCTGTTCGGCGGAGCTCAACAACCGGCCAAGCCCCGCTTCGCGCTGGGCGGCGGCAAGTCGGTTCCACTGCAAGAGCGGGTCAACTTCACGACCCAGATGGCGATGATGGTCGGCGCCGGCGTGTCGTTGTCGTCCGCGCTGAAGTCGATCATCCGGCAGTGCCAACGCCCCGTCCTGCGCGCGGCCCTCGAAGAAATCCAAGACGACGTCCTCGGTGGCTCGAGCCTCTCGGCGTCGCTAAAAAAGCACCCCAAACTGTTCGACGCCGCCTTTGTGGCGACTGTCGCCGCGGGCGAGGCGTCCGGCCGTATGCAGCAGGTGTTGACGCAGCTCTCTGAATTGCAACGCGCCGACCTGCAGCTCCGCCGCACTATCCGTGGGATGCTTGTTTATCCGCTGCTGCTCACGGTGGTGTCGATCGCGGTCGTATCGACGCTCGTGGTCTTTGTGCTGCCGCGCTTTGCGGACATCTTTGAGCAGTACGAGCTCGTGTTGCCGCTGGTGACCCGCGTGTTAATGGGGGTGGCGGAGGAGGCCCGGTCGCGATGGTGGCTGTGGGCGCCCGTACTTGGGGCCGGCGTCGTGGGGGTGGTGACGGCGATCGCATCCGAAGCGGGCCGCGACTTCTTCGACACCCTGCTATTGCGGACCCCCGGGCTGAAAAAGGTGACTCAGTCATTGATCGGCGCGCGGGCCTGCCGCCTGCTTGGCATGCTCGTGTTGAGCGGCGTGCCGCTCGTGGAATCGCTTCGTCTGCTACGTCTAGCGATCCGCAACAGCGTCTTCCACCGCCTCGCTGTGGACCTGGAGGACGCCGTGAGCAACGGCCGTAGCCTGAGCGACGCCCTCGAAGGGAACGAGGCCCTGCCCCCCTCAGCCGTCGAGTTGATCGCTACCGCAGAGAAGACGGGCCGCCTCGGAGAGGTCAGCCAAATGATGGGCATTCACTACGAGGAAGAGGGTCAGACCCTCGCCCGACAGATGGTCTCCGTGCTTGAGCCGGTCGTGACGATTGTGATGGGAGGTTTCGTCGCCGTTGTTGTGCTGGCGGTGATGCTGCCCGTGTTCGATATCGCAACGTTGAGTCAGGGGTGACGCGCCGGCGCGAGTTCATCAGAGGGGGCCAAGATGGTTTGGAAGTCCACGCGAGGCTGGATCGGCGTCGATGTCGGCGCTTGCGCCGTCAAGGTGGCCCAATTGACGGCCGACCGCCACGGCTTGCGACTCTCCGCGGCCTCCTCGAGTAGCCGCTCAATGGCAATCGACGGCGAGTCGCCACAGAGGCTGGCCGAGGAAATCGTTACGGTGCGGGCCTTAGCGGCGAGCCTGCGCGGATCCCGCGCCGCCGCTACGCTATCGATGGGCGTCTGCCGGGTGGAGCCGACCGATGACGAGTCCGTCGCCGCTGAGCGCTGCTCGGGCCGCTGGAATGCGGGCCCCACCACCGACTACACCCTGAGCGTCGATGGCCAGCGCGTCGATGACACGGTCGAAGGATTGTCGCTTGCCGGCTGGCAATGCGAAGCGATCGACGGTCAACCGCTGGCCATCGCCAGAGCGCTCAGCTTCTCGCGGGGCTTTCGCCGCGACGAGCTGCTCGGCGCGATCGATCTCGGCGCGACTTGCTCAACTTTCGTCGCGTCCTCAAACGGCCTCGCGCATTACGTGCGTCGGCTCAGCGGCGGAGGCATGGCGGATGTTTATGAGAGCGTCGCTCAATCGCTGGCGCTACCGTCGGCGAAGGTGGGCAAGCTCTTGAGGCAACCGATCACGGCCCCCTCCGGGGAGAGCACCCCCGAGGCCCGCCTCCTGCGCGACGCGGTCAAAAACGCCGTCCGGCCCCTCGTTCACGAATTGAAGCGGACGCTTGAGCATCTCGGCGGCAAGCTCCGGCAGGCCGGTCCGCAGCGGGTCTTCGTTTTCGGCGAAGGGGGAACCGTTGCCGGGCTGCCCTCCTTGGTGGGCGAGGCGCTGGGCGTCGCCGTCGAGCCGTGGCGCGCG
>JBGSJY010000261.1:0-4080 GCA_041741515.1 Pirellulales bacterium | reverse complement strand
CGGGCCCGCCGCGGTAATCGCCTGGGCGACGTCGCTGGGGTCGCCCGCGATCACCATCCCCTATGCGCCGGCTTCGCGGGCGGCGCGGGCGTCGGCGTGGAGGCGATCCTCGTTGCGCTGCACCTTGTACCCGCCCAGCTGGTGGACGCTCTGCGGGCGCAAGCCGACGTGGGCCATCACAGGAATGCCGGCGGTCACCAGCGCGTGGATCGTGTCGGCCTGGGCCTCGCCCCCCTCGAGCTTGACGCTCTGACAGCGGGTCTCCTTGAGGATCCGCGCGGCGGCGTCGATCGCGGCGCCCGTGTCATAGTGGTTGATCGGGAACGGCAGATCGACGACCGTCAGCGCCTTGGTCACCGCGCGGCCGACCATCTCGGCGTGATAGATCATCTGGTCGAGCGTCACGCCCAGCGTGCTGCCGCGTCCCTGCACGACCATGCCGAGGCTGTCGCCGATCAGGATGGCATCGACGCCGGCCTCATCGATGAGCTGCGCCGTCGTGTAGTCGTAGGCGGTGAGGACGACGAGCTTATCGGCGGCGCCCTTGCGGGCGGTGAACTGCGGAGCGGTGATCTGAGTCATGGGTCTATTGTTCGCTCAATTCTTCTTGAAAGCAAAGGAGTGTCACCACGACGGACACGAAGTACACGACGAGTCTTTCGGCAGGACAGACCAAGTCTCAGTCGTTGGCCGTCGTGTTCTTCGTGTCCGTCGTGGTTAATTTCTTTCACAAACGATGATCCACCCGTTGGCCCGTAGCGATGGCAGGAGCCAGGGGCGCTGGAGGGCGTGGCGGCGGGCTACGTCGAGAGGGAGCCAGCGCAGCACTTTGAGGTTCGCCGCGCGGAGGTCGTGGCGCAGTTCGCGCTCGCGGAAGACGTGCAGGAAAAAGTTGGGGACGCCGCGATAGGGATAGGTCTTGTCGCCCGTTTCGTAGCCGTCTTTGCCTCGGGCGCCCTTCGCGAGGCTCCGCAGCGCCCACCAGGGGCCGCCGGGGTCGCGGAGGTTGAACCAGAAGTTGTGGACGTGCAGCACAAGCTTGCCGCCGGACTTCAGGATCCTCCGCATCTGTCGCAGCGCCGTGACGCGGTGCTCGCGGCCGCGGATCATGCCCAACGTGCTGAACAGGCACATCGCGTGGTCCACCGACTCATCGGGAACGAGGTCGGACGACATCTCGACAAGGTTCGCGCGGACGCACTCGATGGGCAGCGACTCGGCGGCGGCCTTGGCGCGGACGACGTCGAGCATCGCGCCGGAGAGATCGACCGCCAAGCCGCGCCAGCCGCGGCGCACCAGAGGCAACAGCGCTCGGCCGCTGCCGCAACCGAGGTCCGCTATTAATCCAGGCGCTGATGCTTGCGGCTCGCCAAAGGTCTCGGTGAGGACGTGCTCTTCGAACGCGAAGAGGGGGTTATCGCCGTGGTAGGCGTCGTAGTCGTCGGCGATCGAACGCAATTGCGTGTAGTCCCACGCGCCGCGCGGCACGCCGGGGGGGAGTCGCCAGTCGGGGAGCCGCTCCATGAGGACCGCTAGCGTAATCGTGGCGAGCCGGGGACGTCAGTCCTCGGTGGGAAGTGGTTTTTGCTTGGCAGAGCGTTCTCCGCTGCACTCCGGGGGCTGACGCCACCCGGCTCGCCGTCACTCGGTAAAGTGGGCGGGGTTGAGGGCCGCGTTGACCTGCCGCAGCCTGCGGCGTCCAATAGTCAGGGTTCGGTATCCTGTACTGCGATTGAGGTTTCTGATGCTCAAGGCCGCCCTGCTCCTGCTCGCGATTCCCGCCGTCATTCTCTCAGCGGATCACCAGGCCATGACTCGCGTGGCCGTCGGCGATGAGTTCCCGTCGCTCGCAGGACTGGCCGACAGCCGGGGCGCGAAGGCGACGGTCGTCGCCGTCCCCGGCGGCCCGGAGTGGATGAACGCGATGTTCGTCACGGACCTCGAGGGCGACTTCGCGCCGAAGTACGCCAACGCGGGCGTCAATTTTGTGACGCTGTCCGGCCCGGCGTTGAGCGACCAGGTAGCGTCGCTTTCGGTTGACCCCGCGAGGCTCGCCGAAACCCTCGGCGCAGGCCGCGGCCCCCGCGTCTACGTCCTCGACGCCGTTGGAAGGATCGTGTGGTTCGACATCGAGTACTCGCTATCGACCCACCGTGAGCTGCACGCGGCCCTCGATGAACTGGTTGGCATGTAATTAATCAAGGGTGACACGGATAGCAGGGATGGTTTGAACCCAGCGTTTTCGATCCGTGCGATCCGTGTCATCCGTGGTTTACCTTTATGTCATCGCTCCGCCAGCAGTTGCTGCCGCCACGCGCGGAGGCGCTCGAAGGCGTCCATCGGGGCGAGGCGATCGATGTCGAGCGCGCGGATCTCGTCGAGCAGCGGGTGGTCGGCCGTCTCGAACAGCGTCATCTGGATGCCGACCGCGCTACGCGAGCGGTCGGCAATCGGCTGTCGGCCGTCGGTTTTTTGTGCCTCGAGCTCTTCTAGTATGGCGGCGGCGCGCTCGTTGACGCTGCGGGGGACACCGGCCAGTTGCGCGACGTGAATGCCGTAGCTCTTGTCCGCCGGGCCCTCGACGATCTGGTGGAGGAAGACGACGCGTCCGTCGTGCTCGCGCACCGCGACACTCAGGTTCCCCACACCGCTCAGGCGGCCGGCGAGTTGCGTCAGCTCGTGGTAGTGCGTCGCGAACAGGGTGCGGCAGCCGACCACGTCGTGCAGGTGCTCGACGATCGCCCAGGCGAGCGAGAGGCCGTCGTAAGTGCTGGTGCCGCGGCCGATCTCGTCGAGGATCACCAGCGAACGCGGCGTCGCCGTGTTGAGGATCCGTGCGGTCTCGGTCATCTCGACCATGAACGTGCTCTGCCCGCGCGACACGTCATCACTCGCCCCCACGCGCGCGAAGAGCCGGTCCGCCACGCCGATCGTCGCCTTCGTCGCCGGCACAAAGCTGCCGATCTGCGCCATCAGCGTGATCAGCGCCGTCTGACGGATGTAGGTGCTCTTGCCAGCCATATTGGGGCCGGTTAGCAGGAGGCAAGAAGTGGCAAGTCGGAAGTGGGAAGTGGGAGAAGGCTTCGACTCAGCGTCTTCCCACTTCCCACTTCCCACTTCCCACTTCGCGCAGCAGCGTACTCCGTTGGGAACGAACGTCCCCTCCGGCTCGGTCAGGTCCAGCACCGGGTGGCGGCCGGCCTCGATCTCGAGGACCGGCTCGGCGACGACCGCGGGGCGGCAGTAGCCGCGTGAACGCGCCAGCTCCGCCAAGCCCACCAGCACGTCGATCTCGGCGAGCGCTTCGGCGGTGGCGAGCAGCCGCTTGCCCGCTTCGGCGGTCGCCTCGCGTAGCTCGAGAAACAGGTTGTACTCGAGCGTGAACGCGCGGTCCTCGGCGGTGAGGACCTTTTCTTCGTACTCCTTTAGCTCGGGCGTGATATAGCGTTCGGCGTTCTTGAGCGTCTGTTTACGGATGAAGTCGGCGGGAACCTTGCCCTGGTGGGCGTGGGTCACTTCGAGGTAGTAGCCGAAGACCTTGTTGAATCCCACCTTGATCGACGGGATGTTGGAGTCAGCGGCGATCTTAGCCTGATAGGCCGCCATCCACTGCTTGCCGCCGGCCATCAGCCCGCGGCATTCGTCGAGGTCGGCCGAGTAGCCCTCGCGGATGAAGCCCCCCTCGCGCGCGGCGAGCGGACAGTCGTCCACCAGCGCCGCTGTCAGCCGATCGCGTAGATCGGAGCAGAGGTCGATGCGTTCTTCCAACCGCTGCAGGCGCTCGCTCTTGCGACCGGCGAGTTTGGCCTTGATGCGCGGCAGCGCGCCCAGAGTGCGGCCAACGCTCGCCAAGTCGCGGGGGCTGGCGCGGCCGGTCGTGGAGCGAGCCACCAAGCGGTGGAGGTCATAAACGCCACGCAGCTCTTCCCGCAGCGTCGCGCCGAGGGAGGCGTTCTCCACCAGCTCGGCGACGGCGTCTTGGCGGGCGGCGATTGCCGCGATGTCCGTCAGGGGTCGGCGAAGCCAATCGGCGAGTAGCCGCGCGCCGGCGCCGGTCACCGTGCGGTCGATCACGCCGAG
>JBGSJY010000260.1:0-2688 GCA_041741515.1 Pirellulales bacterium | reverse complement strand
TGCCCAACGCGGCGAACGCCTCGGAGCGGAGCAGTTGCGCCGCGGCCTGCTGGCCGGGGTCGATCGCCGGGTCGGCTAGGGCGATGTCGGCTTCGGCAATCGCCTGCTTGAGATTGGGATCGGGCGCGTAGTAGTACGCCTCCGCCAGCAACAGGTGCGCCTGGGCCTTGCCGCGGGCGCCGGCGTCGAGCGCGTCGTGAAGGGCTTCAATGCCTTTTTCGAGCTGGCGGCTCTCGATTAGCGACTTGCCGAGCAAGAAGAGGCCTTCCCCTTCGCGGTCGGTGGGGAAGGCGAACGTGCGGGCTTCTTTCAGGTACTTCGAGGCGATGTAGTAGTCGTTGCGGCTGCGTTCGGCGGACCATTGGCGCTCCGCTTCGTGGACCTTGATAGCGCCCATGATGTAAAGCGCGGCGCCGTAGTCGCTTGCCTCCAGTGACTGATCCGCCATGAGGCGGTCGATGATCGCGCGGGCGGCTTCGTCCTCGCCGGCGTCGAGTTGCTCCAGAGCCCGGGCGATGGTGTACATCTCCGGCGCGGTCGCGATGGTGGTGAGCGTGAGCCAAACGGAGATCGTCGCCACCGAGGCGGCGACCAGGGCGACGCCGATCAGCGAATTGCGGATCGGGTGGCCGGCGCTCCACGCGCGGAGTTTGCCCAAAAGGCCCAGCGGGGGCGCCGGGGGCGGTGACGGTGTTTCGCGTTCGGCCACGGCAGCGCCTCCGTCGATGCGGGGCGCGTTGTCTCGGGAGCACGCCACCAACGGGCGGCTTCTACAGAGGAAGCGGCGGCCCTGTCAACCGAAGGCGTCGCCCCCGGCGCGAGCGACCGGGTCAAAGGGTTACGTCCGTCAGGTACTTCCGACTAACCGCAGACGATTTCCATCGCCCAGCGATTGACGTCGGCGAGCATCACCGTCGTGAGGTCGTCGCCGCCTGGGTACTGCCGGACCGCGACGCGGCACCCAGCGGAATGCAAGAGGGACAAATCGCGGCACATCCGCGACTCGGGGTACTGGACACTCTTCTTGCTAGCAGAGAGCAGCAGCGGCAGGCGGCGGGCCTCGTTGACGCGGAAGAGCAGGGCCTCGCCCGTCGGCAGGGCGCCGTCGAGCGTGGCGACTCCCGCGAAGTTTTCGGGATGACGCAGCGCGATGCGCATCGCCATCGCGCCGCCGGAACCCGCGCCGACCAAGAAGACCCGGTCCGGATGGACGCTGAAGCGGTCGCGAATCGACTCGATCGCCGCGAAGACGGTGTCTTCCGCGGCGTCGACGCCAGTCGCCTGTTGGCTCCAGCCGTAGCCTTGGGCGAGGGCCTCGGCGCCGCGAGGCGCTACAGCGATGAAGTTCCGCAGGCTGACGTGCTTCATCACTTGCGGTAGCGACCCTTCATCGGCGCCGTCGCTGTGGAGCCAGACGACGAGAGGGTAGGCATAGCCACTCTCGTAGGCCAGCGGCGCAAAAGTCGCCGTCGTCGGCGCGACGGCCGGCGCCGGGGCCGCTTCGCTCCACGTCCATTCGACGGGGACATCGCGTCGCGACTCGGAGTACGGGACGGTGCCGGTCGGCACCAGGGGGTGGGTCGGGGCTAGCGGATGCGAGAGCGCCTTGAAGGACGGCTTCGAAAGAACGGACGGCACGCGTTGCATCGTCGGGGCTTAGCTCCGGGGCTGCGGCGGCAGGAGGGACGATCGACACATCGGCGTGGCGAGTCGCACTTGGTAGGCGAGCGACCGACATCGGTCGGAGAACGCTCGAGCAGATTCGAGTGAGGCGGAAATCTACGCGAGCCGGCAGGGCCTCGTCAACGCGAACGGATGCTATCAACGACAAGTTTTGCAAACCCGCCCGGCGCGCGTCGAGTCGCCTCAGACCAACTTCGCCATCGCGCCGACCAGTTCCTTCACGGCGTCGACGCTCTTCTGGAACACGGCCTGCTCGGTCTCGCTGAGGTCGAGCTCGACGATCTTCTCAACGCCCCCCGTGCCGAGGATGACGGGGACGCCCACGTAGTAACCGCCGACGCCGTACTCTTTGTCGCAGTAGGCTGCGCACGGGATCAAACGCTTCTTGTCGCGGATGACGGCCTCGACCATCTGCGCCGTAGCGCCGGCGGGGGCGTAGTACGCGCTGCCCGTCTTCAGCAGGCCGACGATCTCGGCCCCGCCCTTGCGGGCGCGGTCGATGATCTCTTCCAGGCGCTCGGGCCCCATGAGCTGCGAGACGGGGATGCCGCCGACGCTAGTGCAGCTAGCGAGCGGCACCATCGTGTCGCCGTGGCCGCCCATGAGCAGGGCCGAGACGTCCTCGACGCTGACGCCCAGCTCCATCGCGATGAACGTGCGGTAGCGGGCCGTGTCCAAAACGCCCGCCTGGCCGATGACGCGCTCCGGCGGGAAGCCCGTCACCTGCAAGGCGCGCTGGACCATCGCGTCGAGCGGGTTGCTGACGACGATCACGACGGCATTCGGGCTCGTCTTCTTCACCTGCTCGCAGACCACGCCCATGATCTTGGCGTTGGTCGCTAGCAAGTCATCGCGGCTCATGCCGGGCTTGCGGGCGATCCCGGCGGTGATGACCACCACGTCCGAGTCGGCCGTGTCGGCGTAGTCGTTGGTGCCGGTGATCTTCGCGTCGAAGCCGTAGATCGGCGAGGCCTCCATCAAGTCGAGCGCCTTGCCCCGCGGCAT
>JBGSJY010000259.1:0-5939 GCA_041741515.1 Pirellulales bacterium | reverse complement strand
GACAGCGGTTTACAACCCGAGGGCCTTCATCCCGCACGCGGCATTGCTCGGTCAGGCTTTCGCCCATTGCCGAAGATTCTCGACTGCAGCCACCCGTAGGTGTCTGGGCAGTGTCTCAGTCCCAGTGTGACGGGCCACGCTCTCACGCCCGCTACCCATCGAAGCCTTGGTAGGCCATTACCCCACCAACAAGCTAGTAGGACGCAGTCCCCTCTCCGGGCGGAATCTCACCTTTGATCCTGAGATGTTATCCGGCATTACCCACAGTTTCCCGTGGCTATTCCGGACCCGGAGGCAGGTAACTACGCGTTACTCACCCTTACGCCGCTTTCCGAGTCAAATGCAAGCAAATGACTCATCGCGCTCGACTTGCATGCCTAATCCATGCCGCCAACGTTCATTCTGAGCCAGGATCAAACCCTTCAATTGATGTATGCTTACCTCGCTTGCCGGACTCGCGGACGAGCCGACTCGCAAAGGTTAAGAGCCATTTCCTCGAAGTAGCTTGGTTGGCTACTGTAATAAAACTTTGGTCGTTGCTGAGACGCCTTCCACACCGCCCCGCCAAGCGAACAAAGTCACTTAACGTTGCGGAGCTTCCGACGCCTCGATTCAGCCGACCTCAATCGGTCTTGACTGAATTAAAGGAGGTCACTCACCAAATTGTCAAAGATCGCTTTAGCGTCGTCCGGCAAAACCAGCGCCGAAGCACCGGTTCGGCCTTAGAGGCCGCTCGCCGCAATTTGCTGCGAGCCCCCCACTATCCCGGAAGACCCGAGGGCCGTCAATGGGTCTAGTGGAGATTTTTCTGTCCGGCGTTTGCGGCTGCCTTCATGAGGCAGCCCCTGGTCCGAGTGAGACCTTTGCCAACCAGAATCTACCGACGGGCTGCGCCCCTCGGTAGGCCCCCAACCACCGCCGGCAGTCGCTGTCGCGGCTGCCCTCGCTTGCAGTCGGGAGCGGAATCTTAACCTTCGGCTGGGGGCTGTCAACGACTCAAAAAGAAATTCGCGTGACGCCCCGGAAATTGCCTGCCGTTTCGATCCTCAATGTTTCCGTAGACCCCTTGTACGGCAGAGTCGATCGCCGTGTTCGCCTGCGAGATCACTAATTCTCGTGCCTGAAAAGCCGACGCGCTGGAGGCGCCGGGCGCTCGCCTGCCCCGAACTTTTCTGCCGCACGCCTACCTGATTCGTTTGGGGCGCCGTAATTTGGCGGCGGCGTCACCTCGTCTTTCCGCCCGCCACCTTCCCAACCCACCAATCCCGACGATGCCTTGCCGCGGTGTTAGAGGCGCCACGACCGTTGACGCCAATGAGCGGGAGGCGATCCTCACCGCCACCCGCCAGCTGCTGGCCCTGCTGATCCGTCGCAACGAGATCCAGCGTGAGGACATCGCCAGCGTTATCTTCACCGTTACGAAGGACCTCAGCGCCGAGTTCCCCGCCCTGGCGGCGCGGCAATTGGGCTGGTCGGGGGTGCCGCTGCTGTGCGGGTACGAAATCGACGTGCCCGGCTCGCTCGAGCGGTGCATCCGCATCCTGGTGCACTGGAACACCGAAAAGACGGCCGCCGAGGTTCACCACGTCTACGCCCGCGGCGCCGAGCGACTGCGTCCCGACCTGGAATCGCCCCCCGAGGTCGATCTAGCCGAGCTCGAGGCCTGGATTAACAAGCAGATGGGCGGCGTTTAGGGCCGGAGCCCTCTTCATCCAGTTGAGTAGGAGTGAACCACGACGGACACGGCGGACACGACGGCCGAATTCAGAAACAGAGTTTCCAGCGGTTATTCCGACCGTCGTGCCCGTCGTGCCCGTCGTGCCCGCCGTGTCCATCACGGTGAAAAACTCGCCCGCCGCCCCAGCGATCCGGACGAAGTCTGGAGCGGCCGGTCCGCTGCCCCTCCCCACCCACTTCGGCACTTGCGGCCCCCCCTGCCCTGCCACTAACATGCGGGGCTCGCGGGCGACACACGGCGTCGCCCCCACTCAACAAACCGGCGCGCCCCGCACTGCGGCAGGCGACGCCCCTCAGAGCGGGTTGAACTTGGGTACGAAGAAGTCGGGTAAAGGCCGCCGCAAACAGGGTCGCAAGAAGCGGCGGATGCGCGCGAAGATCCGCCACCGTAAGAAGTAGCGATCCGGCAAGCGTCCGCGCGGCCTGCACGCAGCCATGCTTTCGGGGGTGAATTCCTCCGGAAAACAAGGCCCCGGCAGCCTCACGGCCCAGCCGCTTCTCTTCAAGTCTCTCTCCGGCATTCCCATTCGGGGGCCGAACTAGGCACTGCGCGACCGCCACTGTGCGCCCGGCATCGTGCGCGACCGACATTGCCCGCCTGGCTTCGAACTGCGAGCAAGATTCGTGTTTCCGACCCGTGCCGCCCGCTCGCCGGCATTGCTGACGCTTTTGTGCACGAGGGAGTTCGGCGGTGGCACTCTCGGATTGACGGGAGTCTTGTGCGCAAAGACAGCAGTTCTTCTAAGCCGGTTTCGGCGGGTCAACGGCTAGACTAAGGACTTGCTTCGCCTCATTGCCCCAGGACAGCCTCGGCGTCGTCATCGATGCCCTCCAGTCTTTCGGGGGGATGCGCTCGGCGCCGGGACTTCCGGCCAGGCGGCCGTTGGACCCGCAGAGAAAAGGCCTTCTTATGTCGCAGTTGCGTGTTCTCACCCCCTCGGGGGCCATTGGTCGGGCGATCGCGGCCATCGTCTCTCTGGCGGGCGTCGCAGCGCCTGCGCTGTCGGCCACGTTCTCGGAACAGGGCGCCACGGTCTTGGGCGGGGCGAACTTCGCCGGCCGCAGCGTCTCGCTGGCCGACATCGACAACGACGGCGACCTCGACGCGTACTTCCAGGGCGCCTCTTCGTCCGACCGCCAGCTCTTGCGGAACAACTTCGCCCAGACGGGCACGCTGACGTACACCAACGTGACGTCGACCATGCTGCCCTCGGGATTAAGCACGTCATGGAGTTCGGGCTGGGCCGACTACAACAACGACGGCTTCGTCGATGTCTTCGTCGGCCAGTCGAACAGCGGAAGCAATCGCGGCAATGTCTTGCGCAACAACGGCGGCAATAGCTTCTCGAACGTCAGCAGCTCGGTCGGCCTGAACGACCCAGGCTTTCACCAGAACGTCGGCTGGGCCGACATTAACAACGACAAGCGCCTCGACCTGATCATCGGCATGGAAGGGCCCGAACGGCACGAGATCTATCTGCAAGGATCGACCGGTCAGTTCACCGCCGTCGGCGCGGCCGTTGGCTTCCAGGTCGACTACGGCACCAAGGGCTACGGCATGGCGATGGGCGACTACGACGGCGACGGCGATCTCGATGTCTACATCTCGACCTGCCGCGCCGGCGGCAACATCCGCAATAACTTCTTTAAGAACATGCTCGCCGAGACGGGCTCGCTGAGCTTCGTCGACATCGCCGACACCAACGGCACTCAGTATTACAACAACAGCTACGGCACCGAGTTCGTCGACCTCGACAACGACGGCGACCTCGACCTCTACGTCACCGGCGCCGACGGCAGCGACACGAAGATCTTCCGCAACGACGGTAACGATCGGTTCACCGACGTTGATACGATTACCGGGCACAAAGTCCTCAGCGACAACGGCTCGGACCTGAACGGCAGCAAGATGGTCGATTACGACAACGACGGCGATCTCGACCTCTACTTCCACGACAACCTAGCCTCGTTCGGCAACCAGCGGCTGTTCCGCAACGACGGCAACTGGACCTTTACCGACGTGACCGCCGCCGAGGGACTCAACGTCGCCGCCGCCGGCGCCCCGGTCGGCGCGGGCGCGTACGACAGCGCGTGGGGCGATCTCGACCGGGATGGGGACCAGGACCTGATTGACCCGAACAATTCCACGTACGGCGGTTTGCCTTCGCCCGAGCGGGTCTACCTCAGCAACGCTTCCACGAACGGCAACCATTGGCTCTACATCGAGCTGGAGGGCCCCTCCTGGAATACCACCGGGCTGGGCTCGTCGATTTACGCGACGATCGATGAGGGGGTCCTCGCCGGCGAAACGCTCCGCCGCGACGCGAACACCAACATCAACACGTTCAACCAGAGCGACCTGCCGGTCCACTTCGGCCTCGCCGACGCGACCGTCGTGGACGAGCTGCTCGTCGTCTGGCCCGACGGCTCGAAACAGGCAATCCAATCGGTCGCGGCGGACCAGTACCTGACCGTCGCCTATCTGCCGGGCGATTACAGCGGCGACGGCGTCGTCGATGCGGCCGACTACACCGTCTGGCGAGACAACACCGGCGGCCGATTCACCGCCGCCGACTACGACGTCTGGCTAGCGAATTTCGGCAGCACCACGTCGGTCGGCGCGTTCCGCGCCGTGCCCGAGCCGGCAGGGTTGGCGGTAACCCTCCTGGGCGCCATCAGCTGCTTGGCGTCAACGGTGAACCGTCGGCGCTAGCCGCGGGTAGCGCCACGATGCGTCTCCCCAAGGCCACCCGCGGCGAGCGCCGAGGGCTCAATTGGCGCCAAGAGAGAAACCGGGTTGTGGGAGGGGTCTCATGACGGTGGCTTAGCCATGTCCGGCATGGTGCGCGAACTCGGCGTCTGGAAAGGCCTCCCACCATGGGAACTGTCACCCGCGGCTAGCGCCGACGGCTCACACCGAGAAGCGCCAGCCCCACCAGCACCAGCGCCGTCGGCTCCGGCGTCGCGGTCGTAACGCTTGCCAGCGACGACAGCGACTCCCACGTCAGCCCCAAGTTGTCACGCCACACGGTGTAGTCGGCCGCATCGATGACGCCATCACCGTTGCCGTCGGCGTCGAGCGTGGCCGTCTCACCGAAAGTCGCGGCCCATAGGTCGTAGTCCGCCCCATCGACGGCGCCGTCGCCGTTGTAATCGCCCGAAAGCGTCACGAAGGGGTCGGAAAACAACTCGCTGGTCAGAAAGACCTCGTCGGTGAGCGTCTCCAGGAAGGCCACGAGCTGTGAGACCTCTTGCTCGGTGAGCGCGAGTTGGAGCGGGTTGCGGAGTGATTGGTCGAGAGCGGGGTTGTCCTGAACACCGGAGTTGTAGAACTCGACGACTTCCTCGAGGGTCGAGAAGCGGCCGTCGTGCATAAAATGGCTGCGGACGGCGGCGTTCCGCAGCGAGGGCGTCTTGAAGCGTCCCTCCCCGAGGCCCTCGTCGACGGGTTCCCCGTCAATCGGGTCACCGTCGAGGCCGATGTTCGACACGAGCTCGCCCACATGCGCCTCGGTAGTGTGACAGCCGCTGCAACGCCCCACGCCGTGGAAAATCGCCTCGCCCGCGAGTTCATCAGCCGTAAATACCTGCTCGAAGTTGGGCGTCGTTGAACCCGCGGCAAAGGCCGTGTCGTACTTCGACTGGTAAGAGACCATCGCCCGCTCGAACTGCGCGATCGCCTTGCCGATCCGCTCGGGCGTGATGTCGGGCGTGCCAAAGGCGGCCTCGAACAACTCGGGGTAGAACACGGTCTCGCCGAGCTTGCCGACGACTTCGGCAAGCGTCGAACCCATCTCGATCGGATTCTCGATTGGCATTAGCGCCTGGGCCTCGAGTGACTCGGCCCGCTCATCCCAGAACATGGCGCCGGTGACGTAGTACCGTGTGTTCGCCAGTCCCATCGCGTGCCGCGTACCGAGCTGGCCGTCGATCCCCTCGCTGACCCTGTCGGGGTCTGAGAAGCCATTGGCCTGGTTATGGCACGACGCGCAGGCCGTGCTGTTGTCGTGCGACAGACGCTTGTCGTAGAAGAGGACGCGGCCCAGCGTCGCCCCAGCGTCGGTCAGCAGGTTGTCGGCCGGCGTGTTGTCACGTGCGGCGACGTCGCCGAACTTGAAGTGGGCCGGCAGGTCCTTGTTCGCGTACTCGACGTAGCCCATCGGCTCGGTCGGCAGCGCCGGAACCTGCGGCTGGGCGGCGCC
>JBGSJY010000258.1:0-5467 GCA_041741515.1 Pirellulales bacterium | reverse complement strand
CCGCAGCACGCGGACGCGGTCGGCGTCCTCGCTCGAGAGCATCGCGCCCCCACCGCGCTGGGGACCGCGGCGGAACTCGCCAGCGACCTCGACACCGTAATGCGGGGCGTTGGCGTAGGCCTCCATGGCGCCCAACAACATTGCGGCCGACTTCGGGTAACGGGCGACGGCCCGCTCGATGAGGGCGTCGAGTTCCGTGGCTCGGTTCAGCCGCTGCAAGCAGACAGCCGCCGCTTGCAGGTCCTCTCGCTGGCCGTCGCCCGAGTCGAGGCGCAGCTGCGCCATCTGTAGCGCTTCGTCCCAGTGGCCCGCTTTCATGGCGTCCTCCACGGCGAGCCGGGAAGCCTCCTCGGCGTGGCTCGTTCCCACGCCGGCGAGCAACAGCCCGCCGACCAGAAGCCCGAAAAGTCGCGTCCCCATACCGCCCTGTCCTTCGATGTCACGGCGTTGCGCCGGCCGGTTGTCTTCACTAAGTAGCCGCTTTCCTCTGTAGCCGCCCAGTTCAGTAGCCGCAGTCCTCAGTAGCCGTAGCCCTCAGTAGCCGTAGTGCGGAGGGCTGGCGCCGGGGGTTCGCAAAAACGGCGCATTCGTCGCCGCCCGCCTGTTCCCCCAAACCCGCTCGCCTGCTCATCCCCCCAGGCTACGCCATCCCGGCCCCTTAGCCCACAGGAGGGCCCGCGACGGGCTGCGAAGGGGCCGCCTGCCGTGGGGCTGCAACCTACCCTTTCCCCACCGGTCTGTCCGCCAAGAAGAGAGCCTCATGTCGACGATTCATCGCGGGATCACCTCCGCCCCCAGCCTGCAAACCAGCCTGCACCGCGTCATCGACGCCGCCGCGATCGCCGCTGTTTCGTACGCGGCGGCCAAGCTCACCCCCGTCGGCGGCGGAGCCGGCCTCTCATTGGTGAACGAGTGGCTCGGCGTCACGGCCGCGGCGATCGTCGTCTTCCACGCCGTCAGCGAGCTGACGGGCGTCTACCGCAGCTGGCGCGGCGCCCGGCTCCGCGGCGAGCTCGGCTGCCTCGCGATGACCTGGGCCTATACGGTCGCGGTCTTGCTAGGAGTGGGGCTGGTGAGCGCCTACAACGCCCGCTTCAGTTACGAGACCAAAGTCGCCTGGATCGTGGCGACGCCGCTCGTCATGGTGACCGTGCGCTGGGGGCTGCGGCTCTGTCAGCGGCGGCTGCAAGCGGAGGGTTGGAACACCAAGCGTGTCGCGATCTGCGGCGCCAATGAGCTGGGCGTGCAACTGGCCCGCAACCTGGGCCGGATGCCCGAGCTGGGGCTCAAGACCGTCGGCTTCTACGACGATCGCTACGTCGAACGCCGTCAGGCGCCCCGCCGGCGGGGCAGCGCCTCTGGCGATCCGGGCGCAGAGAACCGACGGACCATCGAGCAAGACGATCGACGCCGGGCCGCCGCCGACATCGCCTCGGCCGCGCGCAAGACGGATGTCCCAAGCGAGCTCGGTGACGTCATCGGCGGCGTCGCCGAACTTGTCGCCGCCTGCCGCGCCGGCGAGATCGACACCGTCTATCTGACGTTCCCGATGCGCGCCGAGAACCGCCTGCGCGACGTGCTCAACAAGCTCGCCGACACGACGGCCGACGTTTACCTCGTGCCCGACTTTTTCGTCTTCGAGCTCCTCCACGCGCGCCTCACGAACGTCGGCGGCCTTCCCGCCGTGAGCATCCACGAGAACCCGCTGTATGGCGTCGACGGGCTGCTGAAGCGCTCGTTCGACCTCGTCGCGGGCCTGGCGCTGCTGCTGCTCTTCAGTCCGGTGATGATCGGCGTCGCCCTGGCGGTGAAGCTGACCAGCCGCGGGCCCGTCTTCTTCCGCCAGAAGCGTTACGGGCTTGACGGCCGCGAGATCCGCGTCTGGAAGTTCCGCAGCATGCGCGTCGAAACGTGCCAGGTTGGCGACGCCGGCACGACCGTCCAGCAAGCCACCAAGGGCGATTCGCGAATCACGCCCGTCGGCGCCTTCATCCGCAAGACGAGCCTCGACGAGCTGCCGCAGCTGTTCAACGTCATCGGCGGCTCGATGAGCCTCGTCGGCCCGAGGCCGCACGCCACGGCCCACAACGAGCAGTACCGCACGCTGATCGACGGCTACATGCTGCGCCATAAAGTGAAGCCCGGCATCACGGGGCTCGCCCAAGTAATGGGCTTCCGCGGCGAGACCGACACGCTCGACAAAATGGAAGGACGTATCCGCTTCGACCACGAGTACATCCGCACGTGGAGCTTCACGATGGACGTCGAGATCCTGTTCCGCACGCTATGGGTCGTGCTGGGGCAGAAGAATGCGTATTGAGGGAGGGGTGAGGGGCGAGGGACGAGATTTTTTCAACATCAGCCGCGGGGCCTTAGCCCCCAGTTGAACCGCCGCCGAAGCGCCCACGGAAAATACCGTTCCGAGATAACCTTGTCGGTTAGTCTGGGTAGGCAGCGCGGAGCGGTTGGGCCGACTCGCCGCTCGCGGCTTAGCGGCGCCAACGACGCCGATACCTAGGGCGATGGTCCGTCCCTGCTTAGCCGCCGCTACGCTCACCCTCACCGTGCTGGCTTCGCTAGCACGGGCTGACGAACCACGGCGATTGCCGGCGCCAACGGAGTGCAGCGTCAACGACGAAGCGGTAACGCCCACGATCTACCAGCCGCTGCTGGGCGTCGCGTGCGAGCCGGGCGAGGACCCCTACGTACCGCGCTTCGAGGTCGGCGCCGTCTTCGACAAGGGGATCTTCATCCGCGGCGTCGATCCCCAGCGCGACCCCTACTCGATGTACATCGGCGGGCGTCTGCAACTGCGGCACACGGGCTTCACTCGCACCGCCGATGAGTGGACCGACTCGGCCGGCATCACCCGCGAAATCCGCAATCGCAACAATTTCGACGCCGAGCGCGTGCGGCTCAACTTCCAGGGGACGGCGGTCGATCCGAATCTCTCTTACTACTTCATCCTCGACGGCGACTCGGACGGGCAGTCGAACATCGACATGCTTTTCTTCGCCTTCACTTACAAGTTCGACGACGCCCTGCAGCTGCGGATGGGACGCTGGAAAGCGGCCAGCGACCGCGAGTGGCTCGTCTCGTCGCGGTTCTTGACGCTCGCCGACCGATCGATGGCGACCGAGTACTTCCGCGCGGGCATCACCGACGGCCTCTGGCTGCTCGGCGACCTCGGCGACGGCTGGCACTACGAGACCTCGCTCAGCAACGGCCTCCGCAGCAGCACGCGGCGAGGCTTTGAGTACGACGACAATTTGGCCGTCGCCGCGACGCTTTATCACGACCCGCTCGGCGACTTTGGCCCCGACCTGATCGACTACGCCTGCAGCGCCTCGCCCTTGGTGCGCTACGGCGCCAGTACCGCCTTCGACAAAACCGACGACCGCAGCGACGCAGGCTTCCCCTTGGGCGACAACAACTTCGTGACACTCTCGGACGGCACGCTGCTCTCGGAGGACGGCGCTCTCGGCCCCGGCGCTACTGTCGTCAGCGACCGCATCCTCAAGGCCAGCCTCGACCTCGGCGTCAAGTACCGCGGCTGGTTCCTCTCGACCGAGTGGTTCTTCCGCTCGATCCAGGATATCTCCGCCACCGCTCCAATCTTCGTCTCGCAGATCGACGATTACGGCTACCGACTCGACACGGGCGTGTTCCTCGTGCCGAAGCGGCTCGACGTGATCGGCCGCGTGTCGAACGTGTCGGGCCCGTTCGGCGACGCCTACGAGTATGCCGCCGGCGGCAACTACTACTGGGGGTCGGGGACCACCGACGGCAAGCTCAACGACCGCATCAACAAGCTGACGTTCGACGTCACCTATGTCGACGGCTCGCCGGTCACCAGCCCGCTGAACGATATGATCTCCGGCGACCGCGGCGTGCTCTTCCGCACCCAGGTGCAGATCGGCTTCTAGAGCGTAGGGTCCGCTGGGCGGACCGTACGATGGACTCTCCCAGTCCCACAAACTCACCACTTCAATTGAGCAGGGAGCCGGAACGCATTAGCGGCCGGATTTTAGCGGGTAGCCCCGGTTCTTGAACCGGGTGGCGAAGCCACTAGAAGCCTCGGTAGGCGTTCGAACCCACCTTTATCCCCGCTCACAGCGGGGCTTCTTGTCCCCTGTGGCGACCCAGGTTCAAGAACCTGGGCTACCCGGTTGGGGACCTAGTTCCGGGAACCGATTTTGTGGTCCGCACAGCGGACCCTACGGAGCGGTCATTCCACCACGAAGAAGCCCGCCCACCAGACGGGATGCTCGGGCGACACGTCCGGCGGGCTGTCGGCCGCTAGCCGCGGTTCGTGCGACACATCGATCGGGCGGCTGAAGCCCAGACGCCGGGCCCGGTCCCAGGCCTCGGTCCCCGAGAGACGTTGCAGGCCGCTGATCCATTCGGCGACGTAGTCGCGTGACCGCGCGCCGCCGGTCGACCAGCGTTCCACCAGCAGCGGCTCGGCGCCGCCTGCTAGCAGTGACGCGACGACGTGCAACTCCGGCGCGCCGGCGTCGATGGCTGTTTTCGCGCGGCGGACTTTTGCTCCGCCCGCCTCACCGCCCCCCATCGCCCGCAGCACGACGGCAGTCGGGTCGCTGAGCGGCAAGCCGGACCACTCCCCGACTTCTCGTTGTCCGCGGTCGGCGCTGGTGAGGGGCAGCCCGAGGGGATCGACCCCGGCGGACTGATTGCCGACGTCAATCACCAGCCGCCCCGCGGTCGCCTTCAGGTTCACGACGGTCGGTTCGAGTCCCTTTGGAAGCGGGGTCGCCTTGGCCACCGCGGCGATCACGTCGATCCCGCTGAGCGACGCCGCCGACTTCGGATCGGCCGCGATCGCCCAGGTCGGGCGGGTCTCCCCCGCTTTGACCCTCTCAGGCCGCGGACGGGTCGCCCAACCGGGAGTCGGCGCGTAGCTGATCGCCACGTCGGCCAGCGACGCCCCCTCGGTCGATCCCGGCAGCGTGAGCACCGAGAGGGGCGCCCGCCATAAGGGGCCGTCGGGGACGACCCACAACCGGCGGAGTGTCTTCGCGTCGAGCCGCGACTCGGCGAACAGCCGGCTGGAAAGAGCTTCGGCCGATTCTCGCCAGGCGTCGCTCGATAGGTCTTTTGCGGTCCATGTCTGCTTGGGGCTCGAGCCGACGATCGCGCGGAGCAGGCGTTCGATATCGGCCGCTACCTCGTCACTGGGACCGATGCGCCACAGGTGCTCGCCCGCGGCGGTGAGCACCACTCCGTAGGTCTCGTCGGCCGATTCGTGGAAGACCAGCACGGCGTCGCCTTCGGCGAGCTGCTGCTTCGCCGCGACCGGATCGATGGCGGGCGGGAAGACCAACGGTGTCGGGGTCCGCGACAGCGCGACGCGCAACACCAAGCTCTCCCGCGCGGAAATCGATTCGCGCAAGTCCGTTGCGGCGCGACGCGCCGCTGGCGACGACGCTTCGGCGGAGGGAGCGTC
>JBGSJY010000257.1:0-12301 GCA_041741515.1 Pirellulales bacterium | reverse complement strand
GCGCTACAGCGCCTCAGTGCGACGCGGCCCGCTCGGGGGCGGCGTCGGCGGTGGCATGGGCGGGTTGCTCGACGGGTTGCTCGGCGGAGCGTCCGGAGGGGACGGCTTTGCCTTCGGGACCGGGGAGGCTGAATACCTCCTTGAGGGCCGCTTCGAGCCGACGCCACTTTTGCGCCACGTCACGCTTGTCGGCGTAGCGGAAGCGGGCGACGTTGGCGTCCTCGGCCTTGTACTGCAGCGCGGTTGTCTCGACGCCGTGACGCGAGAGGGCGTCGTAGATGCGGTGCACGTGGCGGGCGTGGTCGTCGACGTAAACGATCGCCTTGGGGGGGTGGATCGCGTATCGCAGCGCCACGAGCATCATCGCGCCCTTGTGCTGTCCGGCCGTCATCATCACACCGTTCTCGAGCGTGATCGGCTTGGGCTCTTTGAGGCCAAAGAGCTCGGCCTCCGCCGGCCGGATCCCCGATTCCTCGAGGCGGTCCAGGTCGTAAGGAAGGAACTCGCCCTGCGGCACGTCGCGCATCGCGGGGGCGTGCTCGGCGATGCGATAGTCGGCGGCGTCCAGCTCGCGCTCGGTGGCCGGGCGGAACGACGCGCCCCGCGACGTGATGACGAAGGTCGCTACGCCGGCGTCTTGCGTTTTACGAACGAGGGCCGGCAGGTCGGCTTCGGGAGGTCGCATCTTCCCGAGGGTGAAAAGCAGCCCCTGGGCGTCGAGCAGGCCGTCAAAATCCTTGGCGACGGCGTACGGCGAATCGGGCTCGTTAAACACAAGGTACTCTTGCCACTCAAACCACTGGTCACTCCCCAGGTCGCTCTGCATCGCCAGCAGCGTGTTGTCGATGTCCATCACGAGCCAGACGTTGTCCGCGCCGTACTGGTCCACATACCCCTCGACCGCCTCGACCGCATCGGCGAACCGCTGGGTCTCACGGAATTCCGACGCCGCCGCCCAAGATACGAGCTGTCCGGCGACGAGCCATCCGGCGGCCAACCAACCGGCGGCGGGCAGCGTCAGCAGGGGGAGGATGCGGAGGCGGGGCATTACGGGCGTCAATCGCAGGGGGCGGAGAAACGAGGATGATACCCACCCGGTGGGCCGAGAGCCACCAGTTCCCCTTCCGGTTGTCAGTCCGGTTGTAGGGCCCTGGCGGCCGCGGATGGACGAAAAACGTCTCCAATGGCGGGACCCTGCGGGCCGTTCCGACTAGGCTGAAGGGACCGGCCTCACGCCGGAGGTTCTCTCCCCGTTCATCGACGCCCGGCCGCACCCGACATGTCTAGCGCCCCACGATTGGTCCCGCTCACCTGCGCCTCGCTGGCCCTGCTGCTGGCCTTGGCCTCTTTGGCGCCGGCTCAGACGATCCGCTTCCAGACCAGCGTCGGCGCGTTCGACATGCTGCTCAACCCGACGAACAACGCCAACCTCCAGCCCCTGGTCGACAACATGGTCGCCAACGTGGCGGCGGGCGTTTACCACAACTCGGTGGTGAATCGGGCCGTCGATGACTTCGTCCTGCAGATCGGCAGCTTCCGGACGAGCAGCGTTTCGCTGAGCGACGTCCCCGCCAGCGGGTGGGACTCGACTCCCTCGCTTAACCCGGTCGTCGTCGATTCCAACGGCGACGGACAGGTCGATTTCGACACGACTGGCCTGACCAACACCCGGGGCACCGTATCGCTTGCGCTCTCGTCGGCGGGCCCTAACAGCGGTTCGGCGAGCTTCTTCGTAAGCCTCAATGATAACTCCTTCCTCGATAGCCAGGGCTTCGTCCCCTTTGCGAGGATCTCGGACATGGCGCCCATCGACCGCATTATGGGCCTGGAGAAGATCGACCTCAGCTCAGCCGTCGGCCAGCCGGGCAGCTTAGCCTACACCGACGTGCCGCTCGCCTCGGACAGAGACCTCGTCGTGATCGAGTCGGCCGCCGTCGTATCGAGCAGCAACATCTCGTTCGTCGGCCCGCTGCAAAAGGCGTTCGGCTTCGACACGATCGCGAACCTCACCCGCCACGCCGACGGTTCGTCGGGCGTGCTGCCGTCGCTGAACACGATCTCCGTGTCATCATCGGCATCGGGTGGCAACGCCCTGGCGACGGCGATCCCCGAGCCCACCACGCTCTTCCTGGCGATGCTCGGACTGGCCGGCGCCGCGCGCCGTCGCTGAGTGAGCTGTCGGCGCTAGCCGCGGGTAGGGCCACAGCTGTCGGTCCAATCGCTTCCCGGCTCGCCACGATACGGGCCCGCTGACTACAACCGGCATGAGGGGTTACCGGTACAGAAGCGCCGGTAACGCGTCAGCCCGCTACCGCGGCTCACGCGCAGCTCGACGAGCGACCCGCACTTCGGGCAGTACTCCGGCTCGTCCGGCTCGGCTTCACCCGCTTCGGCCTTCGCCTGGCAAGGAACGCAACGGCGCGTTTCCGGGAAGACCTCCAGGCGTTCGGGGTCGATCGGCTGGCGACAGCGGTCGCAGAGGACGGCTGCTTGCCAATCGTACTCGTCCTCAATTTCGTCGGCATCGCCGACTACCAGCCCGATCCGCTTGCACCCCGGACAGGTCATCCGCGCCGCCGCCTCGGGCAACAGCGCGGCGAGAATCGCCTCGTCGGGATCGCCGTCACGCCGCAGCATCCCCACCAGCCGCAGCCGCGAGGCGATGTCGGCCGGTCCGCTGACCGTCCGCCACTGGCACTCGGGACAACTCAGGCTGCGTGAGAGCATCGTGTATCGCTCACGGAGTGGGCACCACGAGGTTGCTGTCGAAATCGAACAAGCCGGTGAACGTTATGTTCGCGGGGTTCGCGCTCTGCACGGCCGCGGCGTTGGCGCCCCGAACGTTGAAGTCGTCTTGTGCGGAAAGATTATCGAACACATACGCCGCGCCCGTGGGCCCGTTGGTTGAAGCGGACAGATTGGTGACCGAACCGCTGGCGTTCTGTAGCAACAGTTCGCCGCCGGCTCCGCCATTTTCCAGCGTGTTGCTCGTCAAGGTCGCGTTGAGCGTCGTGCCGTTGTTGATCACGCGAACCGTCTCGACACCGGCGCCGGCGTTGTTAGTGAAGTTGTTACCGCTCAGCAGGAAATCGACGACCCCCGCGGCAATGTCGAGCTCAAGCACACTGGCGGCTAGCGTTTCCACGCCGTCAATGCCGCTGTTGCCCGAAACGGTGACGTCCGCGGTCGTGACGTTGGCGCCAAGGTTCAGGTCGATGGCGGGTACGCTGGCGCCCGTGTTGAACGACAAACCGCTGACCTGATACGTGACCTGACCCGTGTTCTGCGCGTCGAAGATCACCTGCGACCCCGTCCCGGTGATCGCTGCGCCGTTCGTCACGCGGGCCGTGAACGAACCGGTGAGTGTGTTCGCCGCTGTGGCAGTGATGTCGCCTCCGTACTCGCCGCCCGAGACCGTGAGCGAAGCGTTCCCGCTGCGGGCGGCGTCGAAGTCGATCCCGCCCGTGCTGCGCGAATTGGTGAACGATGCGGTCGCGACCCCGTCGCCCAGGTCATTGAACGTGATGGGGCCGAACGCGGTGGTGTTGCCCGAATTGGACACGCTGACGATGAGGTCGCCGTCGGCGCCGGCGGTGCTGTTGGCGGCGATCGTCCCGCCCGTGTTGACGTTGTTCATCGTCAAAATGCCGTTGCCGGTCGAGGTGACGTCAAGCGTCGTCGCGCCGGCGCCCGAGGACGTGACGTTCGTCATCGTCGTCGAGAGGTTGCCGGCGCCATCGACGTCGTAGTTGAAGCCGCCGTCGGTCCTCACCTCGGTCATCGACAGCGAGCTATTGCCAGAGCCGTTCGAGTCGAAGACCACCTCGCCGAACTGGCCGGCGGCGCCCGCGGTCGAGCCGGTGTTGTTGACCGTCGCGGTGATCGCGCCGGCGGCGGCGGCGCCCGTGCGGAGCGTGAGGTCGCCGCCGTTGGCGTCGATATCGGTGAGGGTGACGGTGCGGTTAGTGGCGTTGTTGACCGTGACGCTGATCGCCTGGTCGGCCCCCGAATCGATCACGACGTCGTTCAGCACCAGCCCCGCGTTCTCTGTCTGGATCGTCTGGCCGGTGGTGGTCATCGTGCCGCCATTGACGGTCGCGACGCCGTTGAAGTCAGACAACAGGATGGCGCGGTCGGCGCCATTGACATTGACCGACTGGAAGATGATGCCGTTGCCGGACGAGCCGCCGGTCAGGTCGATCGCGCGGCCGGTCGCGGTCGCGATTGTGTTGCCTGTTCCGGTGATATTCAGCACGCCGCTGTTATTGCCGACGATGCCGTTGCCGGCTCCGGTCGTGGTGATGTCGAGGTTGCTGAAGCTCGTCGCCGAGAGAGCGCCGTTGTTGGCGAGCGTCAAGGCGTCGTTGCCGCCCGTCGTCAGCGTGGTCTGGCCGTTGAACACGACCACCGACGTCGCAACGTTCTCGCGATCGGTGATGCTGACGCCCGTGCCGGTGTCGTTGACCACGCCGTTGAAGGTGATGGCGCCGTCGCCACCCGAGATCTGGACCGCGCGGCCGCCCGAGTTAGTGATGTCGCCGCTGACGGTGACCTGCGCCGTGTTGGTGGTGTTGGAGCCCGCATTGGTGATCAACATCGCGTTGCCGGCGCCCGTGTGGGTGATGTCGGCCGCGTTGCCGAAGGTCACGTTCGCCTTCGTGTCGTTCAGTTCGACGGCGTTGACGCCGTTGGCGGTGATCGCGCCGGTAAAGCTGACGATGCCTTCGTTGTCCTCGACGAAGACGCCGCCACCGGTGACGGTGTTGGCGGTGTCAATCGCGGCGCCGATATTCACCGCCGCAGTGTTGCCGATGACCGAGACGGCCGTGCCGGTCACGTCGTCGATGGTGTTGGTGCTGCCGACGGTGACCGTGCCGGTGGAGCCGTTGACCGCGACCGCGGGGGCGTTGCCGCCGGTGAAGTCGGACTCGGTGACCGTGGTCGCCGATCCCGTGTTGGTCAGCAGCAGACCGCCGCCGGTGGTCCCGCCGTTGTAGCTGTAGTTGGTGATATTGGTCGCGCTGCCGGTGACGCTCGTCGTGTTGCTAATCGCGATGCTCGGATTCGCTGCTCCGCTTGACGTGACATTGGAGATCGTGATCGCCTCGGCGAGCGTCGATTGAGCGCCGGTTGCGTCGCCATTGATAGCGATGTCGTTCCCGCCGTTCCCTGAGAACGTGACGTTGTCAATCGCTACCGTGCCGAGGAGGTTCACCAGCTCGGTCGTATTGCCGTCGTTATCGACGTCGTCCGTGTCGGCGACAACGGCGGCGACTAGGTTGATTGCATTGCCGGTGGTGTTGGCGATCGTCAGGTCCTGTAGCGTCGAGTTGTTCGAGCCGTTGACCGCGTCGGTCGTGATCGCGTTGACGCCGCCGTTGAACGAGAGGTTTTGCACCGTGTTGTTGTCGGCGAGGACCACGCCGGCGCCCGGTAGGCCGTTCACTTGCGAGCCATTGATCTGCGGGATCGGGCCCGCCATGGCGCCGGGTGATGTCTCCGGAAGGTTGACGGTGCTGCCGCTCGAGGTCATGACGCTAAACGAGTTGTTGCCGCCTTCGCCCACAAAAGTCTGATCGCTTTGCAGCGTTGCCGACTGGCCGGTGAAGACACTGCCGCCGTGCGCGAGGACGATGTCGCCCGTCTGGCTGTTGGTCAGCAGGTTGTCGAGCGAGTTGAGCGGACGCTCGAACGTGCCATCGCCGCCCGCCGCCGCGGTGCTGTCGACGTGGACGATGTCGAACGGCTGACCGTTGGCGTCGAGCACCGGACCGCCGGTCGAGAAGGCGACCGATTGCTGCAACGCGACGTAGTTGTTGCGAAGGACTGGTTGGCGGAACCGGTCGCGGAGCTCGCCCCTGGGGCAGTTCTCGACGCGTGTGCGGCCGACGAACCAGGTCAGGTTCAGCATCGTGTTAGTGTCGAACTCGTCATCGTTGGCGACCGCGATCGAGATCATCAGGTCGGGCGTCGCATAGCCACGCAGACCGACTTTGCCGCCGACGCCATCGAACTCGCCGCCGTTGAAGCCGTAAACTCCGCCGAACACCCAGGCGTCGAGATCGGCGATCCGACCGGCGACTTCCGCCTCGCCCACCGTCAGGGCCGTATCCGCGACGCCCTGCAGTTGCGACGCGAGGGTGTTGCCCGAATAGGTGAGGGCGCCCGTCTCGAAGAAGTCACGCGTCTGGGTCTGCTGGCCCACCGGTGCGTAACCGTTGGCGCGGAAGTCGATGTGGTCGCCGAGCGACTCGAGCGACACGCCCACTTGCGGAAAAAAGTTGTCGCCGCTCTTGCTGAGGCCGTCAGACCAGATGCTGACGCCCATGATTTTCTGGGCGTCGGGGCTGAAGGGCAGCAACGGCAGCGTCATCCAGCGGTAACCGAGGCCGACGTTGTAGCCGACGTCGGCGTTGTCGCTCATGTTGACCTGGCCATCAATGAACGTCATGCCCTCGTCAGCGCCGAACAGCATCATCGAGCCCAGCGACAGCAGCCCGTCTTGCAGGCCGTAACCATTGGAGGTGTAGGTAGCGCGGATGTGCGAGCCGAGCGTGGGATTGAAATAAGAGCCCGACGCGTAGGTCGAGCCGGGCGCCGAAGGGCCCATGCCCATGCCGATATCGCCGCCCATGGGGACCGCGTTGACGCTGTTGGGCGTGAGCGGCGCCTTGCCAGGCGCGGGATCGCTCGACGAGATGACCGTCCCGGCGAGGGGATCGCTCGGCATCGTGAGCTGCTGCGCGACGGCAGAGTCCGTGGCGAGCAGCGTGGCGAGAGCGACTAGCGCTAACGGAGTAGCGTTACGGCTTGGCATCCCTGACTTCCCTATCGAGGTGGGCCCGAGCAAGTGCATTCGGTGTGCGTACCGCGACGCAGCGGGCCCCCGCGGGCGCGCTATCGGCGCAGATTGCTCCTGCTTGGTGGTCCGGTAGAAGAGACCAACCCCGGGTCTCGACCCGAGGCGGCGGGAAATTAGGAGCCCCCGGCGGGCCAAGCAACCCCAGTTTCGCCGGGGTTTTCGATTATCGCCCAGAATTTTTGCCGTTAAAGATCGACGGCTATTCGGCCGATACAGCGTTTTCCAACACGCTGACCTGACGCTGATTGGCGTCAACCTTCACCCGCACGCCCAGCGGCAGCGTCGCGTTGTCGACGACGTGGCCGGCCGGGAAGTTGTAGACCACCGGGTAGGGGGCGTCGGCGAAGTAGTCGAGCAAGACTTCCGCCAGCGAGAGGCTCGTGCCGTCGCCGTCCGCCTCGCAACCGCTGAACTGGCCGAGGAGGACCGCGGCCGGCTTGTCGAGCTGCCCCGACAGCTTGAGCTGGCGGAGCATGCGATCGACGCGGTAGGGTTGCTCATTGACGTCTTCGAGGAATAGCACGCGTCCTTCCGTTTCAAGCTCGTACTCGGTGCCGGTGAGGCCCGCGACCAGCGACAGATTCCCGCCGCACAGCGGACCTTCGGCGACGCCCGGCGCAAGGACGCGCAGCGGCTCATCCGGGGGCGTCTCGTAAGAGAAGCCTTCTTCGCCGCCGTTCTGCGGCGCCATCAGGCAGCGCCAGAAGTACTTGGCGTTGTACTCGGGAAAGCCGTTGTCGCTCCCCAGGCCCCACTGCGGGTTGGGCGAATGGAACGTCACCAGATTGCACTTCTTGGCCAGCGCCATGTGCAGCGCAGTGATGTCGCTGAAGCCAATGACGACCTTCGGGTTCGCGCGGATCGCGTCGTAGTCGAGGAGGTCGAGCATCCGCATCACGCCATAGCCGCCGGTCCCCGGGAAGATGGCGTCGACTTCGGGGTCGGTGAAGGCCCGCATCAGCTCCGCGGCGCGGCGCTCGTCGCTCCCTGCCAGATAGCCCCATTGGCTGTAGACATCTTCGGGGACGATGACCTTAAAGCCAAGCTCCTCCAGCCGCTTGACGGCCAGCTCGATACGCTTCTGTTCGAGATCGCCCGACGGCGCGACGATCATGATCGTGTCGCCCGGCCGGAGTCCGGCGGGCTTCGTCGCCGGCTCCGCAGCGGCGGCAGGTAGGCAAGCGGCGGCCAACGAAGCCAGTCCCAAGACGGAGAACAAGCGGGTCTTCATCGTGCGGCGAGTCCGGGTGGCGAAAGCGATCCCCTCAGGATAGTCCGCGTCCCACGGTCGCTCACCCCACGGTATGCGCAGCGACTACGCGGTTAAAGTGCAGCCGCACCTCGTTGTCGACGACTCGACGGACGCCCTCGACCAGGCATTGGGGCTCGTTGGCCTCCTGTCCGCGGCGGATCACCTCGTCGAGGCTGGTCCCCGGCGGGACGCAGTACGTCGCCTGGTTGATGATCTGGTTACCCGCGTCGAGCTCGGGGACGATGAAGTGGCAGGTCGCCCCGTAGGCGAGCATCCGGCTGGCGTACGCCTCGTGGTAGGGCCGCATGCCGGGGAAGCTGGGCAGCAGGCCGTGGTGGAGGTTGATGATCCGCCCCCCGGCGTACTTCCAGCAGCTGGCGGCCGGCAGCACGCGCATGTAGCGGGCGAGCACGATGTAGTCGATCGCCAGCCCGTCGCAGAGGTCGATCATCGCCTCGTCGTCGGGCTCTCCGGATCCGTCACCGATGAGCCGAAACGGGACGCCGAAGTCGTCGGCGACGCCCCGTAGGTTCTCGCGGTTGCTGAGAACGACAGTCGCCTCGCCGCGGATGCGCCCGTCGCGGATCGCCCCCAGCAGGGCCAGCGGCGTTTCGGGACGATAGGTGACGCAGATCGCCAGCCGCGGCTGGCGATCCTCAAGTTTCGGCAGGTCGGGTGACCAGGTGCGGATCGACAGGCCGGTCGCCTCGGAGACCCCGACCATCGCGTCGCGGAGGTCGGCGTAGCGGGCCGGCTCGAGCTCGATCCGCGTCAGCATCGAGAAGACGTGGGCGTCATCGCGGTCGTACATCTGGATCTCGGCGATATTCGCGCCGACTTCCGTGACCGAATGAACAATCGGGTCCGCCAAGCCGCGGTGATCGGGTCCCACAGCGGTGATGACGGCTTGCATTCTGGTTCGGCAACTTCGGGTAGGACGGTGACAGGCGAGAGTCTTCGCCGCCTACGATTCTCTGGCCGCGGGTCCGGCGTGCGAAGGGGCGTGCTACGCCGTCAACTGGTGCACTTCGGCGACCGTCACCGGGAGCTCTTCCCAGAGGTGGCGGAGCGCGGGGAGGTTGAGCCCCATCGGGTTGAGAATACCTTCGCCGGGGGCGGGGAGCCGACGCCCCTCGAGCGACCCGCGCCCGTAGCGTGTCGCAAGGTAGTTGGCGACGCAGACCACCCGCACGAGCGGCGCCGCCTCGTCCGGGCAGGTCGCCGGAGCGTGGTGGAAATCGATCGCCGAGACGATGTTGCGCGGAAACCCACACCGCCAGGCGACGTACGCCCCGACCTGCGCGTGGTCGAAGGCGAGCACGCGGCGCTCGGCGTTCGGCAGCGACATCCCCGACTGCACGTGGGCGATAACCCGCGGCGCCAACTTAGTGAGGTGTTGATTGATAAACAGCAGGCCCATGTCGTGCACCAGCCCAGCCAGGTAGGCCTCTTCGGGCGGGCAGACGTCGCTGCGCGAGGCGATCAACCGGCTGATCGTCGCCACGCACACCGAGTGATCCCACAGACGCAGCGGATCGAGCAGCCCAACGGGTGTCGGCCTGCCGAAGGTCGAACCGATCGAGATTGTCAGGGCTAGGCTGCGGACACGCTCCAGGCCCAGCAGCGTGATCGCCGATCGGAGGTCGCCGACCGGGTTGCGGAGGCCGCAGTACGCCGAGTTCACAACTTGCATGAGCCGGGCCGCCACCGCCGGGTCTTGTTCGACTACCGCCAGCAGGTCTTGGGAGTCGGTCGACGGGTCGTCCGCGATCTGGATCACCCGCTGCGCAACCGCAGGCAGCGTGCACAGCCCGGTCAGCTGCTCGAACATCGGCTCGATCGATGGATCGATGGCGCGATCGCCCGATCGGAGCGAGAGACAACCCTCGCCGGCTTCGAAAGCGGCGCGGAGGGACGGAGCGGCGGCGGAGGTGGACGACACGGATCGGGCTGCCAGTCAGGGTGGTGACACACTGGGTCAAGACTAGTTCGTATCGGCGCTGACGCGTCGCGTTCGTCGCCGACGGGGCGGACGTTTGCGACCTTCGCAAGACGCAGACGTCTCGACCGGTGCGACCCGACCAAACGGACTCCGATTCGCCGGCGGCACGGCGGGTCGTCCCCTCCCCCCACGCAGGGCGGCCTAAGTTTTTTCGGCGCTACCGACTTCTTTATTTTTGACCAGCGACCCGACCATGTTCCCCGCCTCGCCCCGCAACCCGACGACGGACCCCGCCGCCAGCGCCCCCCAGGAGGGCGTACGGCGGCTCGACGAACTCTTGAGTCGCATCCATCAACTCACGAGCGAAGAGTTGGGAGGTCGCAATCAAGCCGCTCCGCCCGACGCGCCCGCGCCGGCGGCGGGGGGAAGCGCTTCCTCGGCCCCGACGTCGTGTCCCGCGTCTGATGCGTCGTTGACAAACCCCAGCGAGCGCGCCGCGTGGTACCCCGCCGAGCCGACGACCTTCCGGGCCGCGGGCCTCTCCGAGACCGAGGTCGAGAACCTGATCCTCAAGTACCTCAACGCCCGCGCCGAGGCCTCCGGCCGCGACCTGGCGGAGCAGGTGCGCCTCCCGTTCCGGTTGATCGACCCGCTTTTGCAGTCGATGAAGGACGACCAGATGGTCGCTCATAAAGCCGCGGCGATAATGAACGACTACGTCTTCACGCTGACGGGCGTCGGCCGTGACCGGGCCAAGAAGCTCACCGACCACTGCACCTACTACGGCGCTGCGCCGGTGCCGCTCGAAAACTACATCCAGAGCGTCAGCACCCAGACCATTGCCGATCAGCACCCGACCGAGACCGACCTGCAGCGAGCGTTCCAGGACCTCTTGATCGACGAGGCCATGCTGCTCCGCCTGGGCCCTGCGATCAACTCGGGGCGGGGCCTCTTCCTCTACGGCGCCCCGGGCAACGGCAAGACCTCGATCGCCGAGCGCGTCACCAAGGCCTTCGGCGAGCACATCTGGATCCCCCGCGCCGTCGGCATCGACGGCGAGATCATGCGGCTGTTCGACCCCAGCATGCACGAAGAGGCGCCGATCGAGGCTTCCGGCGGGCTGCTGGACGATCGCAAGATTGACCACCGCTGGGTGCGGATCAAACGCCCCACGATCGTCGTCGGCGGGGAGCTGACGATGGACTCGCTCGAGGTGACGCTAAACACGCTCACCAACGTCAGCGAGGCGCCCGTCCAGATGAAGAGCAACTGCGGCACGCTTGTGATCGACGACTTCGGGCGCCAGCGGATGACGACCGACGAATTGCTGAACCGCTGGATCGTGCCGCTCGAAAAGCGCTACGACTATCTCAATCTGTCCAGCGGGAAGAAGATCCAGGTCCCGTTTGACCAGCTGATCATTTTCTCGACCAACCTCGAACCGCGCGACTTGGTTGACGACGCCTTCCTGCGGCGGATCCCGTACAAGATCGAGGTGATCGACCCCACCGAGGCGGCCTTCCGCAAGCTGATAGTCATCATGGCAAAAAAGCTCGGGATTTCTTACGAGCAAACCGCCGTCGACTACCTCGTCGAGAAGCATTACAAGTCGGTTAATCGGCCCTACCGGGCCTGCCAACCCCGCGACCTGCTGCAGCAAGTTGTGAACTACTGCCGATACACCAAGCGTCCGATCGTCATGTCGCGGGAGAATTTCGACTTCGCCGTCGAGAATTACTTCGCCGTGATGTAACGGCTTCACCGGTAACGAAAGCGGCGCCGTCACGCTTGTCCTGGTGTGATGAGTCCCGCCCAGCCCACCCCGCCCGCCCAAAGTGGCCCCAACTATCATGTCTCCGCACGAGATCAAGCTGATTTGCGCATCATGGAATGATGCAGCCCCCGTTGCTGACACCGTAGTCCGCCTGTTCTACCGCCGTCTGTTCGAAATCGCCCCCGAACTTCGCAGCCGCTTCCGCACCTCGATGTCCGAGCAGGGCGACCACTTGGTCGCTGCTATCGACGAGCTGACCGAGTCGCTAGCGATCGGTGTCGAACCGTGTGCGGTCCCCCCTGCGATGCCCCCCCGCTACGCCGACGCGATCGCCAAGGCCTGGACGTGGACGCTCCGCCAAGAACTCGGCCGCAAAGCGCCGATCGCGACCCGCAAAGCATGGCGCGTGATGCTCTCAACGCCAGCAGCGGCGCCGCTCTACGCCGTCGCGATGGGCGAGCTTGAGCTGGC
>JBGSJY010000256.1:0-6529 GCA_041741515.1 Pirellulales bacterium | reverse complement strand
TCAGCAGGTCGTAGGTGGTGGGGTCGGTCCCGCGGGGGTCGGCGCCCAGGTGGAGCGACGCGTGCGCTTGGGGGTCGAGGTCGATCAGCCCAACGCGCTGACCGGCCCTGGCGAGCGAAGCGGCGAGGTTGACGGCTGTCGTCGTCTTGCCGACGCCCCCTTTTTGGTTGATGACGGCGAGGGTGTGCATGGGCGCGGGCCTGGAACGTTGGGGGCGGGATGCGGGCGGTGGGGGGTGACGCTTTGCGAGGCGGGAGCCTAGCGGACGCCATCCCCCCAACCCCAGACCAATCCGGCCCCCGACCTGTCCGGCGCCGCCCTCTGTGACGCAGGCCCTCCCCCGGGGGAACCGGAATTGCTGACAGTCTGCCCGTAAAGCTCTTCCTCAAGCTGGGGGCGTGCTGTGCTGGCCCGCTCGGCTCCGCCAGGGTGGTGCGGTATAGTCGCTTGTTGCCCCGTTTTCGCGGCCCGCCACGCTAGCAGGGTGGGCTTCGCCAGTTCCCTGCTACTTGCCATGTCCGACCCCTTCGACCCCTACCGCGAAGCCCTGGTGGTCGAGTTCGAGACACTTTGGCCGCCAGAGGCCCGGGCGGCGGTGGCCGATTGGGAGCCAGCCCAGCGCCGGCGGCTCGAGCGGCTGCTTCACGCCGAAGCCGCCGCGGCGGCCGACCTGCATTACGTCCGTGTCCATACCGGCTTCTGCCGACAGATCATCGTCCAACCCGCCGACCTCGACCGACTCCAGCCGCGCGTGCTGAGTCGTGACCCGTCGGGCCGTGACTGATCGCGCCGAGCGGCGTCTGATAGATTGACCCAACTTATGAGCAACGAAGTCGCCACGGTCCGCGTCTCCCTCGCCGAGCGGAGTTACGACATCCAGATCGGAGAGGGCCTGCTCGAGCGGGCGGTCGAGTTCGTCGCCGAGCGCGGCGGGGCTAGGCACGTCGTGGTGATCACGGACGCCAACGTCGACGAGCTCTACGGCGACGCGCTGGCCGACCGGTTCGTCGATGCAGGGATCGAGTCGCACGTGCTGGTCGTCGAGGCCGGCGAGATGAGCAAGTCGACCGACGTGATCGCCGACCTCTGGCATACGATGCTCGACGAGGGCTGCGACCGGCAGACCGTCGTGGTGGCGGTCGGCGGCGGGGTGGTGGGCGACATCGCCGGTTTCGTCGCCGCGACGTTCGCGCGGGGGCTGCGGTTCTTCCAGGTCCCGACGACGCTGCTCGCGCAGGTCGATAGCTCGGTCGGCGGCAAGACGGGCGTCAATCTGGAGGGCGCCAAAAACATGGTCGGCGCCTTCTGGCAGCCCGACGGCGTGCTCATCGACACGGCCGTTCTGCGGACGCTCCCCGAGCGCGAGTTCGCCGCGGGGCTGGCCGAGGTGGTCAAGTACGGCGTGATCCTCGACGCCGACTTCTTCGCGTTCTTGGAGGCCAACGTCGACGCGATCGACGCCCGCGAGCCGGCCGTGCTGCGCGAGATCATCCAGCGGAGCTGCCGGCTGAAGGCCGACGTGGTCGAGGCGGACGAGCGGGAAGAGAGCGGCCTCCGCGCGAAGCTCAATTACGGCCACACGTTCGGGCACGCGCTGGAGGCGGCGACCGGCTATAGCGAACTGCTCCACGTCGAGGCGGTCGCGATCGGGATCGCCTGCGCGTCGCGGCTGGCGGAGCGGATGGGGCGGATCGACGCCGAGGCGACGCGGCGTCAAGTCGAGCTACTGGAGCGCTTCGGGCTGCCGACGGCGATTCCCGAGGGGATCGACCTGGGCGAGTTGTCGGCGCTGATGTGGCGGGATAAGAAGGTAAAAGACGGCGAGGTCCGTTTCGTCCTGCCGACTCGAATTGGCGAGGTAGAAACGGTCGCCAGCCCCGGCGACGACCTGGTGCTAGCAGCGATGCGGCCGTAGCCGCCGGTTCTGAGGGCCGCTCACCGGCTCCCGGCGTGAACCGGCGCCCGTGCGCAGAATCCCAGGGGAATGCCGCTTGCGCGCGGCAACAATAGGTGGATTTCTACTAACGAGCAGTGCAAAAAACCTGCGGTTTTAGGCATGAATCGCCGGATTTGGCGGCAATACGCTCGCAGAAATCGGCCTAGCAGTACACTCTTCGGACAGCCCGATCCTTACGGGTTTCACGAATCTGTAACGAGATTCACGGTCGACGGCTCTGACGGAGCTGATTAGCTGCTGGTTGTATCCCCCTCGCATGGTCACGATTTCTCTAGCCAGCCATGACGGGGCCCCTGAACAGGCCGCCTCTTCGGAGCCGGCGCCCAAACCGCTGCTGGACGTCGTCAGCTGCAGCGGTGCGGACACGGCCTTGGTGATGTCCGCCGCGCGGATGATTCATGCCGAGGGCCGCGAGGTCGGTTCTCTCGAGATGTGGATCGAGCAGTTATCGCGGTTGGACGGCCACGCGTCGTACGAGCCCGCGGACGTGGTGATCATCGTCGGCCAGGCGGAGCGACTGATTGGTCAGCAGTGGGTCCGTCGGGCGAAGCAGGCCGCCGCGCATTCGGTGATCGCCGTGGCGGCGAGCGACGTGACCTTCGACCAGATGATGTCGCTGGTGAATCAGGGCGCGCGGGGCCTGCTGGTGGTGCCGAGTCCGCCGGAGCGGTTGGCGCAACACCTGAAGGAGATCGTCGGGCCGGTCGTCGAGCGCCGCGATCATCGGCGGGCGGTGATCCGCCACCGCCGGGCCGCCGCGGCGCTGACGCCCGCGGAGAACGAGGTCCTCGAGGCGATGCTCACCGGGATGCCCAACAAGCAGATCGCGCAGCGGCTGTCGATCGGGCTGCGGACGGTCGAGCTGCGGCGCTCGAAGATCATGAAGAAGATGAAGGCCAAGAGCCTCGCGCAGCTGATCAAGTTCATCTGCCTGAGCCAGCTCAACGGCGATTGAGCACGGCGATTGACGCGCTTCGTAGGGTCCGCTTTTGGAAGCGGTGAGGCTTGAGGCTGCAGGCTTGAGTTCGTAGGCCGTAACAAGCGTCAGCGCAGTTACGGAATCGGCGACGCTTTCGCGCTGCTGTGCCGTAACCGCGCTGGCGCTTGTTACGGCCTACGGGCTGGCTCCGACGGTCGGGCATGCCACCCGCCGACACAGGCCATCGTCACGCGTGCTGTCCCCCTCCCTTTCAGGGAGGGGCTAGGGGAGGGTCTAGGGCATCGAGCGCACAACGCTTTGCCATTGAAGAGAATCAATGCCCAGTGGCTACGAGGCCGACATCGTCACGGACGATCGTCACCCACCCCGGACCCCACCCAGCAAGGGAGGGGGATACTCGGGTGGCCTCGGTTATTCGCTGGTCGCGACCCGTTACGCTGCGAGGTTCTCGGGGGAATCTTGTTGCTTGGCGATCCGCGTCCCCTTAGAACGGGTTGGGGGCAACGAGCGCGGACTTCCGGAACCAAGTTCGCGCCACAGGGCGGAGGAATTCGATGCAGCGTTATCTGGTCGCCGCGGTTCTCGCGGCTGGGGTCGGTCTTCCCACTAGCGCCCAGGCCGACTGGTTCGGTACGGGCGAGAACCGCTTTGAGATCCCGTTCGTGACGATCGGCTCGCCGGGCAACGCTGCCGACACGACCGGCGCGCCGAGCCCCGCGGGCCGGGTCGATTACACGTACCAGATCGGCAAGTACGAAGTCCCCGAGGATGCGGTCCGCAAAGCGAACGCACAGAGCGAGCTCGATGGCGCGCCCTTAGGGATCACACTCGACACGCGCGGCCCACAAAAGCCGGCGACAAGCCTGTCATGGTTCGAGGCCGCGCGGTTCGTGAACTGGCTCAACGAGGACGTCGGCGCCCGCCCCGCCTACAAGTTCGACGCGCTCGGCGAGTTCCAGCTCTGGGCGCCGAGCGACACGGGCTACAACGCGGCCAACCCCTTCCGCAACTCGCTGGCGCGGTACGTGTTGCCGAGCGTGGACGAATGGTACAAGGCGGCGTACTACGACCCGGTCGCTGACGTGTGGTGGGATTACCCGACGGGCAGCAATGACCCGCCGATCCCGGTCGCCAGTGGGAACGCGCCGGGGACAGCGGTTTGGAACCAGACAGGCGGGCCGGCGGATGTGCAGTTGGCGGGGGGGGCGAGCCCTTTTGGGACCGTTGGTCAAGGAGGAAATGTTATCGAGTGGGAAGAGACTGCGACAGACCTAATAAACAGCGATGCTACAGAACAGCGTGGAGGACGGGGGGGAAGCTGGCAGCAAGCTATTAATGCCTTAAACCTCTCAGCTGTTTTTAGGAATAGCTCGCCCCCAGATCCAGCTGGTGGCCCTGGAATTAGAATTGTCAGTGTCCCGGAGCCAAGTTCGACGATGCTCGCTGGTTTATTGATTCTAAGCATATATGCCCTGCGTCACTCACGCTCCGATATCACGGCGTTCTAGCTACACGCAATACACAGACTCCAGGAGATGCACGGATGCGACGGAAAAGAATCGCGAAGAGAGATTGCAAACGCAGCCTGCGGTATGAAGCCCTGGAAGACCGTCGAGTACTTGCTACCCTCATCGTTAACGTGGCACCGGATTACGCGTTGATTGGAGGAGAGGGCAACGACAATGGGGAGCTGACCCTTCGAGAACCGGGTTGCCCAGGTTCTTGAACCTGGGTCGCCGCAGGCGACAAGAAGCATCGGTTGAGAGTGGGCGCGGCGGCAGATTGGAAACGATCCCGTGGCGCTTCTTGTGGCTTCGCCACCCAGGTTCGAGAACCTGGGCCACCCGCTTGGGCAATGCCACCGGCCGTGACAGGCCATCGCCACGCGAGCTGTCCCCCTCCTTTTCAGCGAGGGGCTAGGGGAGGGTCGACGGCGTCGAGCGGGCAACGCGTCGCCCTTGGAAAAGAATCAACGCCCAGTGGCTACGAGGCCGACATCGTCACGGACCATCGTCACCCTCCCCTGACCCCTCCCTGCAAGGGAGGGGGATACTCGGGTGGCCTCGGTTATTCGCTGCTCGCGCCCCCGTTACCCTGCGAGGGTCTTGCTGGAATCTTGTTGCTTGGCGATGCGGGTCCCCTTAGAACGGGTTGGGGGGCAACGAGCGCGGACTTCCGGAACCAAGTTCGCGCCACAGGGCGGAGGCATTCGATGCAGCGGGTAGCCCAGGTTCTTGAACCTGGGTCGCCGCAGGCGACAAGAAGCACCGGTAGATAGCGGCGTGGCGGCAGGTTGGAAACGATCCCGTGGCGCTTCTTGCGGCTTCGCCACCCAGTTTCAAAAACCTGGGCTACCCGATGGGTCGCCGCAGGCGACAAGAAGCGCTGCTGAGGGCGTTCGCGTAGAGAGGGTTAACCGCCTATTGGAGCTTCTTGTGGCTTCGCCACCCCGGTTCAAGAACCGGGGCTACCCGCTCTCCCCTGGCGCTTCTTGTAGCTTCGCCAAGCGAGGTTCGAGAACCTGGGCTACCCGATGGGTCGCGGCAGGCGACAAGAAGCACTAAATCTCACGCCACCCACTCGATCGGAACCCCGACAGACCTCCGCTGCTCATACCACCGCGCCGAACTCCACGGGTAGTCGATCGTCCGCGACACGAGGCCGGCTCGCACCGGATTGAGATGCAGGTAGGTTAGTTTCTCGTGGAGCTTCGGCTGAGTATAGATTTCAAAGGCGTGGTACTTGGGAGTCCAAAACCGTCGATCTTCTCCGTGAATCGCCGAGTAGTTCGGTGCGTTCTCTCGATACCAATGGCGTAAGGCGTAGCTCGATTTGCGTTTCCAACCGTGCATGAAATGAGACAGGCGGCCCGTGTGAGGGAACCAAATCAACCCATGCACATGATTTGGCATCACCACGAATCCGATGCACCGGGCCTGTTCGATCGTCAACTGTTCGTTCAAAACGCCCAGCACGATGCGCTTTGGATGATCGAGCGCGAGCAGGTTTCGCCGGCGATCGACGGAGAACGTAACAAAGTGGGCGTAGAGGGCGTCGTCGATGACCCGTCGCTTCGACATGCGGACACCATGGTCCAAGCCCGTTGACGATGCAACTGAATCGCCCCTTGTTGTTGTGAGCACTCAGCACGTGGCCTCGGCGTCGAACCGGAGGGAGTTCTGATTCCTTCGGCGTCCGTTTTGTCGAGGGCGACGTCTGTTTGGTGCTTCTTGTGGCTTCGCCACCCAGGTTCAAGAACCTGGGCTACCCGTTGTGCCGTAACCGCGCAGGCGCTTGTTACGGCCTACTGGCTGGAATCGGCGGCGCCGGGTGTTTAGTGTCGAGCGGTTAACGTGCCGCCGACCAATCGCCCGCTATGCCTGACCCCTCGTTTGACCCCGCTCCGACGGCCGATGAAGTCCTTGCCGAGGTGCGGCTGACGTGCGTCCGTGGCGTCGGGCCGATGCTGCGGGGCCGGCTGGTGGAGGCGTTCGGTTCGGCCGAAGGGGCTCTCGCTACGCACGGCGCCGATCTGCAGCGCGTGCGGGGCGTCGGGTCCAAACTCGCTGAGGCGATTCTCAAGGCGCCGTCGGTCGATGACGCGGCGCGGATGCTCGACGAGGCCGCCGCGC
>JBGSJY010000255.1:0-1538 GCA_041741515.1 Pirellulales bacterium | reverse complement strand
ACCACCGCCACCGAACTCGCCGCCGGCGGCCATGCCAGCGGCCTCGGAGGCGTCGGGCGGGACAAGCGTCGCCGAGTCCTTGGGACCCGCGGCGCGGCCGACCTTCATCTCGATAATTGTCGGGATCGCGGCGCGATCGCTCCGGGTGGCGCCGTTCAGCTTGTTGGTGTTGGCGATCGCCTGCAGTAGCGCCCGGTAGACCCAGAGGTCTTCTTGCAGGGTCCAGATCTGCAGGTCCGAAGGAACGGTCTCGGGCATGAGCCGAGCGCGAAGGTCCCCCTGATCGACCCACTGGACGAGGTGATCGGAGAGCGGCTCGCCTTCGGCCCCCATCGCGGCGCCGCGGCCACCAAATTCGCCGCCGCCGAACTCACCGCCCCCGCCGAACTCGCCACGCCCCCCGCCCCCGAAGCTACGACCCCCGCCGCCCGCGGCCGCGTCCTCGGCGTACAGCTCGGCGTCGACGATTTCGACCAGCGAGGGGAACGTTTCTTTGATGTAGTTGAGGTAGACCTCGCGGTTCCGGGCGCTGATGCGGTCGCCGAACTGAGCGTCTTTGACCGCATTGATGAAGCGGTCGCCGAGCTCCTTCGGCCAGATCAGTACCTCCTTTTTCTGCTCTTTGTAGAGTTCCCCCCACTCGCGGACGACGTCCGTGGCGAGCTTCTTGGTCTCAATCGCCTGCCCTCGGTTGATCTCTTCGTTGGGCTTGAAGGGCTTGTTTTTGATCGTTTCGATGTCTTTGAACGTGCTGTCGATTTTCGAGATGTTGCTTTTGGTCTGGCTGGCGACGGAAGACGACGCGCTGTACCAGAGGCCGAGCGTCACTACGACGACGAGGGCCGACAACACCCAGAAGTGGTGTTCTTTGAGCCAGGCAAGGGCGACTTTGACCTTATCCATGTGGGCGTCGCAGCGGTTTCAGGTGAGTTTTGAAGACAGTTTGAGAACGACTGGCCGCTAGAAGGAGCAGTTAGAACGACTGGTCGGCTGGCACGCCTTCGACGATGCCCTGACGGGCCAGCTCCCGCGTGTGGCGGAGTGTCGGCTTCCAAGCGAACTGCACGACAAAGTCGAGGCGACGCAGCTTCCAAAGTTTGGGCCCGGCGGGCTCGGCCGCGGCGCCGAGGCCTTCCATGACGGGGGCCCGTTGCATCCGCATGCCGGGGTCCTGGCCCTCGACCGCCTCGGGGTCGTACTCGACGTCAACGACACGCCGTTTGGTGACCACCACCGGGTGGCTGATCCCTAGCTCGGCGAAGCTCACGTCGATCATCGTTGGCGGCCCCCCGGGGACCGCAGGCGGGCCATCGGGGAGCTGGATGGAACCTTTGATCAGGTTCTCGATGAGCGTCTCGCGGAGGAATTGTTGGCCTTCTGGCTTTCCCCTCTGGTTGTGGAAGTGATAGCCGCGGAGCTGGATCACCCAGCCCGGCCCTGAGAGCCCGGCGCCGCCGGCGTCGCCCTCGGCTGCAGGGTCCGTCCCAAACTCGTCCCCCGCAGCGACATCGATCGGTGCGGCATCGGTCGGCGCGGCG
>JBGSJY010000254.1:0-1503 GCA_041741515.1 Pirellulales bacterium | reverse complement strand
CGGGAAGCGTCAGCTACCGGAGGGAAGTGCGTACCCGGGTTCCTCCGGGAGCTGACGCTTCCCGGCTCGCATGGAGCTCAATTTGAAGGGGGGAGTCTGTTAAAAAAGCCCTCCCCCGCTGCGCGGGAGAGGGCTCGTGCTATTCGAGGCGACGTGGTTAGCGGACTCTTCAGTCCCACCACCAGTTGTCGTTCACCTTCGCCGCTTCGATTGTCGAACGCTGCTCGGCCAACTTGCCGTCTTCGTCGATCTTGACGTTGGCCGTGTCGAGCGCTTCGGTGGGACGGATCATCACGCCGCCGCCGATCGGGGTCATCAGCGTCGAGCCTTTCCAGATCGCGTTCACCGCCGAGGCGACCTTTTGCGGGGCGTTCTCGGTCTCGACCGGGTACTTCGACTCGTCTGCCAGGACGCCCATCGTCCAGCCGGCTTTCGTGAACAGATCGTTTTGCTTCATGAACGCCGCGGCGACCGCCAGGTCGATGCAGTTGCGGAGCTGGGCGTAGACGGGGCTCGCCTCGGCCAGCTTGCTGTAGTTCTTGGTGAACTCCTTGACGAACAGGCTGCTCGCCCGGTTGTTGCGGCCGAGCTGACGCCGCATGCCGTCGTGCGAGACGACCTCGTCTTCGCCAACGAGGCGGACGCCCTCACCGATCATCTCCATCGCCAGCCCGTCCTCGGTCGTCTTGATGCGCTGGTAGTCGGGGACGAAGTACCACCGCTGGAGGGCGTTTTTGCTGACGAAAGCCGGGTTGACGCGGCTGACGTAACTGGCGATCGGCGCATCGGCCTGCTCCAGGCCGATGCCGATGAGCTTCATCCGGTAGTCGGCCTCGACCAGCACCTGCGCGAAGTGCGTGCTGCTGGGGATGCCGCCGACGGTGATCGTCTGTTGGCCGAGCCGCTCTTGCAGCTGGGCGGCGATCAGGTTCGGGTTGGGCGTGCCGACGCGGGCGAGGAACTGTTGCATCCGCGCGAGGCCTTCCTCGGTCGGATCGATCGAGCAGTAGATCAGCGGTGCGTCGCCAGCCTTGGTCTGCGGGCCGAAGGCGCGCATCGCCGTGACGAGGTCGCGGAGTTCGAGAATTGGCGCGCCGGTCTTGACGCCCTGAACGCGGCCCGAGGGCGCGACGGCCCACGGCTCTGCGGGGCCGGCGATGACGATCTCATGCGACTCCGGATAACAGAAGACGTAGTCGATCCGCGTCAGTCCAGCGAGCTTCTGCATCGCGTCGCTGGGCTGCTGGCCCGCCGCGAGCTCGTCGGCAAGCTGGGCTTCGAGTTTCGTGAGCGAGACCTTACGGAGCCGGCTCGGCTTGGCGAGGTCGCCTTGGAGGCGGTTCATCGCTTCGGCGATGCGTTGCTGCGCGAGCTGGCCGCCGGGATCGGAGACGCTGGCGCGATGGACCACGCCGTCAGCATCGATGATGACACCCGACCCTGTCCCGCCGCCGCCGCCGCTGGAGCTGCCACCGCCGCCCAGACCACCACCGCCCTGGCCGC
>JBGSJY010000253.1:0-12788 GCA_041741515.1 Pirellulales bacterium | reverse complement strand
GTTCATCGCGCCGACCTTGTCCGACTTGTCCTTCTTGGCGAAGTAGTCGTTCACGGCCTCGAGCGCCGAGCGGCGGCGCGAGAAGCGGGCGTCGTCGACACCGGCCGGCAGGCTGAGGTCCTGCACGCGGAAGCCGTTCTGGGCCGGATCGGCGCCCAGGCTGAACGGCGCGAACGACGAGCTGAGGTAGCCCGGTCCCGCGAATTCATTCGGCTGGCCCGGAATGCAAACGTACGGCGGCAGGTTGTTGCGCGGGCCGTACTCGTGGCTGACCACGCTGCCCATGCTGGGGAACTTGAGCGCCGGGCTGGGGCGATAGCCGGTGAACATGTTGTGCGTGCCGCGTTCGTGGGCCGCTTCGCCGTGCGTCATCGAGCGGATGACGGCGATCTTGTCGGCGACTTGGGCCGTCTTGGGCAGCGTCTCGCAGAACGTTTCGCCGGTGTTGGTCTTGATGGTCTTCATCTCGCCGCGGTACTCGAGCGGAGAGAAGGGCTTGGGATCCCACATTTCCTGGTGCGCGGCGCCGCCGGGCAGGTAGATGTGGATCACGCTGTCGGCCTTGGCCTCGAGGAAGTCGTAGTGCTTCTGCTCGGCGGCTGCGCGACGCGCAAGCAGTGCGGGGAGCGTCAGCCCCAAACCGCCCGCCGCGCCGATCGTAAGAAAGTTGCGGCGACTAAGCACGTTTCCCTTGCATTTCATTGGATGTCTCTCTCCGTGTTGCTGGATGTCCTCGACCGCGCGCACCAACGTACGTGCAGCGAGGGTAACTCGTAAAGAACGCCCCGTTTAACCTATTTATATGGGCACGGGGTTGTACGGGTGTGACAACGTCGGCGTGAGCGGTGGGAGGGGGCACCTGAGCGACACGCTTGCATCTCGCCGCCAGGATACCGATTCGCAGGGGTTAGGATAATCGGTAGCGGTTGATTTGTCAAAGGACCGTCGCGCCTGCCTGCAAAACGCTGCCACCCCGCAAACGCCCCAGTCCACGCAGCTTCTTGGATCTGAAGCGGTAACCACCCATCGTAACCACCCATCGTGGTGGCCTAGATTAAACATCCAAGGCTGGGAATTTCGAGCCGATTGCGTGTTGGATCACAGAACAGCGGCCAGCGGCAGCAAATAATGACGCGTGCAACACGCCCCTTGATTACCCTCTTACCTAACCCGCACGGAGAACTTGTTCATGGTTGCCCGAACGACAATCGCCGCTCTGACCATCGCGTTTTCCGCTATCTCGACCTGCGTTTGTTTCGCCGACGACAAGGCGAGCACTGCGGCGCCGCCCAAAGTCGGCGACAAGGCCGGCGACTTCTCGCTGAATTCCCCGGCCGGCGAGAAGGTGAATCTCCACACGCTGCTCAAACAGGGGCCCGCGGTGCTGGTGGTGCTGCGCGGCTTTCCCGGCTATCAGTGCCCGCTCTGCAACCGGCAGGTCGGCGAACTGCTGGCCAGCGCCGACGCCTTCGCGGAAGCGGGGGCGAACGTCGTGATGGTTTATCCCGGACCCGGCGAACGGCTCGATAAGCGGGCACAGGAGTTCCTCGGCAAGCGCTCGCTGCCCAAGCATTTCTCGCTGGTAGTCGATCCCGATTACGCCTTCACGCTGGCGTACCATCTGCGCTGGGATGCGGCGAGCGAGACGGCGTTCCCCGCGACGTTTGTCATCGACCGCGACGGCGTGATCCGCTTCGCCCAAATCAGCCAGAGCCACGGCGGCCGCACCCCGGCCAAGACCATGCTCGAGCAGTTGAAGATGCTGAAGTAGCCCAAGCGTTCACCGATCGATTTCGCCCATCACGATGTCGAGCGAGCCGACGATCGCCGGGATGTCGGCGATCAGGCAGCCGCGGCCGATGTCGCTGATCGTGGAAAGGTTGCTGAAGCAACTGCTCCGTGCGCGGGCGCGCCAGGGGATCGCCGAGCCCCCGAGGCTCACCAGGTAAAAGCCCATCTGGCCGCGGGGCGCCTCGGTCTCGAGATAGACCTCGCCCGGAGGCAGCTTGTCGGTGAGTTTGAAGGGCGTCCCGTGGTCACGGGGCAGCAAGTTGTCGGTGCGGTGGTAACGGTCGATCGCCTGGCGGACCAACCAGATCGACTCGACGACCTCTAGCATCCGCACGTAGAACCGGTGCCAGCAGTCGCCAAGCACGACGTCGTACGGCGGCTTCGGCGCGCCGGGCGGGGCCTCGTACTGGCCGTTGCGCTGGCAGATCACTTTGAAGTCGTACCCCTCGTACATCCGCGTGTAGCACGGCTGGCCATCGCGACGCAGGTCCCAATCTACGCCGCTCGCGCGGAGCACGGGGCCGCTGGCGCCGTAGGAGATCGCCTTCTTGCGCGATAAGACCCCCACGCCCGCCGTCCGCTTCACGAAGATGGCGTTGCTCGTGAGCAGCGTGTGGTAGTCGGCGATGACGGGCTCAAACTCGTTGAGCACCTTAAGGCACTGATCCGTCCAGCCGCTCGGCAAGTCGGCCGTTGCGCCGCCGGGCGTCAGGTAGCTGTAGGTGAGCCGCGCGCCGCACGCCGCCTCAAACAGGTCGAGGATCCGCTCCCGCTCGCGGAACGCGTACAGGAAGGGGCTGAACGACCCGAGGTCGAGCCCGTAGGCGCCCATCCCGACGAGGTGACTCGCGATGCGGCCCATCTCGGCGATGATCACCCGCAGGTGCCGGCCGCGTTCGGGGGGCTCGTACCCCAGCAGCTTCTCGACGGTCAGCGACCAGCCGAGGTTCATATTCATCGCCGCCAGATAATCCATCCGGTCGGTGTAGGGGATCCACTGTCGCACGGCGAGGTTCTCACCGATCTTCTCCGCGCAGCGATGCAGATACCCGATGTGCGGTGTGACCTCCGACACCACCTCGCCGTCCGTCCGCAGCACCAGCCGCAGCACGCCGTGCGTACTCGGATGCTGCGGCCCCATGTTGACAAGCATCTCGTCCGTACGGACGTCGAACTCGACCGTGCGGGGGTCTTCGACGGTGGTGGGCATTGAGTGAAAGGGGAAAGGCGAAAGGGGAGTGGGGAAAGAAGAAGAGCTTCGGGGCTTCCACTTTCCCCTTTCGCCCTTCCCCTTTCAGCCGCGTTAGCGGCCACGGATCCCGTCGTACTCCAGCGGCGACTGGTAGTCCTTCCGCAGCGGGTGGCCCTGCCAGTCGTCGGGGCAGAGAATTCGCTGCAAATTGGGATGGCCGGCGAACGTCACTCCGAAGAGGTCGTACGCCTCGCGTTCGTGCCAGTCGGCCGTCTTCCAGACCTTCGAAACCGTTGGGATCTCGGGCAAGGCGCCCTCGACGAGGCGCGGCGTCGTGACCTTGAGCGTCAGGCGCTTGTGGCGAGTGAGGCTCGACAGGTGGTAGACCACTTCGAGCCGTTCGTCACCAACGGCGGCGGCAAGCTTCTTGTCAGCCGGCGGCAGGTAATCGACGACGGTCAGCTCGTTGAGGAAGTCGAATAGCAGCTCGGGGTCGTCACGCAGGAACTTGGCGACCTTGGCGATTTGCGCCGCTTCGACGTTTAGCCAAGGGTCGGACTGCTCGCTCACGCCCGACGCGACGGCCGGCTGCGAGAGGGCGTCGCCGAATTGGGCGTGAAGGCGGGCGAAGGCGAGGGCGTCGTGCGTCATTGCCAAGGAATCGGAAGGCGGGGCTTAAGCGGCTGGGTTGACGCGGGTGGCGGGAGTCGGCGGCGACTTCTCGCGCTGCGGGGCGGCGTTGACCGTGGTGCGCACCCAGTTGAGGTCGCCCCGGCTCCAGACATACGCGAACCCCACCATCAACACCGCAAAGAAGACCAAAATGTCGGCGAAGAGCCCCCAAGCGAGCGTCTGCGCCGCCCCGGCGACGTCGGCCGCCGTCGCGCCGGCCGACATGCCCAATTCGTTCAGTTGCTGCACGAGGGCCGTGTTCCACGCCTCGGCGGCGGGACCCTCGGTCGTCGCCGCGGCGTCGGCCGTCGAGGCGAGGTGCGTCGCCTTGCCAAACACCACAGCCCATGGGAAGAAAAACGCCACTTCCACGTCGAAGACAATGAACAGCAGCGCCACGACGTAGAACCGGATGTCGAACTGCACGAAGCTCGACCCGATGACGGTCTCGCCACACTCGTAGATCTCGCCCTTCTCGACGCTCGGATTCTTCGGCCTGACGAAGCGGCCGAGCGTCAGGTTGATGAGCACAAACCCGATCGCCGCCGTGGCGAACAGCACGAGGTACGCGGCGATCGAAGTGGGGGTGGCCATGGCAAGAGTGGGCAGTGGGCAGTCAGCAGTGGGCAGCAAACTTAAGCGAGTCGCGTCGTGTCGACGCGGAGAACCAATGCGTTGCGTCGTGTCGAAGCGGTCAACCGCGCGCGACGTTGGGCCCACCATCCACCGGTGCTTTCACCGACTTCGAAGCGGCCACCGCCGTGGGGTTGAGTGTCGCCTTCCCCCACGCCACCTCAAGGGGCAGACGAGAGAAATCCACCACCGCGCCGTCGCGGGTGTAGCTCGATAGGTCATGGGTCGCCCCCATGAAGATACAATCGACCGGGCACGGCTCGACGCACAACGCGCAGAACATGCACTTGGTGTAGTCGATCGAGTAGCCCGTGACGCGGAACCCCTTGGCGCCCTCGACCCGCTCCTTGCCAATGTAGATGCAGTCGACCGGGCAGGCCTTCGCGCACTGGTCGCAGGCGATGCACGTCGTCAGGTCGAAACGGTGGTAGCCCCGATAACGAGCGGCGACGGGCGCCGCCAACTCGGGGTACTCGAACTCTTCGGTGAAGGTTTGCTTGCCGGCCTGGTAGGTCCTCAGCCAGGTACGGAGGGTCACGGCCATGCCCCGTCCGACCGTCGCAACCGCCGTCACGAGATTGGAAAACCAGGGCCAGGCGGGTCGGGAAGCAGAGGACATTAGCGGCTGGCCCGCGGGAATATGCGGTTTCCCGCAACAGTAAAAGGCTGCAAAGGGGGTCGCGATAGTGACACGGGGGCAGAATCCGGCCCAAAGTACGCCTGTTCTGGACGATTCGCCGACCGGTATTCTTGACTGTCAACCCCCTGACCGTAGATTAGGGGTGTCAACTTCTGCGCCGCCGTGGTCATCAGGCCCGGCCGTTCGGCCGTTGAGGCGCCCCCGGGGGGCGCCTTAGCGATCGCTGGGGGCGGAAGGTTGAGGGAGCCGCCCGATACGCGACACCGAGTTCTCCAATGTACTAACACCCAACCCACACGGCGCCACCTACCAAGGTGGCGTATGCAGCTCACCCTGGGCGCTTGCTGATTTGCCGTCACGACTCGACCGCGAATTGCTAGCGCCATACCGATCTCAGCGTCCAAGCGGCTGCCAGGAAGACCCTCCCGACAAGCGAAGGAATCGAAATGCTGGTCCTCTCTCGTAAAAAGAACGAGAGCATCGTCATCAACGATGACATCACCATCGTGGTGGTAGAAATCCGTGGTGACAAGGTGCGTCTCGGCATCGAAGCGCCAAAAGAAGTCCCGGTACATCGCAACGAAGTCTACGAAGCGATCCGCAAGAGCCAAACGCCGGAGTCGGCCGCCGGCGAAACGCAGATCGCCGAGTCGTGATATTCCTGCGCTAGTCACGGCAGCTTTGCGGTAGTCACGGCGGCATCAACGTCCCGAGTTGGTCGTTTTTTCGATATTGGCGTTGCTCGAACGTCGCTAGCGGGTTGACCAACAGGCCCGCCCCTTCTACTTTCCTCGACTATCGCATCGAATAAGGCATCGCGCGTGCCGCTCGCCCTTGCGGGCGGGGCCTCGGTGCGGTCCAGCAGACGGCCCCATCGTCTAGTGGTCTAGGACTCCGCCCTTTCACGGCGGCAACACGGGTTCGAACCCCGTTGGGGTCATATGTACACTTGTACACTACCGCGAAGGATCGCGGTCCGCTGCAAAGCCCCGGTAATTACCGGGGCTTTTTTCATGGCCGCGTTTCCTCGCATTGGTCGGCGGGCGGGCGCTGTGCCGCGATCGGTGCCGTGCTGAGCAACGACGAACCAGCGGCCGCGGCCTCGAAATAGTGCCGGGGCGTTTGGGCGTAATGCTTGAGCGCCACGGCGGGGCTATTGCCGATCCAGCCGCATACGGCGTGCGCGGGGTATTTCTCTAGTAGCTCCGTCTCCCGGGTCGATCGCAGTGACTTCCAGAGGTTCGGCCACACTTCCAACCCAGCGGCCTCGATAGCGGCCTCCAGTGGCCGCCGTATGGCCGCCCCGGTCAGGTGCTCGATCGTCGGCAACAGAAGCGGGTTGCCGTCCTCTACGGCCTCACAAGCCGCCAGGAGCGGAGCCCGTAGTTCGGGGAAGATAGGAACCCAGCGTTCCGCCTTCCCCTGGCCTTCCGTCTTGGGCGAGCGGACCCGGAATCGGTCTTTCGCCCAGTCAACATCGGCGAAGCGAAGTAGCCGCGGCTCCGATGGAACACGAACCCCCGCCCAACGGGCCAGGGAGAACAACAGTTTCCACTCGGGACACGGCAACTCGGCGAGAACCGCCAGGGCGTCGGCTTGGCCGATAAACGCGTTCTCCGTCGTCGCTATCGAGCTACGCCGAATGTCGCCGTTCTCGAACGGGTTAGCCGCCAGGAGCCCATGCTTGACCCCGTGGCGAAAGAGCCGCGTCGCAATCTCGCACCTCTTGCAGACGGTCCCGGGCTTGTAGGCGGCCAGCTCGGCGGCCTCGAATGCTTCGGCGTCCCCCGCCGTCACGTCCTCGATAGGCGTCTCGGCGCCGAGGTGTCCAAGCATCGCCCGAAAAGCTTGTTCCATCGTGGCTTGGGTGCCGGCCTTCAGTCGCCCGAACTTCGGCCCGGCTTTGTAGTGCTCAACAAGGCCCCTCACGGTCATCCTGGCGGGCTTGGCCGCGTCCCTGACCGCCAGGGGGTCGGCAAGGCCTAGCTCCTCTAGGCGAACGCGTAGCGGCCCGTCGATCGACGCCAGCCACTCGGCGACCTTCTCCGTCGGGTCGGTGCCGGTCAGCTTCGCGACGGCCAACGCCTCGATATGGCCGCGGACGATTTCGGCCCGCTTCTTCGGTATGCGGCCGAGAGTGATCTTGGGTCGCTTGCCCCCGATTTTGACGCGTACCTCGTAGCCGTGCTTTTGATCCGCTAGGGTCGCCATTCCCGCTCCGTGAATAAAAAGAGCCCCCCTTGGATTCCGGCTGGACAGCACGTGCTAAGACGTGCCACGGAACGCAAGGGGGGCGTTAGTTGGTCGAGTTGTCGCCCGCCCCGTCCAGTTGGGCTAGCGTTGCTGTCTGTCTATCTTCCGCGGCGGTCAAGAGCCGCCAGGGGGTGATCCACCCTGGCGGGGCCAGGTGTCCCCCACCAAAAAGCCGGCGCCCGCCCCGGGCCCTCCCGAACAAACCCGGGGCGAGCAACCAGCAAGAAGGGTTGAATGAAAAGCCGGCGCTGACCCCGCGCCGCAAAAAACCACTAAAACAGCGCGGGGTCAGCAACCAGCAATCGGGCGGAGCGTGAGGCCGAGCAACCTCGACCCCGCCCATTAGGCGGCGAGTAGGGGGAGCGGCGGTGTGTCCCCCCTACTCGCCTATGGCCCGCCGCTGTGCCCCCGTCAAAAAGGCGGCGGCGGGCCGACCCCTGGCGGTCACTGAAACCCAGAACAGCGACCGCCAGGGGGTTACGCTTAGGCGTTGCTACGCACCGCCGAACGCGGCTCGTAGAAGCCGGCGCCCCACTCGTGGTAAACGCGTACGGTCCAGCCGAGAACCGTGGGGTCGGCGTCATAACCGAACACCTCGATGACCGGCGACCGTTGGCCGTTCAAGAAAACCGTCTTCATCGGGGCCAGGGACGGGTCAGCTCCGATCAAGTACCACGACGTAAGCGAATAACCACTGAATGTGGTGTTCGACAGCCGCGGGTCGGTCCGCACGATCAAGCCCTTGAAGGCGTTGCCCGTCGGTTCCGTGCCCGTGGCGTCGGCCACGTTGTTGATAGCTTGGAAATTATCGGACAACGTCAGTTGCAGCGCCAGGTGTTCCAGCTCGGCCGGAACAAAAAGGTAACGCGGCACAATGTCGATCGGCCGCCCTTCCTCATCGGCTTGCTTCCGCATCTTGAGCATCGCGGCCTTCAGGCCGTCATGACTCAGTGCGTTGCTTGTCGCCAGGTTCGCGTTGCCGCTGGTGAAGAATGACGCGCTGTCGAGCCATCGCTTCATCATCGTGTCCTTCACGCCCCGCAACGCCTTATTGGTGTGCGAACGCGTGAGCGTGTCGAAAACCTGCGCGTCGTCGTTGATGATCGCCTTGCGGGTCAACGTCGTCTTCGCCGCGTAGGTGTCGGCCTGAAGCGTATAAACCGACTCGGAAACCGAGTTGTTTTTCACCTCACCGTCGCCCCCTACGGGCGTCATCTCGCCAGTGTCGATCAAGCGAATCTGCGTGTGCTCCTTCAGATTCGAGACCGAAGCCGCGGGGAACATTTCCAGCAACGGCCGCAGCTCTTCAGCAAACACCGCCGCAGCGCTCTTGTTGGCGACGTTGCCGAGCGTGGTGGGCATGCTCACGGTAGAGAACCCGCCGTGCGACGCCGTCAGCATTTCGACCGCATTGGCCGGCGGGGTGAAGCCCTCGCGGACCGCCGCTGCCCTCATCATCTCGCAGAGGCTCCCGGCCCTGGCTAGGTCGCGCCCCGCTTCCAGAACATGCGCGGGGTAACACTTCTCGGCTTCCGCTTCGTTGTTGCGGATATGCCAGGCGGCCGCCAGAACGGTAGGCGTATCAACCGACGCGTTCACCCGCCCGCCGTAGTTCGGCGCCGGCGCCTTCGGGGCCGCGGACCGGTAGGCCGCCAGGTCGGCCTTGCCTCGCAAGTCGGCGATCAAGGCGTCGGTGAATTGATCCTCAGTCATCTCTCCGCTGATCGCTGCGGCTTGCAGCTCGGCGGTCCGCTCGGCGCCGATGATCGACGCGTTAGCGTTCAGCTTAGCCGTCATCCGTTGGACGCGGTCACGTTCAGCTTGGACGGCGTCCGCCCCGGTGTCTGTAAGCATCTCTTGTTTCCTTCCTTGAATGGTTACCGAAGTGGTGCTGTCTGCCCCGTTCGGCGTGACAGTGACTTCCCGAAGCTTGGTAGCCGGGAACAACTTGACGCCACGGCTACCCGCCGTGAGTGTCTGCCCGTTGACGGTGAACGTTTCACCGGGGCGAATCTCGCGGTACGGGGCCGTAGGCTCCGCACCGACTGAGAGTTGAAGCGGGACGCCATCCCTGGCTAACTGCCGGACCCGCTGGCCCGCTTCGTTCGCCAGGGAGAGCAGCCCGTCAACGAGAACTTTGCCGCCCATCGCGGCGGCCGAGATGACGCCGAGAACGGCCGCCAGCTCGTTGCGGTGGTCGCCCAAGAGCGGGACCGAAGCCGACAGCTCCATTCCGCCGATATCGAGAGCCACCTCTCCGTGGCCGGCGAGCGTCATGATGCCGCCGCCGTACGCGACCCCACTGATTCGTGGCTGCGAACTTGCCGCGGCCTGAATCGTTGCCTCGCCCGCTGAGAACTCAAGCAGCGTCGGCGTGTTCGTCTTGTCCAATCTCGGCCTCCGTGCCGTCTAGGGTGTCAAGGTTGTCGAAAGCGCCCTCCCTCATTAGCTGGGCGGCTCGGTAGCGAAGCGCGGCGTTCTCCGCGGCCTTCTGCCGCTCCGCGGCGCCCGGTTCGTCGCTTAGTGCCTCCCGGTGCGACTCCGCCAGGGATTCGGCACAACGGCGCCGCAGCTCTTCGGCGTCGTGCGTCTCGCTCAAGTAGCGGACGATTTCGGCGAAGGCTTCCACCTCGCGGGCGTCGGCCTCAACCTCGACTTCAGTCTTGGCCCACAAGAAACGGCCAATCGCGAATCGTCTCTGGTCCCACAGCTTGCCGACCATCCCGGCGACTTGACCGTCGCCGAAGAACTCGACCCCGCCGATTAGCTTCGGCACGATATGCCCGCGACGAATCTGCTGGCCGAGCCAGTAGCCCGACACGTCGAAGCCTAGAGCCACTAGGAACGTCAAAACGTCGGCGGGGTTCCAGACGGGTACGTCCGCCGGCTGATCTAGAAACGTGATCCGAGCCTGTCGGGCCGTTTCGAGCAGCCGGTCGGGGTCGTTCACGATGTCCGCGAAGCCCTCATCAGTCTGAATTACCATTCTTCCATCCTTGAAGTTACCGCCGCGAATGCGGCTGTGTATGTCGCCCGCCAGGTGGTCGGGCTAGGTGTTCGGCTGGGTGCCGTGATAAAGTGTGTTTTCCATATATACATACACGGCAAAAAACGGCTCCGTTTCGAGTTTTGAGGCCGCTTTTTTAAGGTTTTTCGTTGTGCCCCCCGCTTCGCGGGTGTAAATTACACGGGTGTAACGCGCATTACCTCCCAATCGCGGCCCCGCTTGCCGATATTGGAGGTAGCGGGGCCGACCTCCGGCGTCCGCAGTTGTCTTCTGGCCCACCTCTCTAGGGCCGACCGGCCAGGTTATTTAGGCCGGAACGAGACTCGCACTTGAGTCTCAGCGGGTTGTGAATAACCCGTCATCATCCCGCAGTAACAAGCTGTATATCGCCCTAAGTCGCCCTAAGTCGTTACAGGGTAACGATTTTTGTAAATGGCTGCTGCTCGGCGGGGGTGCTTTAGCAAGGGCGCTCGGCGGGGGACCCTGGCATTTCCGCCAGGGGTGGGCGTGTGTATGCGGCGCCGTTGGGCCCTGGCTGGCCCTGGCTGGCCGCGTGTTGCGTCCGCTGCGCAGGCACAGGAGAACGCCTAAGCTTGCGATGCGAACGCGGCAGAGGGCGCTCTGTGCGTCCAGAGGGGCCGAAGGCCGAGAGGGGGGCCGAGAGGTGGGCCAGGGGCCGAAGGCCGAGAGGTGGGCCAGGAGGTGGGCCGAGAGGTGGGCCGAGAGGTGGGCCGAGAGAAAAACGGCCCTGACTGAGTCAGGGCCGTTTGCGTTCGCGAGCGATTGACAGTGCAGCAGCTAGGCTAGCCGAATCGGCTCAGGGTAGGGTTCAAGGTAGGAATTGAGCGTGTTGGCATGCCACCACTCGACAGTCAGGCCGTCGTGGTAGTCGTGCCGACTGTCGCGCACGTAGTGCGTCAACCTGGCGGCGCGAAGCTTCGCGATTATCTCCTCGGCGCCCAGCGCATCGACGGGGCCGATGAACCGATGAACCTCGTCCGCCAGGAGTAGAACGCGGCGCCGTGTGTCGGCACTTGTGAGCCGAAGGCCGTCAGGCGAGACGATCGCCCAGTGTAGGCTCTTGCGGCCCTTCTCTTGCCACTTCTCAATCCGCCACCCGTGGCGAACGCAGCGAAGCTTGTCATTGTGCAGAACTTGCGGGGGGTTCATTTGCTTGGGCATGATGGGTCTCTAGGGTTAGGGTTGAATCCGCCAGGGGGGCCAGTCGCGAATCGACTAGTCGGCCAGGAGGTGTTTGTGAGAATCCATCGCGTGAAACGCGATTCCGCCGCTGTCGTCAGGCGAGAAGTAGCCTTTCACGTAGCGGCCCTTGCGACGCGTACAAGCTGGAATGCTGAAGTAGGTGTCGGCGTGGCCCGTGGCGTAGCAAGTCAGACGCAATTCGGTTCCGTCGATGGGGCAGTTTTGGACCTTGGCATAAGGGCCAAGACAGTCGAACGGGCCACCCGGTCGCCAGCCGACCGCACCGTTTGCAAATTGAAAGCTTTCACGTGCTGCGAATACCTGGCCCATTTGCTTAGCTCCGTTGTGAGGTGGGGGCGACTATTCGCCGAAGTAAAAGCAGCGGCAGTAGTCCAGCAGCAGGTCAGGGTTGGCGTCGAAAGGCGTCCAAGGCGTCCCCCAATCTTGAACCTCTAGCTTGGGGTCGCTCGGCTCGCCGTATTGGTCGAGGTAGCCCACGATGCGGACAGCGGGTCCGCCAGTGGTCAGCAGTAGCTCAAAACTCTCGGCCGACCACTCGCCGTTGATCCGCTCGCCGAAGATTCGCAGGGACAGCGGGTCTTCTTGAATCCGCTCTTGGGCGCCCTCTGGGTCTTCTCCCTCCAGCGCTGCTACCATCTCTCCAAGAGCGGAGTAGGCGTCGGCGCCGATCCGCTCTAGTTCGTCTTGTGCGTTCATCTGCTTTTGCTCCTGGCGATGGGGCGCCGTTGCAGCGGCGCCCGAATGAGTAGTTGACTGAGTTAGGTATACGAAACTCGGCCAGGGGGAGCAAGTACATTTAATCCATTTGCATTTAATTTATTAACACGCCCCAAAAGCAAACGACCAATACACACACGCTATGGCAAAGAAGAAAGCAAAGCACGCCGGAGGGCGCCCGCTTAAACACGGCGAGCCGACAACATTGGTTTCAGCAAAATTGCCGCAGTCGTTGCTCGTCAGGCTGGAAACCTTTGCGGAACAACACAACATGAACCGCAGCGAAGCAATAGTTACAGCAATCAGCCGCCTACCTATCGCCAACGAGAAGGCCGACTGAAACTGGCGGCTGGCGGTTTTTCCGTAGCTGGCGATTTTGAAACTGGCAGCTGGCGATTTTTTCGTAGCTGGCGGCTGGCGATTCTGCGGCTGGCGATTTCGTCCGCTCACCAAGCTTGGCGACCTCCGGCCAGGCGTGGTCGGCGGACGCGGCTACGCAACGCCAACGGCCTTCACCTCCTGGCGGCCCTCACCTCCTGGCGGCCTTCACCTCCTGGCGGCCTTCACCTCCTGGCGGCCTTCACCCCCTGGCGGCCTTCACCCGTGGCCGCCAGGTGGCCCGCCGTGGGCGTCGGCGGAATCGACGATGCTGGCGGCTG
>JBGSJY010000252.1:0-7551 GCA_041741515.1 Pirellulales bacterium | reverse complement strand
GGAACTTGGCTACGACGGCGACCTCGCCCGCCGCGCGGGCCTCTTGCACGACATCGGCAAAGCGGCCGACCACGACACCGAAGGCGGTCACCCGAAGATCGGCGCCGATCTGTTGAAGCGTTACGGCGAAAACGAAGTCGTTGTGCACGCCGCCCTCGGCCATCACGACGATATCCGCGTCGATATGCCTTACACGGTGATCGTCGCCGCGGCCGATGCATGCAGCGCGTCACGCCCCGGCGCGCGGCGTGAGACACTCGACCGTTACATCAAGCGGATGCAAGAGCTCGAAGCGATCGCCTCGGGCTTTGCCGGCGTCCATCAAGCGTTCGCCATCCAAGCGGGCCGCGAGGTGCGCGTCATCGCCAGGACCAGCGAGACCACCGACGAGTCCGCCGCCAAGGTCTGCCGCGACATCGCCAAGGCCTTCGAAGAGCAGCTCACCTACCCGGGCGAGATCCGCGTGACGATGATCCGCGAGACCCGCTTTACTGAGATGGCGAAGTGATGACGATTGCGGATTGCAGATTTCGGATTGCGGATTAAGCGCAAGCGAAACCGTACGCCGGTCTCAGCCTTAGATCATTTTTTAATCCGCAATCCGAAATCCCCAATCCGCAATCCGATGCTTCTCCTCTTCATCGGCGACGTTGTCGGCAGGCCGGGGCGGGAGATTATTCAGCGGGCGTTGCCGGGGCTAATCGCTGAACGCGGCATCGACCTTGTGGTCTGCAACGCAGAGAACGCGGCGTCGGGCTCGGGATACACCCCGAAGATCCACGCCGAGCTGACTGCCGCAGGCGTCGATGCGATAACGCTTGGCGACCATGTCTACCGTCGGCGTGAGGTGCTGCCGCTCTTGGAGTCGGCCGCCAACGTCGTGCGGCCCTGCAATCTGCCCGCCGAAGCGACCGGCCGCCGTTGGGTTACGATCCGCACGAAGGACGGCGCGCACCAGGTGCTCGTCTGCTGCGCGCTAGGGCAGCTCTTCATGAAGCCGGTTGACAGCCCCTTCCGGGCCGTGGACGCCGTGCTCGCCGAGGCGCCGGCGGACGTGAAGATCCGCTTTGTCGATTTCCACGCCGAGGCCACCAGCGAGATGCAGTCGATGGGCCGCTATCTCGACGGCCGCGTTTCGGCGGTGCTCGGGACGCACACCCACGTGCCGACCGCCGACGAATGCATTTTCCCAGAAGGGACGGCATTCCAGTGCGATGTCGGCATGACCGGCCCGCACGACAGCATCCTCGGCCGCCGCATGGACCGCGTGCTGGCAGCGACGCTTACCGGCGTGCCGCACCCCTTCGATGTCGCCGAGAAGGACCTACGCATCAACAGCGCCCTGGTGACTATCGACACCGAGACGGGCAGAGCCACCGCGATTGAACGCGTCATGGTCAATGAGGCCGAGGCCGAGCGCCTGCGCAAGCTGTAGGGAACGTCCTCTTCGCAGGATGATTGGGGGAGGCGATCGGCGTTGCGGCTTCTGCCGTCGCCCGCTAACTTCCCACCGCCCTGCATGGCAGCGGGGCTGCGCTCTGCTTATTCCCCCTCGAAAGAGCCCACTCAAGTGGACCACGCGATGGATCGCCCCGCTTCTCGCCGCTCGCTAGTCGTCACTTCTCGCTATGCGACGCGGCTGTCGCTCGCGCTGGTGGCGTTGACGCTGCTCCCCACGACCGGCTGCATCCACATGCTGCTGGCGACCGGCATCTACATGTTCCAGGGGGGCAACATCAAGGACGCCGAGTACGAGGGCTTCAAGAAGAAGACCGTCGTGGTGTTCTGTAGCCAGCCGGTCTCCCAAGAGTTCCGTCACGCCGGCGCCTCGCGGCAGATCTCGCAGCGCGTGAGCGAACTGCTCGAACAGCACCTTGCGAAGAAAGAGAAGGTGAAGATCGTCCCGCAGCGGAAAGTCGACGCCTGGATCGACGAGAACGACTCGGACGACTATCTCGAGCTCGCCAAGGCGGTGAAGGCCGACATGGTGCTCTACATCGACCTCGCGCACTTCGATCTGATGCCCGGCCAGACGGTCTACCAAGGCAGTTCCGACATCACGCTCAAGGTGCACGACATGACCTCCGGCGGGAACATCGTCTGGAGCAAGCCGCTCGGCGAGATCCTTTACCCGCTCAACGCCCCGATCGCGGCCCAAAGCAAGAGCCCCGCCACCTTCCAGACCGAGTACGTCAACGTCCTCGCCGAGGCGATCGGCAAGCACTTCTACCCGCACGACCCGACCGCCAACTGGGCGATGGACGCGCTGGCCGACCATTGAGCGGTGCGTAGGAGAAGGAGATGTGGGGATGGCCTTGTTTGACCCTCGCCTAGGATGCGCTGCACCCGTCCCCTCGTAGCGGCGGCTATCGTGAGGAGATGATAGGGATGGCGCCCTCCTAGGACGGCGCGGGGCGGCAATCGACGCCGTCAGTAATTTTTTCTGATCCTCTCCACACCGTGGCGGCATGTCGTAAGGACCCGCCAACCCCAATATCTCCTCAGTTGGCGGCCACTACTAAGGCGCGGCTAAATCACACGCGCTGGCGCGAGTACCGTTTCCGCCATCCCCAACATCCCCCTTTATAATTTTGGCGTGCGCCGCGGCTTCGGCGGCGGCTCGGGGCGTTCCGGGCGCGGGGGGCGATTATTCTCTTGTTGCCGCATCTCGGCCAGGTTGCGGAACGTGTCACTCCACTGCCAGCCGAGCGGCGTGGCCAACTCGCGCTGGGCGAGCAAGGCCCAGGGCGTCCCCGCGTGGTCGGCCACGACCCGCTCGAGGTAACGCTTGGCGTCCGCCGCGTCCCGTTCGGCCAGGCTACCGGCCGAGATGGCTTCTGCCGGGTTGATGACCCAAGTGTCCTTCTTGTCGGAAGTGAACGACATCCCCTGCTTGGCGTGGGCGAGCGCGGCGTTGTAACCCTCGGCGCGGACCTTCGCGGCCAGCGCCTGCCCGATCGCCAAGTCGAAGCCCGCTTCCCAGCGCGGCTCGTCGAGTTTCGGCCGGTCCGACTCGCCACGGCGGAGCGTCGCCACCAGTCTCTCCAGGCGTTGCCCAAGAAACGCCGCCGGTTGCTGGGCGCGGGTCAGGTCCTCGGCGAACTGGGCGTCGTCGAGCTTCGGGAACTCGCGGCGCACGTTCTGCAGCTTCTCCGTCCACGGCAGCGCCGCAGCCTCGACGAGCGCTCGCTTCGCGCCGTTGCGGCTGACGCGTTCTTGGTACTCGGTCGTCGGGACGTAGTCGGGCAGATAACGCCGCATCACGCGCTGGTCGAAAAAGTAGTCGAGCCTGGCCACCATGGCGTCCTCCGCGCCGCGCCGGTCCGCCCGGCCCGCGTCGACGCGGAACGGGTGCACCGCGATGAAGGCGCCGTTGGTCTCTCGAGTGAGCCGCGTCAGCGCGTAGGGGCCGAAGCCCGAGTCGAGGAACGTGCCGTCGTAATCGTCCGCGGCGAACGAGCCCAGCCGCAGCCGCTCGGGGAACATCGTCTCGGGGCCTTGCTGCACCGGCAGGTACTGCGGGGTCTGATCGTACCTGGGGTCGGGATCGACATAGCGGACGTAGGCCTCTTTGCGGCCAAACGGCGCCGGAGCGCCGACGACATAGACTGGTGTCTGCAGCTTACGGCAGGTGTCGACGGCGCGGTCGATGTTCTCGAGGTCGTCTCCCGCTTCGTCGGTGACGACGACGATCATCACGTTCCGCCGCGGCCGCTGATTGCGGTAACGCTTGTGCCGCTCAACCGCGCTGAGCACGGCGCCGAAAACGTTCTCCGCGCCGCTGTCGTCGGGCTCGATCGAGCGAACCGCGCTCTTGATCGTATCGACGTCGGCTGTGGGATTTCGCGTGACGAAATCAACGCCGTCGCCGAACGCCGCGACCGTGGTCAGCAGCGGCGCCTCGTCTGGGTCATCGATGGGATCATCGACGGGGTCAAAGCCCTCGGCGCCCCGGTCGGCAGCGATCCCCAGTTCTTCGTAGACGCGGTCGAAGCGGCGGCCAATCTCGGCGCGCTGCGCGGTGAGGCTCCCCGAGCGGTCGAAGAGCCAGACCACCACGGTGGGGCGTTGCTCGAGCGACTGCAGGATCGCGCCGGTGAGCCAGTCGACCGCGCCCTCGCTGCCGGTCGTGCCGACGGCGCCGACGCCCAGCACTAGCAGATTGTTGTTGGGGTCGGGGCTGGTGAGCAGCGGCGTCGCGGCTTCGAGGGTGGGGATCTGGCCCAGCTCGGTGATTGCCTGCAGGTCGAGCGACACCTTGGAGACAACCGCCTCGAGCGGCGCCGCGGCAGCCGCGTCGCCCGCGCCGCCGTCCGAGAGGGCGCCGACGTCGATCGACAGCTCTTCGGAGACGCGGAACGCCTCGTCGAGGACCTCGGGCTCTTCTGGCAGGGGCGTCGTGAACAAGAGCGGCGCCTTGTCCAGAGGCACGATCTGCGTAAACACGGCCAGCAGCGTCAGCGCGCAAACGTGCATCGCGAGGCTCGACAGCCAAGCCAACGGCTCGCCGCCGAGCCTTTTCACCGGCAGCAGGGCGTCCGATCGGTTGTCGCAAAGCTCGGGCAAGCGCTCAGGGCCTTGGGGGTGAGTAGATGCGATCTGGGCGGGGCGACTGCGGAAACGGCCCCTCCTTCAACTATACTTGAGACGGCCGATTTGTCCCCCGCCTGGAGCCCTTCGCGCGATGCCCCGCCGCCGCCATCAGCAGCTTTCTTCCGCAAGCCGTAGCTTTTTCATGCCGTTTGCGGCGTTCTTGACGGGTCTTAGCGCATTTGCGGCGGGGGCCGGCGAGTCGCTGCCGGTGGAGCTCGAAACCCGCGACGGTGTGCTGCTGTCGGGCACGTTCTTCCCCGCCGACGACGCCGGACCCGACACGCCGATCGTAGTCATGCTGGCCGGCGAGAATGAGTCGCCAGCGGTCTTCAACGGACTGGCTACCCGGCTCCAGTCCGCCGACGACGGCGAGTCCAACACCAAGCCGATGTCGGTCTTCACCGTGGCGCTGCGCGGCCTGGGGGACAGCACCCGCGTCCGTGACGCTGCTGGTCAGATCGTCGATCGCCGCGGCGCCAAGCTGACGCCGGCCGACGCCGCGGCGATGGTGAAGTCCGACATGGAGGCGGTGCGCAGCTTTCTGGTCGACAAGAACGATGCGGGCGAGTTGAACCTCAACCGGCTCGGCTACGTCGGCATCGGGCTGGGGGCGATGGTCGCCACGGGCGCCGCGGCCGTGGACTGGTCGGTCCCCGTGCTCAGCCGCGGCAAGCAGGGCCGCGACGTGAAGGCCTTGGTGCTGGTGTCGCCCCCTTGGAAGCAGTTGGGCCTCGAGATGCTCCCCGTCCTGAGGCAGCCCGGGGTGCAGTCGGAGATCGCCTTCCTGGTCACCTACGGCGGCGATGATAAGCGCGTCGCCGGCGACGTCAGTCGGATCGTCAAGCAGCTCGAGAAGGGTCGCCCCGCCCCGTCGAAACCGGCGGAGGGCGAAGAGCCCACGCCGCCGAGCGTCGTGGACGCGCCCGGCGCGTCCAAGCTGCAAGGTTCGGCCTGGATGAAGCAGGCCGGCCGCGACGGCCAAACCGCCATTATCCGCTTCCTCGACCGGACCCTCGCCCAGCCCGACTACCCCTGGACGCACCGCCGGCTCAAGTGATGGTGAGTTTATGAAGGGAGATAAGGGGATCGCAAGCGGGTGGTAGTCTCGCTCAGCGGATCGTCGGATTGACCGCGCACCACGTCCCGTTCGCCCTGAGAGTTAGGTGGAAGTCAGCCGCTCCGCGGCTGCCCGACATCCTAAGGCGCAGCGATGATTCGCGCATCGCGTCGTGCGACGTACCCCACGAGCGCAAGCTTCTCGTCCGCTTGCGATCCCCCCATCTACAATCATCCCCCTCATCTCCCTTCCTCAACGATCCAGCGCGTTAATCGCCAGTTCCCGAGGCGAGTTGCTCCGCGAAGGGCTGGCTCATCCGTGGCATCCATTGGCAGAGCCCGATGCCGATGAAGTAGAGCGGCGTCAGGCACCCCGCCATCGCCAGCAGGCTCTGCGGGTCGGCGGGCGTGAGGATCATCGATATCACGAAGATCACCAGCACCGCGTGACGCCAGTACTTCCAGTACATGGCGGTCGTCGCCACGCCGATCCGATCGAGGAACAGCATCACCAGCGGCATCTGGAACGCGACGCCAAACATCAGGGGCAGTATCAGCACGAACGACATCCACTGGTTGATCCGCGGCGTCGCCTCGATGCCCATCCACTCGTTGAAACCGAGTAGGAAAGTGATGACGTATTTCAGTACGACGTAAAACGCCACCACCGCGCCGAGGAAGAATAGGCCGATGCTCAGTGGCATGAAGACGTGGACGTAACGCTTCTCGTGCGGGTAGAGGCCCGCGGCGACGAAGGTCCATAAAAAATAGAAGACAGCCGGGCTCGCCAGCACGGTCCCCAGCACGAGCGACGCCTTCACGTACACGCCGAACGTCCCCTCGACCTCGGTCGAGATCACCTTGGCTTCGGTGGGCTTCGTCCATAGCCAGAGGTCGAAGTGCGGCGGCGTGTCGGCGGGCGGCTCGACCGCGACCCCGAGGCCACGCAGCGATTCCAGCAGGGGCGCCGTTTCGAGCGTGTACCGCTCCGGCACGAGGCCCTCCTTCGCCAGCGGGTGCTCCGCCTCCGCCTCCGCGCCGCGATCGGCGTTGTAAGCGGACTGCTTGCGGCTGCGTTCGAGGTCTTCCAGACCCTGTTCGAGCGGCGCCTTCACGTACTGGATGAACTGCTTTCCGCCGAGCAGCCCCACGAGAAACCCCAGCACGATTGCGACCACCGCCTTCCACAACGCCCCACGCAGCTCGTCGAGGTGCTCGCCGAAGGACATCTTCGAGTCCTCGAGCGGGTCGGCCGATGTCAGTCGCTTCAGCACAGGGGCAGCGCAGGGTGGCGGGTGGCGGTGGGCGGCAGCGGCGCGATAATAGCGGTTGCCGTCGTGGCCGAGAACCCAGCCGCCGCGGGCGAGAACCCTGCCGCTGAAGGTCACAACGTTCGCTACGACAACAGTTTACGCTCCAGAACCCCCCAAGGGCTCCGATGACCTGCAATTACCCGCTCCGCTTGCGACCGATTCTCCAAGAGTATCTGTGGGGCGGACGCCGCCTCGGGGAATTGCTGGGCAAGCCGATCGGCGACGGCCCGGCTTACGCCGAGAGCTGGGAGGTCGTCGATCACCGCGACGGGCAGAGTGTCGTTGAGAACGGCCCGCTGGCGGGCAAGACGCTCGGCGAGCTGGCCAGCGAGTTCGCGACCGACCTCTACGGCGACATCACTCCCCCCGAACGTTTCCCGCTGCTCTTCAAGTACCTCGACGCCCAGAAGACCCTCTCCGTCCAGGTTCACCCGAACGACGCTCAGGCCGCGCAGCAGTCGCCGCCCGATCTCGGCAAGACCGAGGCCTGGCTGGTCGTCGCCGCCGAGCCGGGCAGCAAGATCTACGCCGGGCTGAAGCCCGACGTCGACCGCGCCGCCCTCGCCGCCGCCATCGAGGCCGGCGAGTG
>JBGSJY010000251.1:0-12538 GCA_041741515.1 Pirellulales bacterium | reverse complement strand
CTGGCGTGGTCGCCGGGCTTCGACGAGCGACCGCCCGCTTCGACGCCGACCAGCTCGACGCCAGTATGCCCGACGAACGGATAGAACATGCCCGCCGCGTTCGAGCCGCCGCCGACGCACGCCACCACGAGGTCCGGCAGCCGGCCGAGCCGCTCTTGGCACTGCGCGATCGTCTCTTTGCCGATCACCGACTGATAGTCACGTACGATCTGCGGGAACGGGTGCGGACCGACGACCGAGCCGAGGATGTAGTGCGTCGTCTCGACACTCGACATCCACGCGCGCATCGCCTCGTTAACCGCGTCGCGAAGAGTCCGACTGCCGCTGGTGACGGGTCGCACTTCGGCGCCTAGCAGCTTCATCGCAAAGACGTTCGGCGACTGGCGGCGGATGTCCTCTTCGCCCATGTAGATGACGCACGACAGGCCGAAGTGCGCGCACGCCGTGGCGGTGGCGACGCCGTGCTGGCCGGCACCCGTCTCGGCGATGACGTGCCGCTTCCCCATCCGCATCGTCAGCAGCGCCTGGCCGAGCGTGTTGTTGATCTTATGGGCGCCGGTGTGGTTGGTGTCCTCGCGCTTGAAATAGATCTGGGCGCCGCCACACTTCTCACTGAGCCGCTGGGCGTGGTAGAGCGGCGACGGCCGGCCCACAAAGTCCCGCCACAGCACGGCCAGCTCGTCCTGGAACGCCTGGTCCTTGATCGACTTCTCGTACTCGACCGTCAGCTCGTCGAGCGCCCGCATCAGCGTCTCGGGCACATAACGACCGCCATAAGGCCCAAACCGCCCGAGGGCGTCGGGGACCATCGTGGAGGCGGCTTCTAAGGAGGTAGTGCTCATCGGTTATCCTGGTGGGGTAAGCCGTCTATTGTCGGCTGGAGCGGCTCGGCGGGCAAGCGGACGGGAACCGCCATGACGCCAGGAACGCAAGGATCGCCAGGGGGATTGCGGGCATACGGCCTGCGGCATGATATGAGATGGTTCCTAATCGCCTTTGGACTCGCCCTGATTACAACGGGACTAGCTCGTCCCTTTGCAGTTCCGTACGAGCAAAGTCAAGTTCGACCGTTGGCTGCTTTCCTGTACGTCTTCAGTGCAATGGTCACTCTAATTTTGCCTACCATAATTGCGCCGATACAGATCTTGCGATCAAGGTTTGATCGATTTCGCGTTTGCTCCACCTTTGTCTTAGCAATAGGTGTCACTACAGCGATTGGTATTGTGTTGGGAAGCATGGCGCCTCAAGGATCAAATGAAGGCGCCTCAGCAATCGGATTGTTGGCTGTCTTCTGGTCTTCGATCTCAATAGGTCTAAACTCGCTAATGCTCGGTAGCGCATTTTTACTACGGCTTCTGGGTGTTCGAATACACCAGAAGTCTCTCTGATCTCTCCGCGTCCTCCGCGCACTTCGCGGTAAATCCCCCTGGCGATCCTTGGCGCTCCTGGCGTCTTGGCGGTTCCCATGCCCGAGCTTCCCGAAGTTGAGACCATGCGGCGGGGCGTCGCTGAGGCGGCGGGCGCTACGGTCGTATCGTTCGAGCGGTTGCCCTGCCCGCGGAAGCCGATCGGAGTGGCGCCGCGCGTGGACCATCTGCGGCGGCGTGTTGTTGGGCGTGGGGTGGCGGCGGTTGAGCGGCTGGGCAAGCGTGTGGTCCTGCGGCTGGAGACGGGTGACCGGCTGGTGATGGAGCCGCGGATGACGGGGCTGGTGGGCGCCGGCGATTCGCCCGACCCGTTGTACTTGCGTGTCGAGCTGGGGCTCGAAGGCGCTGGCCTGGAGCGGGTTTGGTTCTGGGACCGGCGGGGGCTGGGGAAGGTTCGGCTTTATTCGGCGGCGGAGTTCGCGGCGGAGTTGGGGCCGGAGAAGCTGGGGCCGGATGGGCTGGTGGTTTCCTCCGACGACTTGCGTCGCCGGCTCGCCGGTAGCAAGCGAGCGGTGAAGGTTGCACTGCTCGATCAACGCGCCGTCGCGGGGATCGGGAACATCTACGCGGCGGAGATTCTGCATGTCGCCGAAGTGCATCCGGCGACGCGGTGCGACCGGCTCTCGCAAGCGACGTGGAAACGCATTGCCGACGCAACGCGGGCGGTGCTTGAAGAAGCGGTCCGCTACGAGGGTTCGTCGCTCGGCGACGGCACCTACCGCAACAAACTCAACGAGGACGGCGGCTACCAACTCCACCACCGCGTCTACGGCCGCGCGGGCGAGGGCTGCCCCCGCTGCGGTGGGACGGTCCAGCGGATCGTCCAGGCGCAACGCTCCACGTTCTTCTGCGCCGGCTGCCAGCAGCGGCGCTAAAAGCGAGCCGGGAGCGTCAGCGACCGGAGTGAGGGGGATGCCGGGATTTCTTTTGTGGGAGGCGTCTCCGACGCCGATAACGGCATCCAATCCGCAACGGCATGCTGCGCGAAATCGGCGTCGGAGACGCCTCCCACAGGCTTCGCGCCTCTCACAGGGTTAGCGTTGTGTGATAGCTCTCACACCGCTTTAGGGCGTTTCGGGTACACTAGGTGACCCCATTCTCCTCTCCCCAGGGCGCCCAACATGTCCAAGCGCTGCACGAGCTGTGACCGCCGCGAGTTCCTTTCCACCGCCGCGGCCGGCGCTGGGCTGGCCCTGCTTCCTGGCGCCGGCAAGGTGTGGGCGAAGCCCGCCGCGATGGCTACGCCGGCTGCGACGCCCGAGTCGCTCGTCAAAGTGCTCTACGAGTCATTCACGCCCAAGCAGCGCGAGGCGATCTGCTTCGCTTGGGACCACGCCCGCCCCGAGGGCGGCCCGTTGCGGCGCCACGTTGCGGCGAACTGGGACATTACCGATCACTACGTCACCGACGACTTCTACAACGCCTACCAGAAGGCGCTCATCCGCTCGATCTACGAGGGCATCTACAGCCCCGAGTGGGTCGAGAGGGTGGATAAGCAGCTGGACGACGACGCCGGCGGCTTTGGCGAGCAGAACTCGATCGCGATTTTTGGCGAGCCCGGCTCCGAGCATTGCGAGCTCGTCATGACGGGCCGGCATATGACGGTCCGCTGCGACGGCAACACGACGCCCAACTTCGCCTTCGGCGGGCCGATCTTCTACGGCCATGCCGCCGAGGCCTTTGACGAAGAAGCCACGCACCCCGGCAACGTTTACTGGCCCCAGGCGGTCGCCGCCAACGCCCTCTACAAGATGTTCGATGGCGAGCAACGCGACGTGGCCCTCGTCCGCGACGGCATGCCGGGCGAGAGCCACATCAACTTCCGCGATTCCAAGAAACATCAAGGCATCCCCGTCGGCCAGCTCAGTCCCGACCAGCAGCAACACTTGCGCGAGGTGCTCGCCAAGCTCGTCGAGCCCTACCGCCAGAGCGACCGCGACGAAGCGATGAACTGCCTGCTCGGCCAATCGGCCGACGCCCGTAGCGGCCTCGAAGCGTGCCACCTCGCCTACTACGCCGAGGGCGACATCGGCGACGACGGCGTCTGGGACAACTGGCGCCTCGAAGGCCCGTCGTTCGTCTGGCACTACCGCGGCGCGCCGCACGTGCACGTATGGGTGAACGTCGCGGATGATCCTGCGCAAAAAATCACCACGGGGTGATCCATTTATCCCCTCCCCTCTTAGGGGAAGGGTGAGGGAGGGGTCTAGATTGTCCGTTACGGTGTCGCCCTATTTGGCTTAATCTCGCAACAAATCTTCTCGCCAAACCCGCGACATCGTAACGGCACATCGAAACCCCTCCCCTAGGCCCTCCCCTGAAAGGGGAGGGGAATAAGCGCGGCCATCACGATGAGGAGTGCGCTCGGCTCAGGAATCGCATACGCCCCCGGATCGGTTGGCCGCACCGCGCCGTAGTGCGCCGCCCACGGCGTATAGTCGCCCGCGACATGCTCGTCACCTACGCCGTCGCGCCACACGGTGTAGTCGGCCGCGTCGACGATGCCGTCCCCATTAAAATCGCCGCGGATGCCGTAGGCGTACCACGCGCCGGCCATGTCGTCGGGGTGCAGCTCGCGATTGATCGTCTGGCAGCAGAACGGCGCCTCGGCGTTCTCGTAGTCGCCGACATACATCACGCGCTGATCGGGCGTCTCGCCGTCCCATGAAGGGTGTCCCAAGCCGATCGCTGCGTGGCCGAGCTCGTGGAGGAACAGCCCTTCGAGGTCGTTGGTGAACGCCGGGAGGGGCGTGACGTCCTCGGCGCCAGCGACGATGTCGAAGTTGGCCGCGAGATTGAAGAGGACATCGCCCGCCAAGGGATCGGGCCCAAACCCCGGCGGCCCGAACCCAACCGCGCCGACGTTGTTGAACGAGTGCCCCTCGGCCGGCAGGAACGCGCCGATGCGGATGTCGGGCGTCGTCGCGCCCGCGGCAGGAAAGGGGAGCCCCGGGTCGGTAACCGGGCCGACAAAGATTATGTTGGCGGCTTCCGACCAAGTAGCGAACGCCCGCTCAAGCGCCGCATCAAACGCGCCGGCGCCGTGACCTTGCGTCACGTCGATTCGCTCGCGTAGCGAGCTCAAGTCGCTCGTCCCTGAGAAGCCCGTCTGCCCAGGGAAGCCCCACGGGTCGAGTTCGAAAGCAGGCTCCACAGTCGTGCCGTCGGGCATGAAGCCCCAGGTGACGACGGCTGGCGTGCCCGCGGTGGGATCGGCCCCCCACTTCGAGCCGCCGAAGCCGGCGCTGAAGTGGACGTAGGCGTCGGCCGGGACGCCGATGGCGATGAGGCTAACGACGAGTACAAAGCGAACCATGAGACACCTTGGGGGAGAAGCGGCGGAGTTCACTCGTTGAGCATCATAAACCGCGAAGCGGCGCTTATTCCCCCCTCCCCTTTTTAGGGGAGGGGCTAGGGGAGGGGTTTAGACGCACCGTTACGATGTCGCATGCGTGGCCAGTCAACTCTCTATGAGTCTTCTTGCCGAGTAAGCGACATCGGTTGGGACACTCAAAACCCCTCCCTAACCCTCCCCTGGAAGGGGTGGGGATAAGTAAAGCACGTCTCTATCTGTCGAATACCACGCCAATATCGACGATGTGCACCTCACCGAGGAACGCTTTTGCTGTGGGGTTGGCGAACCCCGCCTTCGGCGCAACGAACGTGCATGTGTGATGGGCGCGAACGGTGGGCGAGCCCGGGGACCCCGTGTCGCAGTCCATGCCGCTAGGAAGGTCGACCGCCAGCCGTCGGCCGTTCTCGCTGTTGATCCAATCGATCAGCGTGTCGTACGGCGGCCGCGGCGAGCCGGTCGCCCCCGTGCCGAGCAGAGCATCGACGATCCATGCCGCGTCGCGCGACAGGGCGTCCAGTTCCTCGATCGCCAGCCCGGCGTTGATGCCCGTCACGTCGAGGATCGGGACGCCGCAGTGCGTCAGCGCACCGAACATGGCAAGCGCGTCGCCCACTAGCTCAGCTGGCTTCGCGCCGAGGGCGACGCGGCACTCGTAGCCGCGGACCCGCAGATGGCGGGCGATGACAAACCCATCCCCGCCGTTGTTTCCCTTGCCGCAGACCACGAGCACGGGGCCGTCGATCTCCAGCCGCTCGAGCACATCGACACAGCCACGGCCCGCGTTCTCCATGAGCACCAATCCCGGCAGACAAAGCCGCTCGATGGCGTCGCGGTCCAGCGCACGGGCTTCGTCGCGGGTCAGGGATGGATGAGGCATGCGCGCATGCTAGCACGGACGTAGGCCGGAACAAGCGCAGCGCGGGTCCGGCACGCCATCGCGACCCGTTGTGCCTAGCCGGACCTGCGCTACGCTTGTTCCGGCCTACCGACCTTGCCAGCAGCCTGCCATTCCGCGACTCTTAGCCGCCCGTACGTCTGGCTCTCTCCCCGGTCCCAATGCGTTGTCGTTGTCTCGCCGCCGTTTTGCTCTGCGCCGGGTGCGCTGCGCCGCAGCTTGCGCAAAAGCCGACGGTCGTCGAGGAGGAGGGCGAACTCATCCGCGGCCAGGGCCCCATGGTCGTCGAGTCGGCCCCCTGGGGACCGAGCTACCTCGCGCCGGGAGAGCTGAGCTGCGACACGCCGGCGCCGCCGTTCGGGCTGGGGTACGAGATGGGCCCCCCGCCGGGGGCGTTCGGTCCACCGATGTATGTCCTGCCTGCGACGCCGGGTCCGAAGGCCCCGCAGCCCGCGGCGATCGCGGCCGAGCCGGGGTGGTTCGATGTGCTTCCGCCCGACGGCGGTCCGATCAGCGACGACTTCGGCCTGCCGTCCCAGCCGAAGATCGACAACCCCGTCCCGAATCCGTTGTACGTTCGGGCGGGGGACCCGGATGTGGCCTGGGAGACGGTCGCCCGCGAGGCGAGCCGCTATTTCCCGATCCGCAGCGAGGAACGTGTTCGACAGACCGGTTCGATGCTGTCCGAGGGCCGACTCGAGACGCAATGGGCGTCGGGATCGACGATCTTCGAGCCTTGGAGGCGCGATTCGGTGGGGGCGTTCAACCGCTGGCAGAGCACCCTGCAGACCATCCGCCGGCGGGCGGTGATCCGGGTCATCCCGGCGGCGGGGGGGTACGAGCTTGACGTCCGCGTCGATAAGCAGCTGGAAGACCTCAGCCGCCCCGAACGGGCCAGCGCCGGCGCCGCCTCGCTGCGCAATGAAGCCGCGCAGTCGGATGCCGGGGCGACGATCGACTCGGTCATCGGCTCCGACCGGTGGATCGATATCGGTCGCGACGAGGCCCTCGAGCAGCGGATCCTGGGGCGGCTGGCGGGCCAGTTTGGCGCGGGCCGTTGAAGCTGTCGCGGGCGGCGGCCTTCCGTGGGGGCCAAAAAACCCGCCTAAACCGGGAAATCGCGGCGAATCTCGCCACCCGCTCCGTTGACGCAGACCGGTTCTGTGACCAATACTTGCGGTTCTCTCCGTCCGCCGGGCAACCTCGAAGAGGTCGCCGGCCAATCCGAATTCCCCCGTAGGAAAGCTCTTGTCCCGCTTCCGTACCGCCGAACGCCCGGCCGACCGCAAAGATAGTCAACGCATCAACGAGGCGATCCGTATCACCCCCATCCGCGTCATCGACGCGGAGGGCGAGCAGCTCGGCATCATCCCGACCGAGGAGGCGCTGCAGCGCGCCCGCGACGCCGGCCTGGACCTGGTGGAGGTAGCTCCTACCGAGCGGCCCCCCGTCTGCCGGATCATGGACTACGGCAAGTTCAAGTATCAGCAGAAGAAGCGGCACCACAAAGGCCACACGCACCAGAGCCAGAACAAAGAGATCCGGCTGCGTCCGAAGATTGGCGAGCATGACCTGATGACCAAGGTCAACAACGCGCGCGGGTTTCTGGAGAAGAAGGACAAGGTGATCTTCTCGGTCATCTTCCGCGGCCGCGAAAACGCCCACACGGACGAGGGCTTCAAGGTCCTGCAGCGGGTTCTCAAGGAACTCGAGGACTGCGCGAAGGTCGAGCAGGCCCCGACGATGCAGGGCAAGCGGATCATCGCGACCATGGCGCCGAAGTAATCGAGAGCATCTTTGTGGGAGGCGTCTCCGACGCCGATTACGGCGCCCACACTTAGAGGGCCTCGTACGATAAATCGGCGTCGGAGACGCCTCCCACAAGGCGCCCGCGTTTCCTGCTCTCCTTTTTTCAATGCCGGCGGCGCTCTACGATCCACCGTATGAGCGACCCCACGCCGCATCCCCCAGCTGACGACCAATTCGCTTCGCCGCCGCCGGCCCAGTTCTCGGTCGAGGTCGGTCCCGAGCTTCGCGCGCCCGACCTCCGCAGCAAGCCGCCGCGTCGGCCGCTGCGACGCCGACGTGTCGGGTTGCCGGTCGGACTCTTCATCGCGACTTGCGCCAGCACCCTGTGGGTCGGCGCCGCCGATTGGCGGCCGCTGGAGCACATGGGCACGTGGGGCGATATCGCCGCCACGCTCGCTGGCGGGTGGGAGAAGGGCCTCACTTACATGCTGGCGGTGCTCGCCATCCTGTTGTCGCACGAGATGGGGCACTTCGTCCTCACGCTCATCCACCGCATCCCGGCGAGCTACCCCCTCTGCATCCCGGTGCCGTTCAACCCGATCGGCACGATGGGCGCCGTCATCGGCATGGACGGCCTCCGCGCCAACCGGCGTGAGATCTTTGACATCGGGTTGGCGGGTCCCTTGGCGGGGCTCGTCGTCGCGCTGCCGATTTTGTGGTACGGCGTCGGGCAGCTCGACCTCTCGCAACGACCGCAGCCGGGCGAGGTGCAGCTCAACAGCCCGCTGGTGGTGAAGTGGATGATCGAGAGCCGCGACGCGTCGCGCCCGGTGGTCGACGCGGCCGGCAACGCGACGCTGAACAAAGGCGACTGGATCGGCATCTCGCAGGTCAACGCCTACTTCATGGCGGGCTGGGTCGGCATGCTGATCACCGGCCTCAACATGCTCCCCATCAGCCAGCTCGACGGCGGCCACACGATCTACGGCCTCTTTGGGAAGGACGCGCACACGTTCGCGCGGGCGTTTATCGTCATCGCGATCACGTACGTTGTGATCAACCTCGATCAGGCCGCCGTCTGGACGCCGATGCTGATCCTCGTGATCCTGATGGGCGTCGATCACCCGCCGACATCGGACGACACGATCGAACTCGACAACCGCCGCTGGATGATCGGCATGGCGTCGCTAGCGATCCCGGTGCTGTGCTTCCCGCTGCTGGGATTGCGGCAGTGAGTGACTTAACACTGGATAAAAGAGCTAAACAGTGGCTCGCGATCCGACGTCGCTATCAAATGGCGAATCGAGTATCGTTGGTGGTTGTTCCAGTTTCCGTCCTTTCCTTCATGTTTCTTATTGGCGGTAAGGGTGCTAACCATCTAGCCATGTCTGCTTGGTGGGGTGTAGGCATAAGTTGCCTGCTAGGCACTAGGCTTCTCAAATTTCTAGTCCGCCTTTACAAATGCCCCGCGTGTGGACGCCGCCCCAGCCGTATCTGGCGCGTTTACGGTGAGGTTTGCGAGCACTGTGGCTGGGTTGCGAGAACAGCTCACGACGCGATGTAGAGGCGTAGGCCGTAACCAGCGCAGCGCAGTTACGGCAGAATCGGGTTCGATGCCCGCCAGCGGAATTCGTCGCAACTGCGCTGCGCTGGTTACGGCCTACTTGGTCGAACCTCGACCACCGATCCCGCGTACAATCGCTTACGCGTCCCCTCCCCAACTCCCTCCATTCTTGGAGCCCCGCCATGAGTTTTGACGTGAAAGGCCGTGTTGCGCTGGTCACCGGCGCCAACCGCGGCATCGGTAAAGCGATTGTGAAGTCGTTGGTCGACCACGGCGCCAAGAAGGTTTACGCGGCCGTGAGATCGCTCGACTCGGCTAAGCCGCTGGTTGGTGAGTTCGGCGCCATCGTGGCCCCCATCGAGGTCGACCTGCAGAAGCCCGAGACGATTGAGGCGGCCGCGAAGACCGCATCGGATGTTGAGCTGGTGATCAACAACGCCGGCGTCTTTGGCAGCGCCGGCCCCTTCGCGGAGGATACGTTCGAGAAGCTCGAGTACGAACTCGATGTGAACCTCTACGGCCTGTTGCGCGTAGCCCGGGCGTTCGCGCCGGTGCTGAAGAAGAACGGCGGCGGCGCCTTCGTGCAGCTCAACTCGGTGGTTTCGATCCGCAGCTTTCCCATCGGCGCGACCTACAGCGCCTCGAAGGCGGCTTCATACTCGATCACCCAGACGCTCCGCGACGCGCTGCAAGAGCAGGGCACGCTTGTGGTGAGCGTGCACCCCGGGCCGATCGCCACCGATATGGCCGACCACGCGGGACTCACCGACGCCGACCCGCCGAGCGTCGTCGCCGATGGCATTGTCGCCGCGCTCGCGGCGGGCGAGTTCCACCTATTCCCGGACAAGATGGCGAAGCAGTTCGGCGAGGCCTACGCGAGCTACGCGAAGGCGATCGTCGAAACGCCGATGATGGAAGGGTGAGAAAAGGCTGTCAGCTATCAGCGGTCAGCGATCAGCTTTTCTAGGCCGTAACTAGCGCAGCGCCGTTACGGCAGGCGTCAGGTAAGCCGTTTCCATGCCGTAACTGCGCTGGCGCTTGTTAGGGCCTACGTCTTCGCCACAGCCGTGAGCTGACCGCTGACCGCTGACAGCTGCACGCCCTGCTTGAAACTTCCCGTCCGCAGGAACCGCGCCGTCAGCTCCGCCGTCTCCTTCGTCCACAGCACGCCCGTGTGCCAGCCGGTCACGGTGCAGTGGTCGGCGGCGCCCTCGAGAAGGGTGTTGCCGGCGCGGACGACGCGGTCATTGCTCGCGGTGATGACGCCTACCTCGATCCCCGCGGGGACGGGACCCAGGCGATTCACGAAGCTGTCCGGGGCGTCGATGAGCTCTCTTAAAGTGGGCGCCAGGAAGCGGTGCGGCCGCACGACAAAGTGGTCCCACGCGGCGTTACCGCACTCGACCGTCAGACGTGTGGCGACGTGCGAGCCGCGATTCGGCGGGGCGATTTGCACGACGCGACCAAAGTTCGGCGGCAACTCTTCCCGCAACGCGCAGCGGGCGACGATGCCCCCCATGCTATGGACCACCAGGTGGACCCGGTCGTAGGACGGGGCGACGCGCCGCAGCAGCGCGGCCAGCCGTTTGCCGAAGGTCTCGTTCGACCACCACAGCGAAGGGTAGCCCGTCAGGCGGGTGGCGAATCCCGCCGCGCGAAGCCGGGCCGCAAGTGGGAAAAGCAACAACCGCGTCGAGGCGATGCCGTGTGTGAGGACAACCAGCTCGCGCGTTGATGGCGGAGCGGGGGTCGGCGTGGGGTGGGAATCGGCTAGGGCGATCATGTTAGCGGGGCGGTGGAACTTAGGCGTCAGCTACTTCTATACGCCGATTCCGACCCGGTTGACCACCGCAATGCAATCCTTTGCCTCTTTGGGCCTTCGCGTGGTCCTCCGACGACTTGCGTCGCCGGCTCGCCGGCCCTTGAGTTGGGGCTTCTCCGCGTCTCTGCGCGAGGCTTTTAGAACTTCGGCCCGAAGTAGCGGATCGCGGCGATGCAGATCGCGGCGCCGACCGTGGCCGAAACCAGCGTCGCCGGAAAGCCGACCGCCTTGAACCCCATGATGCTGAAGACCAAGCCGCCGATGAACGAGCCGAGGACGCCGACGACCATCATTCCCAAAACGCCCGCGCGGCCCGCCTCCATGAACCACGTGGCGAGGTAGCCCGCCAGCAGGCCGATAATCAGGAACCAAATCAAACTGAACATACGGAGGGATTCGCCGTGCGGATGAAGTTATTGCCGAAAATTACTGCAGCGCGGCGCCGCGATCGGGGTACACGGTGAGCACCTCGTCGAGCCGCAGCGTGTGCATCGCCTCGTGGGGGTGCTCCTGGAGGCCCGACAGCCGCAGGCGGCCGCCGCCCATCGCGATCCGCTTGTGCAGCCGCACCAGCTCGCTCATCAGAGCCGAAGAGAAGAACGAGACCTCGTCCATCTCGAGGACAACTTGCTGGGCGCCGCGCTTGCTGATCTCGTTCCAGAGGCCATCGGCGAGCCTGAACTGCCCCGGGCCCGCCGGCGGGTGCAGCCGCACGCAGAGCCAACCGCCGGCGTCGTCGAAAGTCGCCCGCCAGCCGTCGTAGAGGTCCACGGTCGAGGCCTCACTCATCGCCGCCTCCGCCAAAAAGAGTAGCCGCAGATGGACGCAGATCGACGCGGATGTCGTTCGTTGCCGGCAAGTGTACGGCGGAGGCGACCCCCTATGCAAAGAGAAAGGCAGACAAAGACGACGGACGCGGCGCCGGTGACGGCATCCGCGTCCATCTGCGTTCATCTGCGGCTCAGCTTCTTTCTCACGGCGCCAGGAGGAGGCGGCCCGGGGCGGCGAGGAAGCCCTTTAGCTCATTGACGAAGCGGGCGGCGTCGGCGCCGTCCACCACGCGGTGGTCGTACGTCAGCGAGAGGGGCATCACCAGCCGCGGCTCGATCTTGGCGTCTTTGCCTTTGCCCGTGACCATCGGCAGCATGCGGCTGCGGCCCACCAGCAGGATCGCCACCTCGGGCGGGTTGATGATCGGCGTGCTGTAGGTGCCGCCGACCGCGCCCATGTTGCTGATGGTGAAAGTGCCGCCGCGCATCTCGTCGATGGCGAGGGACCCGTCGCGGGCCTTGTCGACCAGGCGGTCGAGCTCGCGGGTTATCTGCGAGATGCTCAGCCGATCGGCGTCGCGGATCACCGGAACCACCAGGCCGCGGTCGGTGTCCACCGCCACGCCGATGTTGACGTACTCCTTGTAGATAATCTCCCCGGCTTCCATGTCGGCCGAGGCGTTGACGATCGGGTGCCGCTTCAGTGCGCCGGCGATCGCCTTGATCAGGAACGGCATCTGCGTGAGCTTGAGGCCCTGCGAAGCGTAATCCTCCTTGCTCTGCAGGCGGATCTCTTCGAGGTCAGTGACATCGACGTCGTCGAAGTTCGTCAACTGCGGGATGGTCGTGTAGCTGGCGACCATGTTCTTGGCGATGGTCTGCCGCATCCGCGACATGCGCTCGCGGCGGACGGCGCCCGCGGCGTCGCTGCTGGGGACGCCGGGGCCGCTGCTCGG
>JBGSJY010000250.1:0-7662 GCA_041741515.1 Pirellulales bacterium | reverse complement strand
CGCTTGACCTCCGCCTGACCGTCGCTAAGCGGGGCGCGTCGCCGACGCGTGACGTCGCCGCCAGCCTGGCGGCCACCTCCGCTCCGACAAGCGAGTCGGACCCCGCTTGGAAGGTGCTGGGCATGAAACTCGACGTCGAGCCGAAGGCCACCTTCGAGTCACGCGGCAGCCGCTACCGTGGCGGCATGCGGGTGGTCGACGTCCGTGGCGACGGCCCCGCGGCCGCCAAGGGGATCCGCACCGGCGACATCCTCGTCGGCATGCACAAGTGGGAGACCGCTTCGGACGAGGACATCCGCTACATCGTCAATAACGAATCCCTCCCGGGTCTGGGCGAGGTCAAGTTCTACATCCTCCGCGGCGAGGAAACGCTATATGGCGCCATGCGAGTGGACGTAACCCGCCGGTAGGGTTCGCTGTACGGACCGCGCGGTTGATTAGGCGGCGCGATAGTCGGTGAGACCCGGCTAAACAGCGCCTCAATATGTCCATCTGATCGGTGAGACGAGATCGTGGGTGTTGATCCCCCTCTGCGGTCCGCACAGCGGACCCTACGATGGGGGAATGGAACTCGATTTTGTCCGCTGGCTGCACGATCGACTGCCGGTCCACCCGCAGGTGGAGATCGGAGTCGGCGACGATGCGGCGGTGTTGCTATGGCAGCGGCCCGAAATGGTAGCCACTGCGGACATGCTGATTGACGGCGTCCACTTTCTGACGGCTGAGCATTCTCCCGAACGGATAGGCCGCAAGTCACTGGCGGTGAATCTCAGTGACTTGGCGGCGATGGCTTCGCGGCCCTGTGCGGCTCTCGTTAGCCTTGCACTCCCCCGGGATGGCGCCGGAGGGCTCTCGGCCCGTGATCTCGCTGGGCGGCTCATCGAGGGGATGCTGCCGCTGGTCGAGGAGTTTGGGTGTCCGATCGTTGGTGGTGACACCAACGTCCATGGTGGGCCCTTGGTGATTTCGGTAACCGCGCTCGGCGAACCGACGGATCGAGGCGTCGTGCGGCGCAGCGGAGCGGAGCCCGGCGATTGGATTTTGGTGACCGGCGTGTTAGGCGGAAGCCTCGCAGGCAAGCAGTTTGACTTTCAGCCGAGAGTGTCCGAAGCGATGGCTATGCACCAGCGCGCCGATCTCCACGCCATGATGGACCTCAGCGACGGGCTATCGCTCGACTTACAGCGGCTTTGCTTGGAAAGTCGTGTTGGCGCCGTCGTGGACGCGTCTACGATCCCGATTTCAGCCGCTGCCAACAATGAGCTAAGCCGCGCGCTGAGTGACGGAGAAGACTTCGAACTTCTGATCACGGCAGAACCTGCCGAGGCGGCCAAGCTACTAGCGGCCCCTCCTGCTTGTGGGCTCAAACGGATCGGAGAGATCAGGGCTGGCATCGGCATCGCCTTGCGTCACTCCGATGGCTCTACCGAGCCGCTGAGCCCGAGGGGCTACGAGCACGTATGACGCACACCCACGAAATCGCTGACGAAGCGGAGATGGCGGCGCTCGGCGCGAAGCTCGCCCACGCGCTCCTGCCGCCGGCGGTTATTGCGCTGGTGGGCCAGCTCGGCGCCGGGAAGACGCGGCTGGTGCAGGCCGTTGCGGCGGAACTGGGCGTCCGCGAAGACGTGACGAGCCCCACCTTTGTGCTGGTGAACGAGTACCGATCGGGCCACACGCCGATCTATCACTTCGACGCCTATCGTCTCAAGGACGAGGACGAGTTCATCGAGCTGGGTGTCGAGGAGTACTTCACCGGCTTGGGGCCCGCGGGGCCCGGCCTCACGTTCGTCGAGTGGGGCGACCGCTTCGCCGACTGTCTGCCGCCGGGCACGGTGACGGTGCGGATCGAGGTGCTCGAGGGGACAAGACGACGCGTCCAAGTGACTGGTCTTGCGCTGTAATGACCAAGCCCCAATGGCCAATGCGGGGGTCGGTAGTCAGGGGTCATTAATCAGGTAGCTAGACGCGCCCGTGCCGTAGCACGCCATTGGTCATTGGCGCTTGGTCATCGTGGCTTGCTAATTGGTTCATTCAGCCGGGCTGTCAGATGGCGTCCGACGGCGACTCGACGAGCAACGCGCCGGTCTCTTCCTCTGGCCTGCCGTTGACGATCTTGTCATAGCCGGCGCCGAGCTCGATCTGACGCATGATCTCGTCGGTCGTCTTCTTGTGGTACTTGTAGTTATCGACGACGAACGTGCGTTGCCGGCCGCGGGGCGTCGTGTAGCGCACTCGGGCGATCCCCTTGTCACGCCACTGCTTCTTGTCGATCGCGGTCACTTGGTCGAGCGAGAACGACTCGCCCCAACGCGAAGTGATCCCGTTCTCATTGAGTTCAAACCAGCGGCCGCTCGTCCGCAGCACGGTCGTGAGAAACCAGATACCGCCCAACAGGGCGATGCCGGCCATCACGTACTGGCCGAGGATGTCGCCTTCGGTGCGTAACTTCTTGGGAGGGATCGTTGGCCAGCCCTCGGCGCTCGCCTTGCTCTCCCAAGCCTCTTTCAGATCAGGGTAGTCGGGCATCTGCTTCTTGATGAGCAAGTAGGCGTCGTGCGGCCCGTGGCCGGCTTGGCTGATCTCTCGCTTCTTCTCTTCGGGTAGCACGTCTTCGGCGATTTCAATGAGGGCCTGGCCACGTTCCATCTGCGCGGGGTAGTTTACATACCCGTCGTAGAGGCAGTAGAGCATGAAGGCGATCGCGCCGAGTCCTAGCCACTTGAAGCGGCTGTAGAACTTCGGGTTGTTCTCGGCTCGGAGGGGCAGGCTCACAGCTTGCACTCGTTGGTCGCGTCGTTAATGGGATGAGATTAGGCTTCGCGGCCCTCAGACGTAATTCGCCAGGTCCGCCCCGCTATTGTGACCAAGCGGGGCGGTTTCGCTCAACGTTGTCTGGCGATTCGTCCCCTCTGGCGAGAGGGCCCGCGTCGCCAAGTCGGCGCCACCCGCACAACCGGACTTGGCGGCCTCGTAAACCCCCCGCGGGCCTTAAAGGATGTAGCGGCTCAGGTCTTCGTCTTGGGTCACTTCCTCTAGTCGCGCGCGGACATACGCGGCATTGATCGGTACGGCGGCGCCCCGCATGTCGGCGGCCTCGAACGACAACTCTTCAAGCATCCGTTCCATGATGGTGTACAGCCGACGAGCGCCGATGTTTTGAGTCGATTGGTTTACCTGATAGGCGTACTGGGCGAGCGCTTCGATCGCGTCGTCGCTGAACTCGACGTTGACGCCTTCGGTCCCCATCAGCGCCGCGTATTGCTTGGTGAGCGACCCGCGCGGTTCGGTGAGGATCCTGACAAAGTCGGCCTTGGTGAGGTCGTCGAGTTCGACGCGGATCGGGAACCGGCCCTGCAACTCAGGCATCAGATCGCTGGGACGCGTTTTGTGGAACGCCCCGGCGGCAATGAAGAGAATGTGATCGGTGCGGACATAGCCGTAACGGGTCTGGACGGTCGTCCCCTCCACAATCGGCAACAGGTCACGCTGCACACCCTGACGTGACACGTCGGCGCCCTTGCCACCTTCGGTGGCGACGACCTTGTCGATTTCGTCCAGAAAGATCACACCCGACTCTTCGGCGAGTTCGACCGCTTCGGAGTTGACCTTCTCGCTGTCGATGAGCCGTTCGCACTCCTGTTCAAAGAGCACGGTCCGCGCCTCGGCGACCGTCAGGCGACGTCGCGAGACCTGCTTGGGGAGCATCTTCTCGATCATCCCCTGGACGTCGATGTCCATCTCGCCCCCGCCCGGGCCGCCCATGCCGGGGATCATCATCGCCGTCGCTTTCTTCTCGATGGCGATTTCAACGGTCTTGCCCTCCAGCTCGCCGGCGACCAGCATCGCCCGCATCTTCTCTCGGGTGCGCTCGTGACGCTCCGCCGAGTCTTCGGCACCGGCGCCGGCATCGAACGAGTTGGGCGCCGGCGCCAGCTTGTCAAGCAGCCGCTCGTCGGTGCGGCGCTTCGCCTCTACTTCGATGTCGGCCCGCAGGCGTTCTCGCACCAGGCCGATGGCGTTCTCGACCAACTCGCGGACCATACTCTCGACGTCGCGGCCGTAGTAGCCGACCTCGGTGTACTTGGTGGCCTCGATCTTGATGAACGGCGCGCCGGTGAGCGTCGCCAGCCGCCGGGCGATCTCGGTCTTACCGACGCCCGTTGGGCCGATCATCAGGATGTTCTTCGGCGACACCTCCTTACGCAGCTCGTCGCCGAGCTGCCGGCGGCGCCAACGGTTGCGGATCGCGATCGCCACGGCGCGCTTGGCGTCGGCCTGTCCGACGATGTAGCGGTCGAGTTCTTCGACGATTTTCTTAGGGGTTAGATCACGCACTGGCTTCTTGACAGGTTGAATTCAACAAGTTCCGAGCCGCGACCGCCGCGGAGCGTCGAACCGACTTGGCGCCGGCTCGGGCAGTCCCTGACGGTCGCGGCTCGACTAATTCTTCGCTCCGATCGTTTCCACTACGACGTTGTGATTGCTGTAAACACAAATGTCCGCCGCGATCCCCAGCGCCGCGCGCACGATCTCTTCCGCGGACAGCGACGAGTGCTTCACCAGCGCCCGCGCGGCGGCCGTTGCGTAGTTGCCGCCCGAGCCGATGCCGAGGATGCCGTCGGAGGGCTGGATCACGTCGCCCGTGCCCGAAATCAAGAACGTGTCGCGAGCATCCGCTACGGCGATGAGCGCTTCCAGCCGCCGCAGCGCCCGGTCCATCCGCCAGTCCTTGGCCAGCTCGGTGGCGGCGCGGGGCATGTTCTGCGGGTGGTCCTTGAGCTTCGCCTCGAACCGCTCCAAGAGCGCGAACGCGTCGGCCGCTGAGCCGGCGAATCCGGTCATCACCCGGCCCTCGCCCAGCAGCCGCACCTTCTTGGCGTCGGACTTCATGACGGTGTCGCCCAGGCTCACTTGGCCGTCGCCGCCCATGGCGACAAAGCCGTCCTTGCGGACGGTGAGGATGGTCGTGGAACGAATACGCGGGAGTGCCATGGTTCCCATTGTCCGCGGCTCGCGACGGATTGCCCAGGGGCGTAAAAGGCGAGCCAGGAGCGTCAGCCACCGGAGGGAATCCGATTGAGCTTTCCCCGTTGAATGGCGCGACAACTCCGATCACTGACACTCCCGGCCCGCAGACGATCTAGTCCTCTGGCTTTTCCGACGCGTCGAGTGCCTTGGGTTTGCACAGCACCGCTTTCTTCGCCGCTGCCCGGCCGCATTTGGTGCAGGCGTAGCGGGGGAACTCCAGCAACGCGCGCAGCTCGTCCCACTTGTCGCGGAAGTCCTTCTTCGACCAGTCGCAGAGGAGTTTGTCTTGGGACACAGCGGGACGACGCGGAGCACGGGGAGGGATAAGATTATCTCTCGTTATTATAACTCGACGACGAAGGACCAGCGGCGATGCCCAGCGAACGACCCAACCGCAGCGATCAGTTGACACGTAGCCCCTTGTTGATGAACCGTGCCGAGTCGGCCCTCTTGGTGGTCGACATTCAGGAGCGATTACTGCCCGCCCAGCCGCAGGGCACGCGGGTCGTCTGGAACGCCCGCCGTCTGCTCGACGGCGCCAAGGCCCTCAACGTACGCGTCGCGGGTACGGAGCACGTCCCCGCGAAGATGGGCCCGACGGCGCCGCTGCTCGCCGAGCGTTTGCCCGAGCCGCACACCAAGGCCGCGTTCAGTTGTGTTGCTTGCGAAGAGTTGGTCCAGGCGTGGCAGGACGGGGGTGTCCGCCATGTGGTGCTCGTTGGTTTGGAGACGCACATTTGCATCGCTCAGACGGCGTTAGACCTGCTGTCGGCGGGGTTCGAACCGAAGGTCGTTGTCGATGCGGTGGGGTCGCGCTTCACGGTCGATCACAAAGCGGCCCTGCGGCGGCTCGATGCGTCGGGCGTGACGCTCGTGACAACCGAAGCCGTGCTGTGTGAATGGTGCGAGACCTCGGCCGACCCGGCGTTCCGCACGATCAGCGCGCTGACGAAGGAGAAGGCGCCGGATGCGGGATGAGGCTTCAGGCTTGAGGTGTGAGGGCTGGTGATTCGAACGGGAACGATTGGCAGCGCAACCCTCACGTCTCACATCTCACTTCACCTCGGCCTCGTCATCCTTCGCCGCGATACGATTGCCTTCCTTCATCACGACGCGCGGGTAGGCCGTGCCGCCGTCGCGGACGTCGATGAGGGCCGGGCTCTTGGCGACCGAATCGAGCGGTCCGTCTTTGGCCACCACACGGCGGAGGCTCTCGAGCTTGCGCGAGAAGGACGCCTCGTCGGGCGGACCGAAGCCCGGCGCCGCGCCCCAGACAACAATCGTGTTGCCCGTCGAGACGAGGTTGTAACTCCAGAACCGCTGGCCGGCCCGGACCCCGGGCGTCGCGTCGATCCGCACCAAGAACAAGTCGAACTCGTTCCAGGCGGCGCCGAAGGATTGCACCAGCGACAGCGCGCCGGCGAGGCGGGGTTCGGACCAGAGGGCGCCGATTGCCGGCGGCGGAACGACGGGATCGACCAGCTCTATCCGTGGCAGGTAGCCCACCGCTTCCGCCGACAGATCGCTAATCGGCAGGATCGCGCCGTCGTAATCGACCGGCAGCAAGGCCCCTCCCAACGCCACGGAGGCGAGGGGCGTCCGGTACTCGACTTCGACGGCGACACGGTTGGGTGGCGTCGTCGTGATCGCCCCCACCCGTCGGACCCACGGGTGCGACGCAAAGGCTTGGGCGAGGCGCTGCCCGAGCGGACCGGGTTCGTCCAAGACCGAAAGCTGGCCTTCGAGATGGGCGACTTGAAAGACCTCCGCGGGCACGTTCCCGCGAACCCAAGGGGGCGGGGGGGAGATCGCGACGCTGGCGGGCGTGAGCAGGTACTGCGGGCTCCGCGCAACCTGCGGCCGATAAAGCTGCCAAGCGCCGCGGGCGACGAGGCCGAGCACCGTGATAATCGCCAGCGACATCAGCACGCCGCGGCGGGCCCTCAACGAGTCGGGCAGCCAACCGGGGCCGGCAGCACGGGGCGGGGCGGGTTTCGGATCGGACACGGCGGCCCCTCCGTGGGACGCGATGCGGTTTCGCTAGCAACGAGCCGCGTCTGCGATGCAGCTCGGCGCCCTGCGTTACCAAATCTCGATCGCCAGTTCCAGCTCGATCCCCATCCGCTCGTCCACCCGCGACCGCACCAAGTCCACAAGCTTCAGCAACTCGGCGGCGGTGGCGCCGTCGCTAGCAACGAAGTAGTTGGCGTGCTTGTCGCTGACGGTGGCGCCGCCGACCGACGCGCCTTTGAGGCCCGCCTGGTCGATCAGCATGCCGGCGCTCATGCCGCGGGGGTTGAGGAAGATCTGCCCGCGGCGCTCGTGGCTCATCGGCTGGGCCGCCTTGCTGACGATCCACTGCTTCTGCATCCGCTTGGTCAGCTCGGAGGGGTCCGACGAATCGAGCTCGAACACCGCTTCGACAATCGCCAGCTCGTCGAGGCTGCTGTGGCGATAGCCGAAGACCATATCGTCGCGGCGGCGGGTGAGGGTCTGGCCGCTGCGGGTCATGACGGTCGCCTCGACGACCCACTGGCCGATATCGCCCCCCCGGCCGCCCGCGTTGTGGTGCAGAGCGGCGCCGATCGCGCCGGGGATGCCCACCAGGGTGTCCAATCCCGCTAACCCGCC
>JBGSJY010000249.1:0-11115 GCA_041741515.1 Pirellulales bacterium | reverse complement strand
GCGCCCCACAAGATCGACGGCTCGCGCCAGTCGTCGCCCAGCGCCACCACGCGGCTCCCGCCGATCGCCGAAGCGGCGACAACCAGCCCGGGCAGAGCCGCCATCGACGGATCGACTTGCACGACCCGCGCCACCTCGACGACGTATTCGCGTAGGCAGGCGGGCAGCACGTCGGCCGGGAAGGGCTTCCACGCGTGGGACCGGTTGGGCGTCGGCAATTCGGCGGGCTCGATCGAGGTGACGATCCGCGCCAGCTCGTCGGCGGTGTGTCCGTCGGCGAGCCAATCGACGGCATCCCCCTTCGCGGGGAGCCCCGGCAGCTCGACGACGCGCACCGTTGGCGGGTTCGTCAGTTTGCCTAGTAGCGCGAGGACAGCGCCCGCGTACTTGGCGCCGACCTCGTCATTGTCGGGGACGACTACCACTTCGCGCCCGGCGAGCGGCGACCAGTCCGACTTGTCGGCCGCGGCGGAGCCGCCCGAGGAGGTCGTCGCGGTGAGGCCGAGCGAAATCAGCGCGTCGGCCGCGGGTTCCCCTTCGGTGACGTAGACCGTCTCCTCGCTGGCGAGGAGTTCGGGGAGCCGATAGATGGGCCGCCCCGCGGGTGGTTGCTCCTTGGACCAGCCGCCGGCGACGCGGCGCACGGGACGGATTTCTTTCTTGCGGTCGGCCTTGGCGTTCCAACGCACAACGACGAGGACCGTCTCGCCATCGGCGTCGCGGTAGCGCCACTGGCGATCGGGCTTGCCGAACTGGCGGGCGTAGCTGGCGACCGCATCGTCGGCCGTCGCGTAGACCGTGGCGTCCTTCGCCTTCGCGTCGCTCGTGTCCTGCGTTGCGGCCTTTGCGGCGGATGGCGACTTGCGGCGCGGCACCCCCTGGTGCGACGACGGGTTGAGGCAGCGGTCCTTAAGGGGGTGTATCCAGCCCTCCCCTTTGGCGAGGTCCGACGGGGTCCGCATGCAGTAGGCCGCGTCGGGATTCCCCTCGGGACCCGTGACGGCGCACCAGTCGGGTCGCTCGCAGACGGGACAGACTTCTCGCTTACTAACCTCGCGCCATGGGGCGCCGTTACTGTCGGGCTGAGTCATTGCAACGCCCTCCCCGCATTCGAGGGGGCGACGCCGCTCGCGTTGTTTGCGAGTCGCCGCGCAGCATAAACCGCGGTAGAATCCGTGTGCATTGATTGCTTCCTTTCGATGGGCTCGGCGGGGGCGTCCTCCCGACACCGAGCGCGTGCGATTGAGTCAGGGCGCCCGCGCCGGTTGGTAGCCGGCGCGGGTTACTTCACCAGACCAGCCCCGTCCAACTAGCCCCGCCCTTTCGGGGAGCGGGGACCGGGCTCATGGGGGGAGACGGGGGGCTAAACGCCCATATTCCGCAGCTCGCTTTCGGCGACAGCGTGTCGCCTCGGGCTGGTTACACCGGCGTTCTGGGCCGCTAGGAATCGCTCAATTGCCTCTTCCGTCGTGAAGAGCGCACCGCCACTGCGGAAGGCTTCAAGCTTGACGCCACCGCTCAGACCCTTATTGATCCAGCGGCGGAGGGTGTCCTTAGAGGGCCGGCCGGGAATTCGCTTGGCGGCTTCGGACAGAGAGAGGGCCGATTGGGCCCGTTTGATATCGAGGTTCATCGCTTCTCCAGTTGGCTATGCCGCTGGAAAGCGCGCCTCGACTACCGGGCAGCAGCTACCAGCGACGTGGAAAAACCACATCTGCTGGTAAGCGCTGCCAACTCCAAGATTCGAATGACCCGACGGCAGCACGAAGCCGTTGGGCGTTGGAAACTCCTACCTTTACTCAGCTGCAACTCCAACCTTTACGGGGCCGCTTTAGGCTTGGCATTGCCTCATCGACTATCGCCAATTGTGGGCCGATTCCAGGTTGTCGACCAAATTTGTCCCGTCATCAAGTGGACCGCTAGGCGGACTTTGATGCCTTTTCAGTGCAGTACGTCTTTCGACCTGCTGAGTAGTATGTTATCAGCCGCAATCCTACCCACACCTGCACGGGTGTCAACTGAATTCCTTGCTCTTACCCCATCCGCAACGCAATCGCCTTCGCTTGTTCTAGGTTGCGTTCGGCATAGACCTCGGTCGTCTGAGCGCGAGCGTGTCCTAGGGTGTGCTGAGCGCCCTCAATTCCGAACTCTGCGCGGACCTTGGTAGCCGCAAGGTGCCGCAGTTGGTTGGGTTGCCAGCGATGGGCTTTGCGCCATCCCTTGGCGTCCGCTTCAGATAGTCCCTCCGGTGACGGAAACGCCCTGTCGCACGCGCGGCGGATCGCTTGCCGGTAGGTCGAGGGGTTGTAGGGGAAGAACTCGCCTTCGCTGAAGAGATACTTTTGCAGCACGCTTTGAGCGGTTGGGCCCAGCGTGATGACGCGGCGCTTGCCGTGGTGCGAGGTCTTGTGACGCGGCGGGGAGTACAACCAAACGTCGCCGCTGCGGTCGATATAGCGGCTCGCCATTTGGCACAGTTCCCCGGGACGGCAGCCGCACAGCCGCTGGACAGCGACCATATCGGCGACCGTGGCGTTAACTTCGGGCAGCGTCGCTTCGACGACCTCATCCGGCACGGGCAGCACGACGCGGGGCTCGGGGGCCTTGGTGCGTCCGACCCGTAGGCCGTCGATCGTGGCGAGGGCTTGGAAAATCGAAGCGTCGATCAACTCTTGAGACGCGCACCACTTGAACAGTCGGCGGATGCGGTTGACCTCCGTATTGATGTAGCGGCGCGACCATCCCTTCTCTTCCATCGCGGCGCGAACGGCCCGCAATTTTCGCGGCCCGAACTCATCCGCGAACGTGTCGCCAAACTCGCTCTTGAGAATCCGGAACGCGGCCCGGTGGTGCCAAACCTCGGCCGGGTTATCAGGGAACGTATCGATTACGTGCCGCAGGTAGACCGCCATTAGCTCGGTCAGAGTCGGCCGCGTATCGCGGTCCTCCGTTGGCCTTGGCGTCGCACTCGCTGGCGCGGTCGCCATGCTGAGCGCCAGCAACTCGCGGTAGCGATCCTCGGCCGCTTCGCTCCCCCACGTGCCGAGCTTGTGGCGCTTGCCGTCGATGACGACGAAGGCCCGGTCAGAACGACCGCGTTCCTTTTGCCGGCGCATGGCCGGTAGCTTCGTACCCATTTGACGTACCCACGGGCGGCACTGGGGTACCTTTTGGGGTACCCCATCGGAATCGTGCCGCACCGTTGACCGTCAACGGGTCGCCTCGAAGGGCTTATCAGCAAAGGACTTAGAATAGTGGAGCGGAGGGGAGTCGAACCCCCGACCTCTGCATTGCGAACGCAGCGCTCTCCCAACTGAGCTACCGCCCCATGTCGCCGAATCGGAAATCCTAAATCCTCCCCCTTTCTCTGTCTACCGATCCCTGGGGGACACTTTAGGAAGGGGGATAGGGGGATGAATGGAGGTGGCGGGATCGCAAGCGAGCCATTTAGCCGGATCTTGTGTCAAGGTCCGACGGCGTGGGATGCCACTCGAATTGCCGTGGGAGAAAAGAAATCAGCCGCGTAGCGGCTGCCCGCCCCATCTCCAAGAGGAAGCTCGAATCGCTACCTGCGACGCGCAAGTCCTGGAGCAGAGAGGATGCACCCGTCCGCTTGCGATCCCCCATCTCCAATCATCCCCCCCTCTCCCTTCCCAAGGCCTCCTCAACGCGGCGTCTTCCGCGGGTTTTCTAGGAAGGGCCGCAGCTCCTCGACGAAGTCCTGGGCGTCGCGGAACTCGCGGTAGACGCTGGCGAAGCGGACGAACGCCACTTGGTCGAGCTCCCGCAGGTGCTCCATCACCAGCCGTCCCAGCTCGGACGACTCGATCTCCGACTCGTAGCCCTGGTAGACGTCGTTCTCGATCGCGGTGACGGCCGCGTCGATCTGGCGGGTCGAGATCTGCCGCTTCCAGCAGGCCCGCTCGAGGCCACGCAGGATTTTTTCGCGATCGAAGGGCGCCCGCGAGCCGTCCTTCTTGATGACCTTGATGGTCGTCTCTTCGGGACGTTCGTAAGTCGTGTAACGCCGGTTGCACGCGACGCACTCGCGCCGGCGGCGGATCGCCAAGCCGTCTTGGCTGGCCCGGGAGTCGATTACCCGGTCGTTGTCTTTGCGGCAGTAGGGGCACCTCATGGCGTGAAGATAGCCGAGGAAAGCCCGCCGGTCATTGGACTGCGTCACGGATTTCTTCACCAAGTTCCGCGGCTCGACGGCGAAGCCCTCTCGGCCGCCCACAGACGCTATACTCGGCCTCTGCTCGGTCCTACCACGTACCAGCCCCCTGCTAGCACCGCCGATGCCGGATCCCAACCCCACCGAAGCGACCCCTCGCGACCGCTTCCAGCAAGCCGCGGCCGACCGCCAATCCGCTGCGGTTGATTCGGAGACTCCACTCTGGTCGGGCAGCTACTCGCATCTGGCGATGATCGGCACCTGGGTCGGCGGGGCGGTGGTCACTGTCGCCGCGGTGGTCGTTGCGGCCCTGATGAACACGCCCGGCGGCGGCTGGCTGGCCGTCCTGGGGGGGATCGGCCTGATGTGGCTCGCCCTCGCGGCGTGGTACGGCTACCGCCGCCTCAGCGTCCACTACAAGCTCAGCACCCAGCGCCTGGTCCACGAGGACGGCCTCCTCTGGCGAACCATCGACCGGGTCGAGCTGATCGACATCGACGACGTCACCTACCGGCAAGGCCCCGTCGAGCGGCTGCTGGGAGTGGGGACGATTGTCGTCGCGTCGAGCGACGTCACCAATCCGCAGCTTCAGTTGCCGGGGATCGAGAACGTCTCCCATGTCGCCGACATGATCGACGACGCCCGTCGGAAAGAGCGGCGTAGCCGGGGGCTGCACATTGAGTCCGTCTGACGACGGCGGTGGGTAGGGCGATAGGTGGGTGGGTCCGTAAGAAGGGCGCTGCCGGCACAACCCTCCCGTCCTAACCACCTACGGTCCTATCATCCGCCTGCCGTCGTTGCTGCCGCGTGTCGGCCCGCGCATGCTGGAGGCCTCCCGCCTCTTGCCGTGCGAGCCTGTCCCCTGTGCACGTCGTCGTCGTCACCCACTACTTCCCGCCGATCGGCGGCCCCGGCGCGCGGCGTATGCTGGGGTGGGTGAACGGCTTCGTGGCCGCCGGCGCCCGGGTGACGGTTGTCACGCCCGCGGCCCATCCGCGCGACCCGTACTACCAGCCAGCCGAACACTACGACGGCCCCGCTACGGTCGTTACGCCGGCGATTTTTGATCCGGCCCGCCTCGCCCGCGGCGGCGACGGCAAGCCCGTTGTAAGTGACGAGCCGAAGTCGGAGAAGCGCGGCCTCGCGGCGCGGTTGCGGCCGTGGTTGCTGCTGCCCGATCAAAGACGCTTGGCGAACGGTCCACTTGTCCGCGCGGCAATCGCGGCGATTGGCGACAATGCGTTTGAGGGGCCGGCGATCGTCCTTACGTCGAGCCCGTACAACAGCGTCCACCTCGCGGGGCGTTCGATCAAGCAGCGGCTCGGCGACCGCGTGACGTGGATTGCCGACTTCCGCGACGACTGGTTCCACCCCGTCTTCTTCCCGTTCCCTAACGGCGCCTACCGCGCGTACAACCGCCGACTCGAAGCCCAGGTCCTCCGCGACGCCGACGGCCTGACGATCGTCAGCCGCAGCACGCTCGACAAGGTGCGTTCGCGGCATCCCGAGCTCCCCGACGATTTCCGGAGCACCGAAGAGGGCGGCAAGTGGCGCTGGGTCCCTAACGGCTTCGACGCGACCGGTGTCGAAACTATCCTCTACGCGCCGGTCCCGCCACGCGATCCGTCGGCGCCCGTGAAACTGCTGTTCAGCGGCACGCTCTGGCAAGGGCATCCGCTCGAGTCCCTCGTCGCGGCGCTGGTTAGGGTGGCCGTAAAGACCGGCCAGCGTTTCCGCTTTGAGCTCGCCGGCCGCGTGATCCAGCCCGTGCCCCCGTCGCCCGACCCGGCCCGCGTGGACATCGTCACCTCGGGCTGGAAGGCCTACGAAGAATCCTTGACCGAAACGCGGCAAGCGGACCTCTTGCTGGTGCATACGGGCCCCGAGTCGCAAGACATCAAGATCAAGATCTTCGAGGCGGCCGCGGCGCGCCGCCCCGTTCTGGTGCTCGGCCAGGAAGACTCCGCCACCGTGCGACTGGTGCGCCACCACGTCGCCGACCCGCTCGTCGCCGACCAGAATGACGAAGCCGCCATCGCCGCGGCGCTGGAGCGTTATCTGGCCACGACCGACGAATCCCGCCACGCCTTCACCGGCGTCCCCGGCGAGTACGACCGCCTAGTCCAATCGCAACGACTACTCGATTGGGCACGCCAACCAGGAAGAAGGGGACGCGGATGACGCGGATTTAAATGGATTTGCGAAGATGAAGGAACAAGAACTTAATCTGCGAGAATATCTTCTATCCGCATTCATCCGCGTCCCATTCTTAGCCAATGCAAGAGCTACCGCCGCGGATCCACGTCACCGGCCTCGCCGTCGATCCTGTCGATCTAGGGCAGTTGTTCGACTACGTCATCGCCGCGGCGCGGGACAAGTCGATTAAGCGGACCGTCGGTTATCTCAATGTGCACGTCGCCAATCTCGCCGCGCGTGATGCGCTGTTGCGGCGGTACCTCAACGAGTTGTGCGACCTCGTCTACTGCGACGGCAAAGGCGTCGGCTGGGGGGCGCTGCTGCAAGGCTTGCCCGAGCCGCCGCGGATGACCGCCGCCGATTGGTTGCCCGACTTGATGGGCTGCTTCGAGGAGAATGACATCCGCGTCTTCGTGATCGCCGGCAAACTCGGTGTCGTTGACCGCGCCGTTGCCGATATCGACAAGAGGATCGTCGGCGGCCTCGACCCGATCGGCTCGCACGACGGCTACGTCGCCAGTCCGGAGAAGACCACGTCGGCAATCGACGCAGCCAATGCCTCGGGCGCTGACGTCGTGCTCGTCGGCATGGGTTCGCCCATCCAAGAGCACTGGGTCCTGGCGAATCGCGATCGCCTCAGCGCGCCGGTCGTCTGGGCGATTGGCGCGACGTTCGACTACTACGCCGGCGAACAAGCACGCGGCCCTGAGTGGCTCCGCAAAGCCGGCCATGAATGGGCCGCCCGCCTCGTCGCTAACCCGGGACGCCTCTGGCGCCGCTACGTGCTAGGCAACCCGCAATTCCTCTGGCGGGCCTGTAGGTCACGCTCAAAGAAGTTAGCCGCAGATGAACGCAGATGAATGCAGATGCTTAATTCGTGCCCATCCAGCCTATCCGTGGTTCTCTTTGCTAGCATGGCGCGTCGAATTCGAGCAAAACGATCGAGAGTTTACTGCCATGCCACATAAGCGTCGCCGAAAGGGCAAACTACGGATCTCGCTTCTCAGCGCGATTTTGCTGCTGACCATCGCTTCGTTGGGCGGCGCGTTGTTCCACTCGTGGCGGGCGAACACTCAGTTGCGAGCGGAGTTCGCTCCTATCAAGGCCGAGAACGAACGTCTTCGTGCCGAGGGGGGTGGCTTGACGATCGACGACCCAAATAATGTTCACGTCATAAAAGTCCCAGAGACTCGTGACAGTGTTTGGATCTATCGGGTCTACCTTCCAGAAGGTCCGGAATACTATGTAGGAGTCTTGATCAACAAGCTCCCCTCCAGGCCAGAGGAAAGGCCTCGACTCATCCGCACCCAGGACCTGGGTTTCAATATCGTTAAGGCATTGTCCGATTCAGCCCTTCAAATGGGCCATACGATCTCTCCGGGTGAGCACCTGCTAACGGTGGCGGTCGACAGCCATCAAGACGAGTCGGCGACGGTCAGTCTATTTATCGACAACTTCTTGATGGGTAGCAGCCGGCGAACTCGGCACTGGCCTGCGGAAAAATGGGGCTCGGACCTAGCGGCATCCGAATCAGTGGATGAGCAGATCGCAATCTCGCCGAATAGCCTTCCACTCATCTTGCGCCGGGAAAGGCACTCGCAAAGCGGCGCGGTCTCGATCTATCGCGCCGAAGACGGATCGGACCATGGATTCATCTTCTGGATTGATCGCACCGACGAAGAGCTTCCGACGGAATAGCGATAATTCACTTCTTCTCCGCCGCCCAGTCCTTGCGTTGCCGGCTGCTGGGGATGTCCATTGCTTTGCGGTACTTGGTGACCGTGCGGCGGGCGACTTCGATGCCTTCTTTCGCCAGCTCTTTCACCAAGGCGTCGTCCGAGAGGGGCTTTGACTTGTCTTCCTTGTCGACAATCTCTTGGAGCTTGATCCGCACCACGTCCCAGGCGACATCATCGCCGTCGGCGTTTTGGGTGCCGCCGACGAAGAACCGCTTCAGCGGGAAGATGCCGCGCGGCGTTTGAATCCACTTGTCGTCCACCGCGCGGCTGATCGTCGTCACGTGCACATGCACGCGGTCGGCGATCTGCTGCATCTTCAGCGGCTCGATCGCCTCGGGGCCCTCGTCGAGGAACCGGGTCTGGTGATCGACAATGGCCTGCGAGACGCGTGAGAGCGTGCTACGTCGCTGCTCGATCGCCTCGATCAGCCACTGCGCCGAGTTGATCTTGCGCTTGATGTACTCGCGGGTCTCTTCGTCCGCGTCGGCCGCTTGCTTGAGCAGCTTGCGGTAGTACGGCGAGACGTACAGACTCGGCAGGTCGCCTTCCTCGAGGCGGACAACGTACTTGCCGGCGTCGTCTTTCTCGAGGAACACGTCGGGCCGCACGCTGGGGACCGTTGACTCGGCGAAATCGGCGCCCGGCTTGGGCTTGAGCAGGCGGATTTCTTCCCAGATCTCGTTGATGTCGTCGAGCGACATGCCGGTCTTCTTCGAGATCTGCGGCAGCCGGTTGTTCTGGAGGTCTTCGAGGTGGTTCTCGATGAGGACCCGCATCTCCGGCTCGAACGGGTGGCCGGGCTGGAGTTGCAGTTGTAGGCACTCCTTGAGCGACCGGGCGCCGACGCCCCGCGGGTCGAGGTGCTGCACCACCGTCAGCGCCTTCTGCGCGAGCTCGAGCTGCGCCTTGCGGTACTCGTCCGCATTGCCGTTCAGTTCCGGCGGGACCGGCGGCAGCAGCTCTTCCAGCGGCGACTTGAGGTAGCCGTTGGTGTCGAGGCTGTAGATGATCCGCTCCGCCATGCTGCGGAGGCTCTCTTCGAGATTGAACCAAGAGAGCTGGTGCTGGAGGTAGTCGCAGAGCGTCTCGGGCCGGGCGGTCATGTTCGCCATCTGGTCGAACGCCCGATCGGAGTCCGCATCCATCTGGCCCTGCGACGGCCGGCTCCGCTCCTCGTAGTCGTCCGGCAGGTTCTCCGCCATGTTCACGAGGCGCTCGAAGTCGTCCTCGTTGTTGGAGTCCTCGTTGACGACTAGCTCACGTTCGCCGTCCTCGCGCTCGACGCGCTCGGGCTCGTAGACCTCTTCGCCCTCGGGCTCGACCTGCTCGAGGCACGGGTTGTCCTGCAGCTCTTGCTCGATCCGCTCTTGGAGGGCCAGGATCGGCAGCTGGAGGATCTCCATCGATTGGATCATGCGCGGCGCAAGCACCTGCTTTTGCGCCATCTGCATCGATTGCCCGAAGGACATCCGCATGATCGTCGTTCCGCCCCTTAATGCCGCCTGACCGACGCAGGAGATGCCTAACGCCGAAGTTGGTGTTTTCTATCCGTGTGAAGAGCCACGGCGGGCGGGCGAGGTAGAGGTCCGCCGCCGCGACCCTAGCAATTCGTGTACCATACTGCCCAGGGGGGAGTAAGGTCAAACACCAGAACGAAGGAAGTTTAGCTCGCGGGGAGCCACAAGCGGCCGCGCCGCTATCCAATAAGTGGCTCGCATGGGGCGTTATGGCGGCGGCAACCCTTTCGGTCGCCGACTTTACTGTTGGCTGCCGCCGAGCTTTTCGAGCATGTCGCCCATGCCGGGCAGGTTCATGCCGCCGGTGACTTCTTGCATCGCCTCGGCATGGAGCACACGGGCCTTTTCGAGGGCGTCCTTCATCGCCGCGACGGTGAGGTCTTCGATCATCTCACGCTCGCCGCGCTCCACCAGGCCCGACTCGATCCGCACGGCGAGCACCTCTTGGGCGGCCGTCATCTCGACCTGCACCATGCCGCCCCCCCCCTCGCCGGTGACGCGGAGCGTTTTCATCCGCTCCTGAACCTCTTGGACACGCGCGCCCATCTGCGACGCTTGCTTCATCATCTCGCCGAGGTTGGCGAGGTTGCCGAGGCCTTTGAACATAACGGGAGGGACGGGGGGTTAGGGGCCAGGGAAGGAGGGCTTTGTGGGAGGCGTCTCCGACGCCAATTAAGGTATCCAAGCCGTGTTACGGAATGGTGCGCGAAATCGGCGTCGGAGACGGCTCCTTCAGGAACGGAATCCTACTCTTCACGCGGCGGCATGTAGCGGATCCGATCCGCCTCCACGCCGAACAGCTCCATCGCTTTCGCGACGAACGGGTGCTGGGCGATCTCGGTCTGCTGCTGTCGGCGGCTCGTGCGGCGCGACGGCGGCGCGGTAGGCTTGGACTCCGACGCCGACTGCTGCATCGCGGCGAACTGTGCCATCAGGCTGTTCGGGTCGTTGTCGTCGCTGGCGGGGTCGGCGGTAACCGCCGGCGGCGCGACAGGGCCCGGTATGGGAGTAGGTGGCAACGCTGGAACCGTAGGCGCCTTGGGGACGCCGTTGGACGATCGCACCTCGCTAAGCGGCTTAGCCGTGGGCGGCAGCCCCGGCCGCGCTACGGACGGCTCAACGTTTTTTTTTAACGCGGCCCCAGCGCCAGCGGTCCCATGTGTCGCGGCCCCCGGATTCGCCCGCAGGTCGGCCACGGCCTGGGACAGGTCATCCAAATCCTCAAGCGTTGAGAGCCGCACAATCGCCATGTCGGCCAGCGTCCGCTCGTGGACGCTCACCCGCATACGAGCGGCGGTCTGGTCGAGCACCTGCATCGCTGCCAGCAGCGTGCCGACGCCCAGCCGCTTGCCGAGCGCCAAGGCGTCGCCGTATTGCCCGGGGAGCGCCGTGAGCATCTGCTCGGGCGGGCAACCTACCGTGACGGCCATCACGTCGCGGTAGTAGCCCATCAGCTGGTCGAGCACCTGCCCCGGATCGGCGCCGGCGC
>JBGSJY010000248.1:0-3591 GCA_041741515.1 Pirellulales bacterium | reverse complement strand
GGCCTGGGCGGACTCGGGCGGGGCGGCCGCTGGTTTCGGTGGCGGGGCGACAGCGATGCCCAGCTCGGCGAAGCCAATCGTGCTGGTGGACCCCGGCTTCAGATCTCCCGTAGCGGCTTGCTGGGGCCAGCCCTCCACTTGCAGCGTCGGCCGCTTCGCCCACGGCTGGCAGAGCGGGTCGCCCAAGATCAGTAACTGATAAGGCGCCGCCACCGACTGGTAGAACGACTCGGCGAGCGAACACCCGCGACGGTAGTGAACCTGCAGCATCGGCGTCGGGAACTTGACCTGTATGCCGTAGGGTTCGTTCACCGTACCGCTCGTACCGGTGGCGCCGGCCCGGATCAGTTCGGCGATCGACGTCTGCTCGCTCTGTTTGAAGAGCATTCCGCCGGTGCTGGTGAGGTGCTCGCAGATAGCGCCGGGTTCGATCGTCATGGCCGCCGACTCGAGCTGGAGCTGGGGCGACCCCATCATCAGCCCCGCCACGTCCTTGGCGCCTGTCGGTCGGACGCCCACCTGCACCAGCGCCTTGGCGCCGAGTCGGCGGAGCTGTTCGGCCGCGGCGTCGTAGCAGCCGTGCCGCACCTGCGAGCGGATGTCGTTGTTGCGCATGAAGTAGAACGTTCCTGCGGGGGGCGACGCGTCGGCATCGACGGCCCGCTTTAGAGCGGCGATGACCTCGCTGACGGTGTTGCCGCGCCCGGTCGTCACTCCCAGCACCGTGGAGAGTAGGTAACGCCGGACGGGCCTATCTTGGGCGGCCTCTTTGTCCGCCGGATCGACGGGCGTTTCCTTCTGGCCAGCCGGGTTCCACAGGCTCCGCGAGCGGAACCCTCGTGAGGGGACGTCCCCCAGCAGGCGGCACTTCTGCTGGTTGGTGGTGCGGGCCTGGTTGGATTTGCCGGACGGGTCGGGCGCCGTCGCGTAGTACCAGTTCGAGTCAAACGACGTGATCCCCGGGCTCTTCGCCAGCGCGAAGCCGTAGAGGAAGGTCGCCCCGTTGATCGACGCCACGGGCGACATCACCGCCGGCAGCTTGACGTCCTCGGGGTACTCCTCGTTGAGGGTGATCCGCCAGGGGAAGTCCGTCGAGTAGGCGATCACGTCGATCTGCAGCGCCAGGCCGCGCTCGTTGATCGCCGCGATGATCGGCAGCAGGATCTGCTCGCGGAAGACGGCGCCGGTGGTCGCCTCGAGCGGGCCCTTGTAGTCGAGGGCGACTACGTTCGACGCCGGCACGTCGCGCAGGCGGACGTAGTGGTTGGCGACCTGCTTCGAGCCGGCGCTGTTGGCGTTGACCACCACAAGGACGTTTTCCGGCCCGCCGCCTGCCCACGCCGGGGAGGCCGTCCGGGAGAGCAGTCCCGCCGTCAGGATCAGCAGAATCGTCGCGGCAAGTTTTGCAGTCGGGTTTGGCATCCGCAGGCGGTCTCGTCGTTTGGCGGCCCGACTCGTGTCGGGCAGGTATAGTAGTTCCAGCCGCCCCGCCCACCGCCGAGCGCACCCTCACCCCTTCCACTCTGGTTCGTCCCTTCCCAACCCTACGCCGTCGATGCCCGGAATCGGCTCCTTTTTTCGATCGTTCCTCGATGGCGGCAAGGTCGATGTCGGCAGCCGATTTGAGATCCTCCGCGAAGCCGTGTCGGGCACCATGTCCGACTTTAACATGGCCCGCGATCGAGAGACCGGCGAGATCGTCGGTCTCAAGGTGCTCGACAAGGTTAAGACGGAGCAGCTCGAAGCCCGGTTCCGCGGTCTCAACAAACCCAGCGAAGGTGAGATCGCCGCGCGATTCGATCACCCCACGATCGTCAAGACGCTCCGCTACGGGATGACGACCAAGGGCGAGCAGTTCATCGTCATGGAGTTCCTCGACGGCCCGGGCCTCAACTCCCTGATCATCGGGCGCGACAAGCGCCTCGACGGCAACCGGCTGACCCTCATGCGCCAGGCCGCCGAGGCGCTGGACGTCGTCCACAAAGCTGGGTTTATCCACCGCGACGTCTGCCCCCGCAATTTCGTCTGCGCTAAGGACGCTTCGTCGCTGAAGTTGATCGACTTCGGCCTCACCGTCCCCGCCGAGAAAGAGTACATGCAGCCGGGCAACCGCACCGGGACGCCCAACTACATGGCGCCCGAGATTGCCCGCCGCCGGCCGACCGACCAGCGGGTCGACATCTTCGCGTACGGAGCGTCGATGTTCGAGATGTTCGCCTTCGAGCTCCCCTGGCCCCGCGGCGCCGACGGCATGGCGGCCATGTCCCATGGCGTGATCGCTATCCCACCCCTTTCGGGCCTGTTCCCCGACGTTCACCCGGAGATCGAGTCGGTCATCACCGAGTGCCTCGCCGCGGAGCCCGACAAGCGGCCGCGGACGATGGAAGCGGTCCTCAAGCGTCTCAAACGGCTGAAGAGCGAGTGCGCCGACAAAGCGTAGTGGCCCCGAGACCAACACGAAGTTCAACCCGGTCCACCAGGAGCCGGGAGATGTCAGTCCCCGGAGCGAAGCGGCCAATTCCCCAGGGTCAATCGGCGGCGCCACTCCGGGGACTGACGTCTTCCGGCTCTTTTCTCGGCGATGCACTTTTTCCCGGCGTCGCCTCGGTCGCTGGATTCAGCCAAAATTCGCCGCTTGTCGCGTCTGGGTCGAACCGCTAACCTATGGGGCTCGGCCCGCGGACCGCTTTTTAGGCGGCCCGGCCATCCTCCGCAGCACCGCTCTCTCCCCGGCGTGACGCCATGGCGATCGACAAATCCCTGAAAGTAAAGGCTGGCGCCGTCTCCAGTCGCAGCGTTCTGACCCGCGTCGAGCGGATCGAGAAGCTCCGCGAGGCGGCGCGCTTCAACGAGGACAGCTCGCCGTTCGGCTTGCCGAAAACCCGCGTCCGTAAGCTCCAGCTCAAGAAAAAGAAAAAGACCAAGGGCGAAGAAGGGAAGTGACCCCGGCTTCATCGCAGGGCTTCATTGAAGAGCAACCCCGAGAGGGCAGTCTGTCCCGCCGGGCCGGTTTGGCCGATCAGCGGGCCATACATCGCACAACGAAAAAGCCGTCTGGATTCGTCCGGCGGCTTTTCTCGTTGAAGGATTGAGAGACCGAGCCGCCCCACTAGCGGGTCAGAAGCTCTCCATCCCGAATTGGCCCACCTCTGACTGGCCCCTGTTCGATTGGCCCAGCCGCTGCTGAGTGCGACGCTCATTGAGGCGACCTTCGGGGATCTGTCCGCCGAGGGCCTCGGTCTTCCGACGCACCAACTCTCTCACCACGTCGGCCGACGGCGACTCCGGCAGCGACCGCTGGTCGGCGGGGGAAAGGCCCTCGCGGTAGAGATCGAGGAACTGGCGCCGCTCGTCGAGTTGGACCAGTTCTTCTTCCGCAGCCGCCAGCGCTGCCGTGTCGCTCGCTTCCAGCCGCATGACCGCCGCTTGCAGCGACCGGAGGGCCGTGTTGTAGCCGCGGATGTCGGCCGCCAACTGGCGAAGGTCCACCCTTGTCGAAGGGGACCCGCGGAACTCGGGCCGCAGCGCCTCGTGGCGGCTGCCGGAGCGGAGCGGGTTGGGGCTCGCGGCGGGGTCGTCCGTAAACGGGTC
>JBGSJY010000247.1:0-5492 GCA_041741515.1 Pirellulales bacterium | reverse complement strand
GGCGCCGCCGTGGGTGGCGCCGGATGGCTGGTCGCTCTGCCGGCGTGGTTGGCGTCGACCGCTTCGGAAGGGATCGACGGCGTCATCAAGTACGCCGCGGCGACGCCGGGCTCCGGGGTCTGGACCGCGGGGCCTGCTCCGTGGTGGGTTCTGGCCTGGACGGCGTGGCTCGCCGTCGCGGCGGCGATCGCTATTTTCTGGCCCCAGCGCGGCTGGCTGACCACACGGCTCGGTCTGGTGGTGGTAACAGCGGCGTTCGCCCCCTCGCTCTGGAACTTCCTCACCGCGCGGGATGAACTTCGATGTTCGTTCCTCGCCGTGGGCCATGGTTCATCAACGCTGATCGAGACGCCCGACGGCCGGGTCGTGCTGATCGACGCCGGAGCGCTCGCGGCGCCCGATCGGGTCACCGACGTCATCGCCCGGGCCCTTTGGGCGCGCGGGCTGCACCGCATCGACACCCTGGTGCTGACCCACGCCGACACCGACCACTACAACGCCGTGCCGGGGCTGCTCAAGCGGTTCGCTATCGGCAGTGTCGTCACGACGACCATGATGTTCCCGATGTGGATCGACCCGGCCGACCACAGCGGCCCCGCGGAGCTCGCCCGCCTGCTCGACGCGGCGGGCGTTCCGGTGCGGACGGTCCAGTCGGGCGACCGCTGGCAAATCGACGGCGCCCAGTTCCTGGTGCTCCACCCGGATGACATCGGCGTCGCCGGATCGGACAACGCCAACAGCCTCGTGCTGGGCGTCGAGTACGCGGGCCAGCGGGTGCTGCTGCCGGGCGACCTGGAAACGCCGGGAACCGACTGGCTTATGCGGCAGGAGCCCTACGACTGCGACCTGCTGCTCGCCCCCCACCACGGGAGCCAGCGTAGCGACCCCGCCGGTTTCTCCGCCTGGAGCCGGCCGGAGCAGGTGGTCGTCTCGAGCGGCGAGGCCCGCCAGATGGCCCAGAACTCGTTTGTCGCCAGCGGGGCGACCGTCTGGCCGACGCACGAGCGGGGATTCGTTTCTTCCGCCATCGACAGGGACGGGGTTCGAGTCTCCGCTTGGCGGTGATTGGCTAGCTTCGCAAGTTTGCCAAAACGGGCGGATCCGCCGTGACCGATCGCCGCAATTGGACTTGTTGGGGTAGGCAGCCGGGCCCGCCATGCCTAGCTTCTACGGAACGAATTGCCCGATTTTTGCGAGCTTGACTCAACAATTGGGCGCCCCTTTTGCGTAACAGATGCTTAACCTCGGACCGCCTCCCTCGCTGGCGGTACTCCTAACGCCAAAATCCTGCGAAGGATTGTTTTCGCATGTCGCTACCTTCCTCTGGACTCCCGTCGACGGCCTCTGATCATTCCTCAACGCGCGCTACGGCGACGACGGTTGCCCCGCGCTCAAAGACGCGTCCCGCTAAGCCTATCGACCGCGATAAGGACGCGATGGACGCCATCAATCCGCCGGCCAACAGCTGGGCCCTGTGGCGCCGTGGCCTCGACTGGCCGACCGTCGTCTGGATCGGCCTGGCGCATGTGGCGGCGCTGGCGGCGCCCTTCTTCTTCAGTTGGCAGGCCCTGACGGCGTTTCTGGTGCTGTACGTGCTCACCGGCTCGCTCGGCATCTGCATGGGTTATCACCGTCTGCTGACCCATGGCAGTTTCCAGACCTACCGGCCGGTGCGCTGGCTGCTGGCGTTCTTGGGCGGCCTGTCGGGCGAGGGCTCGGCCCTGACCTGGGTCGCCAATCACCGCAAGCACCACAAGTACAGCGACAAGGACGGCGACCCGCACTCCCCGCGTCACGGCAAGTGGTGGTCGCACATGTTCTGGTTCATGCCCAACCGCGGTCTGAAATGGAACGAAGAACTCCTGAAACGATACGCCCCGGACATGCTGAAAGACCCGGGAATTCTGGTTCTTCACAAGTTGTTCCTGCCGTCGCACCTGGTCCTAGGCGTCGCCCTGTACGCACTGGGTTACTACGGCACGGCTCTGGGCATGGGGGGCCATTGGTACGGTTGCTCGATGCTGATTTGGGGGCTGGCGCTGCGGATGGTGTACGTGATGCACGTGACCTGGCTGATCAATTCGGCGACGCACATCTGGGGCTACCGGACCTACGATACGACCGACGACAGCAAGAACCTCTGGTGGGTCGCCCTCTTGGCCTTCGGCGAGGGCTGGCACAATAACCACCACGCCTACCAGCGGATCGCCTCGGCCGGCCACAAATGGTATGAGATCGACATGACCTACTGGGCCATCCTGGCAATGGAGAAGACCGGCCTCGCCTGGAACGTGGTCCGGCTGCGGGACATGCCCAAGGGGACGCCGCCGGCCTGACGGGGGGCTGACGCCCCTGAGGCTTGAGGCTTGAGTCCTGAGGGTTGGTAGGGAGGGCCGAAACGGCTCGGAGCGCAACCCTCACGTCTCACCCCTCAAGCCTCAGCGGGCGTAAGCCCGCACCCCTGTTGCAAATTGTTGGCCTTCTGCTACCTTACGCGGCTTGCGAAGCGTTTATTGACATCCGTAAGGTTCGTAGGAGCCGGGGCCAACGGTGGTCCCCGCCCAGGAGCAGGTGCAGCCCCCGCCGACATCCCGCAATCGGGGATTCAGGCCGCGAGGGAAGCAGGCTCCAGACCGAGACACGCGGCTTGATTGCCCCCCCTAGTTAGATGAACTAGTTAGTTGAACTAGTTAGTCGAACTGGGCGGCGCGACGAGAGCCCCAACGAGACACGCAGGCAGTACCAGGCAATGGCGTTGACGACCGAAAAGACCAGCGAAGTGGTGAACGAGTTCGGCCGTAAGGGCGACGACACCGGTTCGCCCGAGGTCCAGATTGCCTTGCTCACCAACCGCATCCAAGAGATGACGCAGCACATGCAAGTCCATAAGAAGGACTTCTCGAGCCGCCGTGGTCTCTTGCGGATGGTGAGCCGCCGTCGCCGCCTGCTCGACTACGTGAAGGGCAAGAACCCGCAGCTGTATCTCGATCTGTTGCAGCGGTTGGGCATCCGCAAGTAGCGTCGTGCTGCTTGAGGGCGTCGCAGGGCGGCGCTCTCCCACACCGAGAGTCTTCTTTCTATCAAGCGGCCACGCCGTCGCCCGCAAGGGTCGCCTCTTGTGGGGCGGTATTGTGAGGCGCTGTCGTGTCGTCCCCGCCGCGCGTGTCACGACGCCTATCGTGCAATCTGCCCCTCCGTCGGGCCGCTTGCGATTGGCGTGTCTCGGCTGCCTCTGCTCCTCGGCGCGCCCACCGGCCTCTGTGACTTCGGATCGCCCCCGCTGAAACGGGGCCGCTGCTCTCCGCCATCGGTGGTGAATCGGCCGCCCGCTACTCAAGGAACTACTAAGTTGCAGAAACACATCGCCCAACGGCAGATCGGCGGCGCGACGATCCGCATTGAGACCGGCATCCTCGGCAAGCAAGCCGCCGGCACGGTCCTGGTGAGCCTCAATGACACCATCGTGCTGACCGCCGTCGCCACCAGCGCGCCGCGCCCGGGCATCGACTTCTTCCCGCTCACTTGCGACTACCGCGAGCGGACCGCCGCGGCCGGCAAGTTTCCCGGCGGCTTCATGAAGCGTGAGGGGCGTCCCACCACCAAAGAGACGCTCACCAGCCGCCTGATGGACCGCCCGATCCGCCCGATGTTCGCGGCCGGCTTCAACGACGAGGTTCAGATCCAGTCGTTCGTCCTATCGAGCGACCGTCAGACCGACGGCGACGTGCTGGCGATGATCGGCGCGTCGGCCGCCCTGACGATCTCGACGCTCCCCTTCGAGGGCCCGCTGGGCTCGCTCCGCGTCGGCAAGGTCGATGGCAAGCTAGTCGCCTTCCCGACCGCCGAGCAGCTCGAGTTCAGCGAGCTCGACCTGATCGTCTCGGGCACGAAGGACGCGATCCTGATGATCGAGGGCTTCGCCCGCGAGATGCCCGAAGACGAGATGACCGAGGCCCTGCTGTACGCCCACAAGCTCATCGGCGAACTGTGCGAGTTGCAGCTGGAGTTGCGTGAGAAGGTCGGCACGCCGGCCACGAGCTACGTGTCGCCCGAGCCGACCGGCCTGTTCGAGAAGCTCGACGCCGGTTACGGCGCCAAGCTCAAGGCCGCCAAGCTCACCGAGGGCAAGCAGAACCGCGCCGAGGCTTGCAACGCCCTTCGCGCCGAGGCGATCGCCGAGTTTATCCCCGACCCCAAGGCCGAGGGCGCCATCGACGTGGCGGCCCTGAAGACCGCCTGGCACGCCCTGGAAGAGAAGGTCGTCCGTCAGTCGATCCTCGAAGGGACCCGCCCCGACGGCCGCGACTCGAAGACCCTCCGCGCCATCCACTGCGAGGTGGACCTCCTGCCGCGTGTCCACGGCTCGGCCCTGTTCCAGCGTGGCGAGACGCAGTCCTTGGTGACCATCACCCTGGGCACGGGCCGCGACGAGCAACGCGTCGACGGCCTCTTCGACGAATACAGCAAGCGGTTCATGCTCGACTACAACTTCCCGAGCTTCTCGGTCGGCGAGTGCCGCCCGATCCGGGGACCCGGACGCCGCGAGATCGGTCACGGCATGCTCGCCGAGCGGTCGGTCAACCCGGTGCTGCCGGACCACGACTCGTTCCCGTACACGATCCGCGTGATCTCGGACATCCTCGAGTCGAACGGCTCGAGCTCGATGGCCTCGGTCTGTGCGGCGACCCTGGGGCTGATGGCGGCCGGAGTGCCGATCACCAACCCGGTGGCGGGCATCTCGGTCGGTCTGGTGAAGGAAGGCAACGACTGGACCCTGCTGACCGATATCCTCGGCGACGAGGACCATTACGGCGACATGGACTTCAAAATCGCCGGCACGCAGAACGGCATCACGGGCATCCAGCTCGACCTGAAGATCAAGGGCATCAGCGAAGAGATCATCCGCGCCACGCTCGCTCAGAGCCGTGACGCCCGGATCGAGATCCTCCGCAGCATGCTCTCGGCGATTCAGCGGCCGCGGGAGTCGACGGCCGCCTCGGCGCCCCGTCTGGTGCGGACCTCGATCGACCCGCAGAAGATTGGCCTCCTCATCGGCCCCGGCGGCAAGACGATCCGCGGCATCCAAGAGGACTGCGGCGTGCAGATCGACGTCGACGAGGACGGCACGATCACGATCGCCGGCCCCGACCAAGAGACCGTCACCGCCGGTCTCGGCCGGGTCGAGGCGCTCACCGCGAGCGTCCAGGTCGGCCGCGTCTACAAGGGGAAGGTGTCGAGCATCAAGGACTTCGGCGCGTTCGTCGAGATCCTCCCCGGCAAGGACGGCCTGTGCCACATCAGCTAGCTCTCCGACGGCTACGTCGCGAGCGTCGGCGACATCTGCAAGGTGGGCGACCTCATGGAGGTCAAGGTCATCGCCGTCGATGACCAAGACCGCGTGAAGCTCAGCCGCCGCGCCGCAATGGCCGACGCCGCCGGCCCCAAGCCCGCCGACGCGGACGCCTGATCGCGTGCGTGATTGACGACTAATC
>JBGSJY010000246.1:0-2558 GCA_041741515.1 Pirellulales bacterium | reverse complement strand
CGCGGGCGATCTGCAGTTCCTCATTGGTCGCCACAATGAGCAACGCTACGCGACTGTCCGTCGCGTTGATTGCTCGGTCCTCACTCGTAAGCGCGTCGTTCGCGGCAGGGTCGAGTTTCGCGCCAAACAACGCCAGCCGTTCTGCAACCATCGCCCGGATCGGCGCGCTGCGTTCGCCGACGCCGGCAGTGAAGACCACCGCGTCGAGGCCGCCGAGCGCCACCGCGTAGGCGCCGACGTACTTGGCGATGCGGTAGACGTAGGCGTCGACGGCGAGCTGGGCGTCGGCGTCGCCTTCGCCCGCGCGGCGGAGGACTTCGCGGAGGTCGGACTGTTTACAGTAGCCGCACAGGCCGCTTTCGCGGTTGAGCAGGTGATCGACTTCGGCCGCCGACATGCCGAGTTCGCGCTGGAGGAACAGCGGCACGCCCGGGTCGATATCGCCGGAGCGGGTCGCCATCAACAGCCCCTCCATCGGCGTCATGCCCATCGACGTGTCGATCGACTTGCCGCCGAGCACCGCTGTCGCGCTCGCTCCGGCGCCGAGGTGGAGGATGACGAGCCGCAGGTCTTCCAGTGGCTGCCCAAGTAGCTCCGCCGCACGTTGCGAGACCCAGGCGTGGGAGGAGCCGTGGAAGCCGTAGCGCCGCACGCCGTGCTCGGTCGCCAACTGCTTTGGGATCGCGTAGCGGCTGGCGTAGAGCGGCAGCGTCGCGTGGAAGGCCGTGTCGAACACCGCGACGTGCGGCGCCCGGGGGAACCACTCGCGCGCGAGGCGGATGCCGAGCACGCTGGCCGGGTTGTGCAGCGGGGCCAGCGGGGTGAGGCGGTCGAGTTCGGCGACGACGTAGTCGTCAATCACGGTCGGCGCAACGAACCGCTCGCCGCCGTGGACGACGCGGTGCGCGACGACGTCGGGCTCGGCGCTGAGCTCATCGCACACGGATTGTAGTGCCGCGGCATGGTCCGCTACGGACTCGCCGGCGCCGATGCCTTCGATCACGCCGCGGCTCAGTTCGATATCGCCGGTCGGTTTGTCGCCGGGCATCTCAAACAGCCGGTACTTGATTGACGAGCTGCCGCAGTTGAGGACGAGGACCTTCACGGGCGCCTTCATCGGGCGGCCTCTTCGGGTTGCGCCTGGATGGCGGTGATCGCGACCGTGTTGACGATGTCGTCCACGGTGCAGCCGCGGCTGAGGTCGTTCACCGGCTTGCGGAGCCCTTGCAGGATCGGCCCGACCGCGACCGCCCCCGCCGAACGCTGCACGGCTTTGTAGGTGTTGTTGCCCGAGTCGAGGTCGGGGAAGACGAACACGGTCGCGTGGCCGGCGACCTGGCTGCCGGGCAGCTTTGATTTGGCGACGGACGCGTCGACGGCGGCGTCGTACTGGATCGGTCCCTCGATCGACAGCTCTGGCGCTCTTTCACGGGCAAGCCGCGTTGCTTCGCGGACCTTGTCGACCGCGGCGCCGCTCCCCGACTCGCCGGTCGAGTAGGAGAGCATCGCCACCCGCGGCGTCACGCCGAACCGCCGGGCCGTATCGGCCGAGCTAATGGCGATGTCGGCGAGCTGCTCGGGCGTCGGGTCGGGGTTCACCGCGCAGTCGCCGTAGACGAGCACGCGGTCCGCCAGGCACATCAGAAAGACGCTCGACACGATCGAGCAGTCCGGCCGCGTGCGGATCACTTGCAGCGCTGGGCGGATGGTCTGGGCAGTGGTGTGCGTCGCCCCGGAGACCATGCCGTGCGCGTCGCCCACCTGGACCATCATGGTGCCGAAGTAGTTGGGGTCGCCCAGAAGATCGTAGGCCATGTCGGGCGTGACGCCCTTGTGGGCCCGCAGCTTGGAGAGTTCGTCGGCGAGCCGGCGCCGCTCGGGCGACGTGATCGGATCGATAAGCTTCGCCGCCGACAGATCGATCCCCAGCGCCGCGGCGCGGGCCGTGATCGCGTCGGGATCGCCGAGGATCACTAGCGACGCCACGTGCCGACGCAGCAGCACCGCCGCCGCGCGGAGGATGCGGTCGTCCTCCCCCTCGGGGAAGACGATCGTCCGCGGCACGCGCTTGGCCCGTTCGATCAGGTCGTACTCGAACATCAGCGGCGTGACGCGCTCGGTGCGGCTCACGGCGATCAGCTGGGCGAGAGCGTCGAAGTCGACCTCACGCTCGAAAGCGCCCAGCGCCGCGGCGATCTTCGTGGAGTTCTCCGGCGCGATTCCCCCGCGGACCGACTCGACGGCGGTCGCCGCGGAGTAGGTGTCGCAATCGACCATCATGGTCGGCGGGACCCAGCGGCGCATCCCCTGGATCAGCCGGCGCACCGAGGGCTCGGGCTCGAGCCCCCCGGTGAGCAGGACCCCCGCGGCCTTGGGGACCCCGTCGGAGATCAGCGACGCGACGACGCCCAGCAGGATGTCGGATCGGTCCCCCGGCGTGATCACCAGCGCGCCATCCGCGGTGCGATCCAGAAAGTTCGGCAGCGTCATCGCGGCGACGCGGCAGGCGGACACGTCACGCTCGTGGACGTCGTCCGGCTTGTAGAGCCAACGGGCGC
>JBGSJY010000245.1:0-6395 GCA_041741515.1 Pirellulales bacterium | reverse complement strand
GCGATCGCGGCCGCCGGCGGTCTGACCGACGAGGCGGGCGTCATGGTGGAGCTGCTGCGTGGCGGCGCCGACCAGCTCGCCGACGCCTCGAATCACAACCGAGCCTCAGCGCCCGCCGCCACTGCGGAGCCCGACAAAGAGGGTGGTGTTCAGCAGGTGGTGTTCAACGCTCCGGGCGTCGATCAGCTCGCCGGGTCGAAGGAGGCCGAGGTCATCGACCTGGCGCATCCCGAAGCGACTTCGCCCGATCGCCTCCGTTTGGCGGACCGCGACGTGATCATCGTCCGACCCAAGCAGAAGCGTCTGGTTCACGTGACGGGGCTGGTGAAGAACCCCAACCAATTCGAGCTGATCGACGAACACGACGTCCGCGTGCTCGACGCCATCGCGATGGCAGGCGGGGCGTCGTCGATCGTCGCCGACAAGGTGCTGGTGGTCCGGCAGTCGCCCCTGCAAGCCGACCCCCTCCTCATCGAGATGAGCATCTCGCGGGCCAAGCGTGACGGATCGGAGAATTTGATCCTGCAAACCGGCGACCTCGTGAGCGTCGAATCGACCCCCACGACGGCGGCCTTGAACACGTTCTCCACCCTGTTCCGCATCACGATGGGTGTCGGGGGGAACCTCACCGCCTTCTGACGTTCCACAGCGAGCGGGCAATTCCCTCTCTGGCCGAATCCCCGCCAATCTATGTCCCCGCCAATCTAAATCCCCGCAAAGCTGAATCCATGTCGCTGGACACCGCCAACGACCGCGGCGAACCGTGGAGCCAAGACCTCGACGCGGGCGGGCACGCCCTGGAGGCCCTGGTGCGCCTGGCCCGGGTCGTGAAGTACCGCCGCCGTACCGTCCTCTGGACACTGGCCGCCTGCCTGAGCGTCGGCGCCGCGTACTACGCAACGGCCCAGCGGTACTACCGATCGACGGCGAAGCTGCTGGTGGTCGATCAGAGCACGGGCGACCTGGTCACCATGAACGACCAGGCGGGTTCTGACAACCTCATGGCGACCCACAAGGAATTGGTCAAGAGTTCGGAAGTTCTCACCCGAGCCATCGAGAGACTGGCGCCGGAGTTCCGGATCGACTTCGTCGACGAGAAGCCGAACCAATGGGTCCGTACGATCAGCGAGCGTCTCAGCGCTTCGACCGTCCGTAAGACCAACTTTATTAACGTTGGCTACGACTCCCTCGATCCCGAAGCGGCCGCCGCAGTCGTCCGCGCGGTTATCGAGGCCTACGTGGACTTCGTCGGAGAGACCCACCGCGGGACAGCGGCCGAAGTTCTGGAAGTGCTCACCGTCGAACGCGATCAGCTCGAAGAGAGCCTCGCGATGAAGCAACTCGAACTCCAGCAGTCACGGGAGCGCGTGGGGCACCTGTCGCTTCCCGACCGCGAAGACGTCGTCGATCCGATCATCAGCCGCGCGATCCAGTTCAATGACGCGTTGCTCGAGGCGCAGCGTCGCCGGCTCGATCTGCAGTCGTCGCTGACCACCATCGAGCTCGCCATCCAACGCGGCGAGGACCTCTCTCGGCATATGGGCCTCGTCGAGGAATCGATCGGCGAGGCGGCGATGCTGTCCGCCATGGGGATGGGCCCCAACGACATGGAAGTCCTCGCAGCCCAGCAGGCGAAGCTCATCAACCAGCGCGACGAGCTCCGCCGCCTCACGCCTTTTTACGGTCCCTCGCACCCGCAGGTCGCCACCCTGCGGTCACAGATCGAAGCGACCGAGCAGTACCTGGCCTCCTACCGCAGCGACGCCTCGGGACGGCCGACAGGATTGACGTCCGCTGAGATCGGACCGCTCCTCGTCGGCATGCTCAACCAGGCACTCTCCCAGGCGAACGAGCGTGTCAAGCAACTCGAGGAGGCTTTCCAGGTCGCCCGCAGTGAGGCCTCACGCCAGAGCGGGGACTTGGTGAAGGTCGATATGCTCGGCCGAGAGGTCCAGCGGCTCGAGAAGCTGCACGACCTGCTCTTCGAGAAGATCGCTAACGTCGATATCCACCAGGTGCAGGCCCCGATCCGCGCCACAATTGTCGAGGAGCCGTTGCCGTCAGATCACCCCGCTACGCCGCAGCTGCGCATGGTGCTGATGGCGTCGCTAATGGCGGGCCTCAGCCTGGGGATCGGGCTGGTCTATGCGCAAGACCTGCTCGACGACCGCTTCGGCTCGCCCGAAGAGATGGCGATGCAACTTGGGTGCCGCGTCCTCGCCGTGATCCGCGAGCTCCCGACCCGTGCGGGCGTGGGACTCGAAAAAGTTCAGATGTTCTCGCAACCGCAGGCGACCGAGTCGGAGTCGTTCCGCACGCTGCGGACGGCGATCACCCTCGGAGCGGAGGTTTCCGAACGGCTCGTGATCTCCAGCAGCGAGCCCGGAGATGGCAAGACCACGGTCTCGGCGAACCTGGCGGTTTCCTACGCGCAGACCGGCAAGCGGACCCTCATTATCGATTGCGACATGCGGAAGCCGGGTCTGACCGCGCTGCTCGAGCTCAAGGGGCAAGCGGGCGTCACCGACATCCTTACCGCCAAGGGCGACGTCGGCGCCGCGGCCGAGCGTTGTGTGCTGCGGACCGCGCTCGACACGCTCGACGTCATCCCGGCCGGCGCCCGCCGCCCCGACCCGGCGGAGCTCTTGCTCGGACCGAACTTTGCCGAATTGCTCGCTTGGGCCGACTCGAAGTACGACCAAGTCCTCGTCGATTGCCCGCCGATCCTTGCCGTCAGCGACGCGCTGATCGCTGCCCACTTGGTCGATGGCGTCGTGCTGGTCGTGACGCCCGAGAAGAATCACCGACGCCTCGTCAGCCGCGCCTGCGGACTCTTCACGTCGGGCGGCGCGCCGCTGCTGGGCGTGGTCGTGAATCGCGTCTCGGGTCAGATCGGCAAGGGATACGGCTACGGCTATGGGTACGGGTACAGCTATGGGGATGAGATCGAAGAGCAAGAGACGCCCGACGAGCGGCGCCCTCCGTTAGCGGCATGAGCAAGGACCGCCAGCGGCGGGCGCCTGATCCCACTGCCGCGTTGAACAAGTCGTTAGCCGTCCCGATCGAGATGATCGCAGCCCTCTTCCGCTGGTCAACGCCGTCGCGAACGACCGTTGCGCAGTGGTTGCAATCGGCGGCGGACGCGACGCTTGTCGGCGGCCTTGGCCTGACGCTTCTGGCCTTGGGAGGCCGCCACGACGCCGGCGCGTTCGTTTATATGGCGACCGTCGCGATCGTAACGGCGGCGATGGTCGCCCGTTCGACGCTCCTGAGCCGGCCCCTCTGGCTGTCGACCGGCCCGCTGGCGGTCGGCCTAGCCGCGCTGGCGTGTGTCGCCTTGCAACTCGTACCGCTCCCTCGAGCGGTGCTTCAAGTGCTTGCCCCCGGCCATGAGGCTCTGTTGCCTCTGTGGACCGCGGGGTCGCCCCTGGGCCCGTGGGCGACCGTCTCGCTGGCGCCGTCAGAAACCCTCGCGGGGCTCGCGCTGCTGGTCGCGCACCTGCTGCTTTTTCTCGTGGTTGCCGAGCGTGTCCGCGCGGAGTCTGATGTCGCCAAGGTGCTCGCCGTCGTCGCGGCGGCGGCGGTCGTGCTCGCAGTGATCGGCGTCCTGCAAGTGGTTTTCCCTAGCGATCGGCTGCTCTGGGTCTACGACTATCCGAGCCGGTCGTTCGCGACGGCGGTTCAGGGGACTTTCTCCAACCGCAACCACCTCGCCCACTTCCTCATCTTCGGGACCGCGGCCCTCGCAGCCGGCGCGTTCGTCGAGACCGGTGGCGCAAGGTCCCCTGCGAGGGCCTCGAGGGGAAAGACTCGGAGGATCGTTTGCCTTTTCGCCGCGGCCTTCGTCGTTGTCGTTTTGCTGGCCACGCAATCGCGTGGCGGCGTCGCGGCGTTTGGCGTCGCGCTGTTGATCGCCGTCCTCGCGTGCTGGTGGCGGAACCTGGTCGGCCTCAAGGAGATGCTGCTGCTCGCAGCAATGAGCACGGCCGTTCTGCTGGGAGTCTCGTTCTTTGACTACGACAAAGTGACCTCGCGGCTGGATGATCTCGTCTCGGGTCAGATCGAGGAGCTCGACCCGAACGCGGGCCGGCGGCTGATCTGGGCCGCCAACGTGAGGGCCTTATCGGCCAATCCTTGGTTGGGACACGGTGCGGGAAGCCATAGCTACGTCTACCCGGCGTACATCGAAGGCGTCTCGTCGCGCGAGTTTACTCACGCCGAATCGGGCTACCTCCAGATCGCTTGCGAGAACGGGATTGCCGGGCTCCTCGTCCTGGCGGGCGCGATCGGGGTGGTGACGCGGTCCCTCGTCGTCGGCTTGAATCGGGCCGCCACGCCACGGGCCGTGGCGATCCAAGCCGCGTTGATCGCCGGCATTGTCGCGAGCCTCGTCCACTCAGTCGTCGATTTTGTTTGGTACGTGCCGTCGCTCGGCATGCTCATGGTCGTCTTCGCGGCGTGTGCGATCCGGCTTGAACAACTGCAATCCGTTGTCGCGTCGGCCGCGGCCCCGGCGGCGCGACGGAGCGGCGTCCCGCGACCGCTCAACACAAGCTGGATCCAGGGCGCCGTGTCGGTGACGGCTGGCGCGTGCGCCGTCGTGGTGGGCTGGGGCCCCGCGGCCGGTTCGTTCGCTTGGGATCGCTACCTGAGGGCCTCCAAGACCGTGCAGTCGTTGGAGTCGAGCCTCCTGACCTCCCTGACCGACGCCGGCGATCCCCATCTGGCTGGGACCATCGACGAGACCATCCGGCGGGGCGTGGGCGAGCTCCAGACCGTCACTCATGCCGACCCGCGCAACGCCCGCGCGCACGCCCGACTCGCCGGGCGGCTGCTTCAGCAATTCGAGAACGCGGTCCAATCGAGTGAGAACCCGATGTCGGTCGAGATGATCGCCGACACCGTCAACTCGGGAGGATTCCAAGACGACGCCGCGATCCGCCAGTGGCTGCTCCGGGCGTTCGGGAGCGACGCTCGGCTGCTGCCCTTGGCCCTCGCCCACGCCAAATCGGCGGTGCGGCTGTGCCCTCTGCAGGGGCAGAGCTACCTGCAAGTCTCCCGCCTCTCGTTCCTGGACCCCACCCCGCTGGCGCTCGACGACGTCGTCGCGCAGGCGGTCCGGGTTCAACCCTTCGACGGGCGCGTGCGTTTCGACGCGGGGCGACAGGTCCACCTGGCGGGAGACGTCGAGACAGCTTTCCAGCACTACCGGGCCAGCATGAGGATGCCGGGTTCGCACCGCCAGCGGCTCGTCCTCTCGCTGGCCCGTGTCCTTCCCGCGGCGGTCTTCGTTGCCGAGCTCGATCCCGACTGCGCCGCCACGGACCTCGTTCTAGCGGCGTACCGTGAAGGCGCCCACGAAGAAGACCTCATCGCCATCGCTCAGCACGCCGAGGAGGCGACGATCTCCGAGAGCGGAACCCTGACGACCCGTGACTCGGCGCGGCGCTGGCGTCAGGTGAGCGTCGTCAACCGTTCACTGAAGCGTTACGAGAAAGCGATCGAGTGCGCGACGCGGGCCTACGAACTTTGCCCGAACGACTTCTGGGTCCGTCTCGATCTGGCGTTCGCCTACTACGATTCGGGCGCCTTCGCCGAGGCCGATCCCCACTTACGCTGGTGCCTTTCAAGACGTCCCGACCTCCGCTACCTGCAGCAATCGCTGCAGCTGGCGGCCAAACAGCGGTTGGAGCTGGGGTCGGCCGAGCGGATGCGGACCACCACGCGGTTCTTGATCTCTAGCCGCCAGAGCGCCGCCGAGTCCGACGGCACGAGCCCCCCGGAGACTCTCGCCAAATGAACAAGGTCTTCCGGCGGCTTGTGACCCTGGGCGCCCTCGCGGTGATCGCGGCGGTCACGTTTGTCGTCGCCTACTGGCTCCGCTTTGGCGGGCCGATTCCCGAAGCGCTCCTCCCCGGCATGGCGGTGGCGTCGATCTGCGCGGTCGGCGTGAAGCTCTTTTCGTTCTGCTGGCATCGGCTCGACCAGAACGTCAACCGCTACATCGGCTTTTTCGACCTGTTGACAATCGCCAAGGCCACCACCTGGAGCACCGTCGGGCTGACCTTCGTCGACGCCTTCTTGCTCCCCGAGGTATCGACGCCACGCGGCGTGCTGCTCATCGACTGGGGGACGACGTTTCTCGCCTTGGGTCTGCTGCGATCGGCGCCCCGCATCTATCGCGACCTCCGGGCGAGTCTGGGCTCGGGCGCGGGCCGTCGGGTGCTCATCGTCGGCGCCAACGACGAAGGCGAGACGCTCCTCCGGACGTTGCGGCTGGCCCGCAAGCAGTCGCTCCGCGCAATCGGCTTTGTCGATCCCGACGCCCGTCAGATCGGCCAGCACATCGGCGGCGTGCCGGTCGTCGGCGTGCCGGCGGACCTCCAGCGCCTGGT
>JBGSJY010000244.1:0-1691 GCA_041741515.1 Pirellulales bacterium | reverse complement strand
GCGTGCCCTAAGCGTCGATGCGACGCACCAGGGGAGCCGCCAGCTCTTGGCGCGGCTCCAGCCGGCGGACGCGACGCTGCGATAACCGGCGCCACCGCTATAGGCCGACTCGCGGCCTCCCCGCGGCGGTTTGTGAGCTAGGTTTCAGGCGGCTCACCGATGCCACACCACGAGCCCCACCTCAGGCCCCTCGCAGGACCGCGAAGATGTCCAACATGCTGCTGGAAGCCGAACCGAATACGACTCCCCTCGAAAACGCCTTCGTCGACCGCCGCCGTGAAAAGCAAGACGGCGTCGCCCGCGAGCGCCGGCAGTTCACCAACAGCCACGACGGCCTCAGCGACGAGGCCGCCGACCTCGCCCGCGCCGTCGACATCTACAAGGCGCGCCACCACCGCCGCTTCATCAACTACGAAGAGATTCTCACCGTCGTGAAGTCGCTGGGCTACAGCCGATAGAGCGGCTCACCAGCCGATGGACCGCGAGCCGACGACGCAAGTCGCCGGAGTGCTGTGCGTACAGCTCCGACGACTTACGTCGCCGGCGCTCACTCCTCGCGCGTGGGTTGCGAACCCGTCGCGATGTCGAACTCCGACAGCGCCGGCACCAGCATCGCCGCCGTGGCGAAGCCGAAGGTGCCGACCGTCGCGAAGCCCACCAAGCTGTAGCTCCCCAGCAGGAAGCTCACGATCGCGTAGAACGTCGCGAACGGCGCGGCGAAACTCGCCAGCGCCATCGCCGTCGAGGGATTGCGCCACGCCAGCGCCACGAACAGCGCCAGCCCACCGCCGACGATGAAACCCAGGAACGACGCCAACTGGCCGTCGAACGTGCTGGACAACGCCAGCATCATCCGCATGCAAGTCGAAACGCCCAAGAACAAGAACAGCAGCGTGCCGACGCTGACGCCGATCGCCTTGCGGCTGCTGGAGTAGATCATCGCCGCGTGCAGCCCGAGGACCGCCGCGAACACGTCCATCACCAGGACGCACGCCACCAGCACGCCCAGCTCCCAGCCACTGACCGCGCCGGACCAGCCGAGGTAGCCGCACAGCGCCAGCGGCAGCACGATCATCTCGCGCGAGTTCCAGAAGGCGCCGCCGAGCTTGCCGAGGATCAGCTCCTTGGGCGAAAGGTCGGTCGCCAACAACAAGTCGAGCGACTTGCCGTCGCGCTCGCCCGTCAGCGACGTCACCGAGAGGGCGTTAATCAGCACGAGACTCACCACCAACAGGGGCGCCATTGGCACGGCCGCCGGCGGGATCGCCGACCGGCCGCTGGAGGGGTCCCCCAGCGCCCTTACCGTCGCCAGCGCGCAGATGACAAAAATCGCCAAGTACGCCGCTTTGACGACGAGCACCTTCTTCCCGTAGGCCCACGTGCGGACCTCGCGCCAGAGCACGGGGTTGTCCCAAACCGGTCGCGACGCTCCGCCGGCGTGGTGGACCGCGGCGTCCTGTCCCCGCGCCTTGCCAACACGCAACGCAGCCTCTTCGGGGCTGGGGGGCGAGATCGTTTCGGCCAGCGATTGGCTCACCACAGGGGCCGCCGCCGAAGCCGCGGCGCTGGCTGGCGTCGCGCGGAGTTCACGGGACGGATTCCAGACCCGCACCATCGCCACCGCCAGCGCGTTAAAGAGCAGCGTCAGCCCCACGCCGACGCCTACAAACCACGCGGCGGACTCGGCGCCC
>JBGSJY010000243.1:0-3984 GCA_041741515.1 Pirellulales bacterium | reverse complement strand
GAATTACAGGCGTCCTTGTAAGGGCCATGCGTCCACCTCCGTGCTAGGAATGCTGCCGCCGCCCCGATCCCCACGGGACGCTTCACTCCCAACTCTACGAAGCGATAATCAACTTCGATCGATTAGATGCGATTGCCCTGGCGGTAAGCCGACGGACTGCGGCGTGTCTCGTAGCCGGCAAAAGATGTAGACGGCCCCCAGTAGAGCGACGACGCCCGGGGCGTAAAAGGCGTATCGCCAGCCTCCGTAGGACTCGACCGCCCACGCAGCGAGCACGCCGGCGATGCCGCCGCCCACATTGTGAGAGACGTTCCAGATGCTGAAGGTGAGGCCGCGTTCGGACTCGCTGAACCAGTGCCCCATGCTCCGCCCGCAAGGGGGCCAGCCTATTCCCTGAACGAACCCGTTAAGCGCCCAGAGGGCGAGGTGCATGGGGTAATTGGAGGTGGCGCCAAACGCGAAATTGCAAAACGCCGACAGCAAGAGGCCCGTCGCCATGAACTTGCGGGCGTCACTCCGATCGGAGACCGAGCCCATCAAGAACTTGCTGAGGCCGTAGCTGATCGCCGAGATGGCGAGGATGTCCCCCACCATCGACTTGTTGTAGTGCAGCGCCGACTCGATGTCCTTCGCGACGGTCCCGATTTTGTTGCGGACCAGGTAGAACGTCGCGTAGCCGAGGAAGGTCGCCTCCATGGCCCGCCACCGGAAGATCGGATAGCGGACAGGAATCTCGTCATCTGGCACACGCGGCGCCGGCCCGGGTGAGGCGTAATAGCGGCGGATCCGTGAGAGAATTCCGATCATTCAAGCCTCAAGATAAGCGGGGCCTCAATAAAAGCGGGCGCTCACGAGAGAGCGGGCGTCGTTGAGTCGAGCGATATCGCGGGCGCCGAGGAAGGCCCTGCCTGCGCACGAAGGGGCGCGGGGTCGGAACAGAAGTTGGCTACGGTAACCCAATCGAGCAGCCGTAAAAAGATTGCGGATAATTATTCGCTCACCGAGAGGGGCCGCCGATTCCCATCGGCCGGACCCAGCCCGATTCCTGCCGAAGGCCGATCGGATCGGCTAGACTGGCGTCGCAGCGGGCAGTCGCCGTCAACTTCGGCAGGCGGCCGGTCTCAACTCTTGCCACCAGCCCGAATCGCTTCTCCCGTTCATCCATGGCAAGCCTCATCAACCGCTGCTTCGCGAAGCCAATCATCCCCGTCCTGTGGGACGCGTCTCAGCACATCGACTCGCTCACCGACGCCAGCGCGGTGTTCTTACAGGGAGGCAAGCTGACCGAGTTGTCGCGGGTCATGTCGGTGTTCCGCGACCCTCGACTCGAGCACGTCGCGCTGTTTTTGCACATCGACTTGGTCGCCGGGCTCGAGAACAACGAGGCGGGACTCGAGTACCTCGCTGAGCACAGCCAGCTGACGGGCGTCGTCACGGTGCACCATCACCTCGCCGCTGCGGCGAAGAGGATGAACCTGCTGACAGTGGTGCGACTTTTCCTCTCCGACACCCGCGCCGTCGAACGCGGCCTGGCCGTCGTCAGCAAGTCGAAGCCCCACGCCATCGAAATCCTACCGACGGCGGTCGCACTTAAGGTGGCCGACGATTTTTGCGCGTTGCCGATTCCCCGGATCACGGGAGGTCTCTGCCGCACCGAGATCGACGTCGATGAAGCGATAGGCAGCGGCTGCCTAGCGGTCACGACGACCAGCCAAAAGCTGTGGGCTCTGAATGCCCGGCTCAGCTGACCCGAGCAGGACGCTCGATGCCAAGGGCGCGTTTCCCGCCTAGGTCCGCCTTCGCGGAGCCGAATGGGTCGCTGCTAAGGGGCCCGGCTGCTAACCGGCAGAGTCCAACAGCGAGATTGCGGCGGAGTCGTCGATCACCAGGGACTTGAGGATCCCGCCACCCAGCGCGGCGAGCAGCGCCGCGGTGCGGTCACTCCCGGCGACGACGCCAACCACCGACTTCATCCGCCGCAGCGAGTCGAGGTCGATGCCGATAACCCGGTTGCGGTAGGGTGTGTCGCACTCGCGCCCGTCGGCGTCGTAGAAGCGTCCGACGATCTCGCCGACTGCGCCGGCCTTCGACAGTTTGCCGATGTCACTGGCTTTCAGGGCGTTGCGTTCGCGGAAGACAGAGTTCTGCAGGTTGCCGACGCCCACCAGCGCCAGCGTCGCCGCCCTCAGTCGGTCGAGGGTCTTCTTGACTTGTTCCACCTCGGAGAGGCGCCGGCAGACCTGCGTATCCTCGAGGATCGCCGGCGTGTTGAGCGCCAGGAACGACCCGGACCAACGCGACGCCACTTTACGGCCGATCTCCAGGGCGTCGTAGCTGCCGGTTGTCTCATCGATGCTCCCCATCGCCTGGATGACCGTGATCCCCTTCGTGGGCTGCTGGGGTTGCATCCGATCCACCAGCGCGCGGAGGGTCCGTCCGCCGGCGGTCGCCAGCGTCGTGCCGGCGGGGATCCAGTTCGAAACGATCGGGGCGGCAAAGTACCCGATGGTCGTCCGCAACTCGGCGATCGTCTGTGACTCCAGCCGCCGGACGACGATCGCCTCACGCAGCTTGAAGCGTTTAACGATGGCGGCTTCGAGGTCCTCGTTTCGCGGGCTGTACTCGGCTACCGAGATCTGCACGATGCCGGTCTGTCTCGCCAGGCTCAGCATCCGCGACACCTTGGCCTGCGAGACGCCAAGGGTTTTGCCGATCTCCGCCTGAGACATCTCGTCGAGGTAGTACATGCGAGCGGCCACGATGAGCTGCGCGGCGCTGTAGACCTGGGTCGCGGCGTTGCCGGTGGAGGCGGCCATGGCAAGGGTTGGCGTCAGAGCTTGCGGGGGAACGTGAGGAGCGTTACCCTGAAGAGCGGATAAGCAACATGCATAATAATGCAATGGCTCTCGCAAACCTAGGGCTCGTCCGAATAAAAACATGGCATGAGGTGGAGGAGATGCGACGACGATGCCTCGGCATTGGCGCCGCGATGGTCGCTTGCTCGGCCGCACTCGTGGCGGCGCAGGAGCCCTGGAACGTACGCGACCACGTCCCCCTCGAAGCGTTCCTCATCCAGGCCCACCGCGGCGCCGGGATGCTGATGCCGGAGAACTCACTGCCGGCGTTCGAGATCGCCTGGGGCCTCGGGACCGCTCCGGAAGCGGACCTCCGCACCACCAGAGACGGCGTGATTGTCGCCTTCCACGACAACGACCTGCGCCGCGTCCTTCCCGACGCCGATGCGGCGACTCGTCAGAAAGGCGTCGGCGATCTCACCTACGACGAAGTCACCGCCCTCGACGTTGGAGCTTGGCGTGGTGAGCAGTACCGCGGTCAGCGCGTGCCGCGGATGACGGAGGTGTACGAAGTTCTCAAGCGCCATCCCAATCGCCAGATGTACATCGACATCAAAGACGACGTTGATTTGGCGCAGCTTGCAAAGGAGTCGCAAGCCGTGCAGCGCCAACTAATCCTGGCGAGCACCAAGTACGAAGAAGTGCTGCGCTGGAAAACGCTTGCACCTCGGTCGCAGACATTGCACTGGATGGGAGGGAGCGAGGAAGCTTTGCAGAAGCGTCTCGACCTCCTCGACCGGCAGCAGTTTGCCGGCGTGGATCAGTTGCAAATCCATGTCCGATTCGACGCCGACGGCAGCATGAGCCCTTCGGAGTCGTTCTTAACCGCGGCGGGCGAACAGCTGCGACGGCACGGCGTGCTGTTCCAAGTCTTCCCCTGGGAGACCAAGGACCCCGCCGCCTTTGTGCGACTGCTCGACCTGGGCGTAGCGAGTTTCGCCACCGACTACCCCGATGTTTGCGATAGCCCACGACTTTCGGACAGCGGCGGGGTGGGACTCTACGCCGCTAGGACCGGGGCGTGTTCGGTTTCGAACTGATCGGGACTCTTGTAGCCCAACGACTGATGAAGCCGCTTGCGATTGTAGAACGACTCGATGTACTTGAACACGCTCAAGCGGGCCGCCTC
>JBGSJY010000242.1:0-10848 GCA_041741515.1 Pirellulales bacterium | reverse complement strand
GAGGAGCTATTACCCTGGGCGGGTTGGGGATTTCTTCTCACGCCTGCAGTTGGTCCCTACAGGGGGGGTAGATCAAGAATGTCTGTTCGCCGTTCCAACCGACGCTGCTGAGAACGTAAACGCCTGCGCGGCTTTCGACATACGCCAAACCTGCGGAGGCTTCATCGTTCTCAGCGCCGAGAAGTTTCACTTCTCAGCGGATTCGTCCGCTCCGAAAACGCCCTTCGCGTGTCGGTCCTGCGCATGTTCGAACAGCCTCGAAACTGCTGAGGTCTGGATCGCCGCCTGCAGTTCGACGACCCCTCGAGCGAGCGGGTGGTCCAGCCGCCGTGGCTTAGCTCACGCCTCGACTGGAGCTACGGCAAACCAACTTCGACGCACAAGACTCAACTCAACTGCCTCGACCCCGTCACTCGATCTTTATCAATCCCTGGCCCGCCAGCTCTTTCGCTCGTCGGAAGACATGGAGCATTTCGCGGGCAATCTGTTCGCATCGCAGATCGTACGTCTCCGCTTCGAAGAGCGTGCCATCCGCACTCTTCGGGTCTTCGTATGGGATCGCGATCCGCTCGGCAGCGCCCCTGACCATGGGGCAGCTGCGGTCTGCGTCGCTGCACGTCATCACCGCACAGAAACTGCGTCTGGGGTTGGGCGCTTCGTCATAAACCTTCGAGAAGCAAACCGAAGGATGGCCCTGTTCGGCGAAGCGGACCTCGTAACGCGGATTGCTTGTGCCATCTAGTTCGGCGATGAGCAGACCGGCCCGCCTAAGGGCGTCGACGGCACGAGGGTTCATTGCTGTCGCTTCCATTCCGCCCGAAAAGGTCTCGACGTTGTCAAAGCCGTAGTACTGCGCCGCGGCGGCAGCCCACAACTGGGCGAAGTGACTGCGACGGGAGTTGTGAGTGCAGATGAAGGTCAGTCTTGTCGGGTCGCTCGCAGCGTGCTGTCGAGCAATGAAATTAGCCAGCTTGTCAAGTTGTTGCGCTCGTTCGGTGTCGATCTGCTCGGACTCGCCGAGCCGTTGCTCTAGGTAGCTCTCCAATCGAGGAGTCCACTCGGAGGCTCCAGCAATTACCGTAACGCCTAGAAATGCGAGAGTGGGTCCGACAAGACCGAACACGGACATCGACACGTCCTTTTAATGGGTTCCGCAAGTTGGTGGGTAAGACAGCCGACGACGAAATCTTTCGCTGACACTCTGGCGCGATGCAAACTCTTCAGAATCGTAACGCCAGTGTAGACCGGCGAGTAGACGTCGACGTCCGCGCCGAGGTCTACCGACTAAGTCTCACCCCACGCGGCATCGCGCATGCGGGATCGCGCAAAGTGAGTTGACCAGTGGGTTAGGGAATTGTTTCCGCGAACCAGTCAATGTGCGCGGGGCGGACTTTCTAACGGCGCGGGTCCTTGTGCTCCTGCTGAAGTAGCACAGGGCTCTCCTCTCATCGCCACCCCTCCGCAGCGGAATGGTCGGCCGAGTCTTTTCATTAACTCTTAACGGCGGCTTCACCAGCACGTTCCGCTTCATCGCTAGATTGTTGCGAGTCAGCTGCTAGCCGTGTGCGCTCCTCCCGCTTAAGCAGCGATCTAGAGGCAATCGCAGGTGTGGGCCCTGGAAGCTGTCCGGGTAGCAGCCCGCGGTTCCACCGCAGAAAGCAAATAGGAAAAGGCAGACCTAGGATGCGGTCGTATTCAACTAAGTCGATGTCGATTGTCGGTGTCGGATCGAAGCGACGCGAAATGGGCTTCACCCTCGTGGAGTTACTGGTCGTCATCGCGATCATCGGCATTCTGGTTGCTTTGCTGCTGCCCGCGGTACAAGCGGCCCGCGAGGCGGCTCGCCGCACCCAATGCACCAACCAGATGCGGCAGATCGCGCTGGCGATGATGAATTTCGAATCGACGTATTCGTTCCTCCCCCCTGGAGCAGGGACGAGCATCGCTCAGCCCTCGGCGCCTTACCTCGTCGTCGGGAATCAGATGGGAGGCGAAGGCTACGGCCCGAACTGGGCGCTGCAGATCTTCCCTTACATCGAGGAGCCCGCGCTCTCGCAGCTCGCCAGAGAAGCGCTCAACAGCCTCGAGGGCGTGCAGCGGTCGAATCCGCCGGACACGTTTGACATGCAGTCCAAGGGCGCTCGCAGCTGGCGGGGGCTGCACGATGGGGCTGGGTTCTTGATCTGTCCGAGCTCAGGAAACCAGGGACCTCTTGTTCCCTTCAATGACGGGGACGACGACACCCGTGGCACGGGGCTAGGGCACCTTTCTAAGGGGAATTACGGCGTTTGCTTCGGAAGCTGGACGATGCATTTCGCGTCGCCAACGACTCCCCAGTTCCCGCGCCAAGACCCACCCATTGTCGGCCCGCCGGAGGTTGCCCAGGCGCTCAGCTTGGGCGATCCGGCCGGGATGTTCCAGTTAGAAGTCATCCCTCGCTCGACCGGCGCCGCGGCAACGGCGGGCAAGGGCCGTCGAGTGGGGCAAGTTTCCGACGGGATGTCGAAGACCGCCATGCTTGGCGAACTCTTGACCTTCAATGAGGTGAACGACGACGGCGACTCCGTCGATCCGACGGTCCCTCAAGGCAATAACGACTGGCGTGGCGTTTGGATTATCCCCGCTATGGGCGCAAGCGCTTTCAGCGGTCGCTTGACCCCCAACAGCAATCAGCCCGACCGGATCCCGGCGTGCGGCACGGGACTCACCGCGCAGTCGCAGCTCTTGCCTTGCGAAGAGAACGGCGACGACGACGAGACTTACGCGGCGGTACGCAGCGCCCACCCTGGCGGCGCGCTCATCGCTCTCGGCGATTCATCGGTCCGATTCGTAAGCGACGATGTGGCGAACACCGCTTGGTGGGCCTACACGTCCCGCGCGGGCGGCGAATCGGAAGGCGACCTCGACTAATCAGCAGGCGCGCCTCACCCGTCACGAAATAATCGTTTCTCCACGCTGAGTTCATCACCTCCTAACCTTCGACGGTTGTAATCACTCTAACGCTTTGAGCGACTAAGCCTCTCTTTCGCTGCTCCATTGCGACCACGGTCAGGCGCCGCGACTACGCGGCGTTCTCTGCGAAACCATTAAGGCCGCTCCTCTGCTGCGCTAGGGGTCCGCGCCTGCCTTGCCACTCCGACACCTCCCGATCGCGAGCAATTTCCTATGATCCGCAAAAAGCTGTTCTCGGCAGTCGGTCGTAACTCGAGCCTTCTGAAGTCGGCCCCCCGCCGGAGGACTTGTAGTCGCCTCTCCATGGAAGGGCTCGAGACGCGTGACTTAATGGCGGTCGCGATCTTCCAAGAGGGTCTCAATGGCTACTCGGGGCAGGAAGACACCGTCCTCTACAACCGCACGCCCGATGTTAACGCGGGCACCGAGGGTTCGATAAGCCCCGACCAGCAAGACGCCAGCGGCGTCCGCCAAGGTTTGATGCAGTTCGCCAACATCTTCGGCGACGCTCCGGGCCAGATCCCGGTCGGTTCGACGATTAACTCGGCGACGCTGACGCTAGATGTGATCAACGACTCGAATTCCGCCATGCAGATGAGCTTTTACCGGATGCTCACGCCCTGGGGTGAATCGACTGCCACTTGGAATTCCTTTGGTATTATCGGCGGTGTGCAAGCCTCTGAAGGCGAGGCAAGCGACCTACCGCCAGACGGTATCATCTTTGACTCCGACACGTCAGCAAACAGCGCCACCGCTGGCATCATTGACGTTACTAAGTCGATTGAATACTGGGCCTCCGGCGCCGAGAATAACGGCTGGTTGATCGAGAGCGCCGCAACGAATGGTTGGGACTTTCGCACGAAGGAATCGGCGCAGCCTCTTCGCCCAAAGTTGACCGTCGACTTTACCGCCCCTGCCGCAGGCGCCGGGTCGGCAAAGTTCCTATCGACCGCTGTTCGGACGCCAGAGGGCCAATCCGGAACCTCAATGGCTTTCATCGATGTCGCCCGCGTCGGCGGCACGACGGGCTCGCTCACCGTCAACTATGCGATCGCGGCCGGCACGGCTGGCAGTGTCGACTTCACGGCTACGACCGGGTCCATCACGTTTGCCGATGGTGAGGCCTTCGCTCAGGTCCCCGTCGTGATCGCCGGCGACACCGCGTTGGAAGGGAACGAAACGGTTACGGTGACGCTCTCTGGCGCCCCGATCGTTGGGGATAGCGTCGCCACGCTGACTATCGCCGACGACGACGCGCTAATCAACGAAGTGCTCGCTAACGTCTCCAGCTCCAACGATGAGAGGAATCGCGAGTACATTGAGCTCATCGGCACCCCTGGCGCTTCGCTCAACGGCTACTACTTCGTCGTCTTCGAAGGCGAAGAAGAGGCGGCCGGCGGGACTGCCGGGGCCGGCATGGGGGTCGCCGACTTTGTCATCGACCTGTCCGGACACAGCTTTGGCTCGAACGGCTTGCTGGTGATTACGCCGACGCAGTGGGCCTACACTGCAGCGGCGGGGACGACCGTTGTCGCCACCTCAAAGCTCGACGGCCAGGGCGGCAAGCTTGAAGACTCATCGCAAACCTACGCCTTGATCCGCAGCCTGGGAGCGCCGATCGTTGAAGGAACCGACTACGATGTTGTCGGCGCCTACGAGAACGGAACTAATCAAGCGATTGGCATTGGAGTCGGCATCCTCGACGCATTGCCTGCTGGAGCTCAGCTCGTTGACAGCGTGGGCGTCGTGGAAGGGGGTGGTAACGACCGAGATCGTGCACTGACCACACAAGAGCTGGGCCACCCAGGTATTCACGTCCATCAGCCGACTGGCTTGTCGAGTTCGGAGGGAGTGACTTCCGACGCAGTTTCCCGCCGAATTGGGCAGACGCTGCCGAACTCGATCGGTGCTTGGTTCAACGGCGACATTGCGAGTGGCGCCTTAGTCAATGGCGTTGTACCGTACGGAAACGATAGCTTTGTCATCAGTGTCGTGGCGCCCGACGGAGCAGTTCTCACCCCCGGCGCCCCGAACATTCTCCGCAGCGTGTACTTCAGCCTGGATGACCAGGACGTCGAGGTCGCGGAGGCCGACGGCAGCGTGACGCTCACGATCGAGCGCACTGGCGACATCGCCAATGAGTCGGTAACCGTCACTTACCGCACGGTGGGCGGCACCGCCGATCAGGATATCGACTATGTCGGTGTCGAGCAGTCGGTCACGCTTCTCGCTGGCGAAGCGAGTAAGGACATTACCATCGACCTCATCGCCGATATGACCGCCGAAGGGTTTGAGCGGTTCAGCGTCGAGATCATCGCCGTCGATAACGCCTACACGATCGGCGACGGGCGGGCGACGACCGAGAACGCGGTTAACGGAGTCGCCGACGTCACAATTGCCGACGCCAACGTTCAGATCGCCACGTTCCAGAACGGCGTCAACGACTACACCGGCACCCAAGACACGTACCTCGACGGCGAGCTGCAGTTCAATCGGTTCGGCGGCAGCACGATCGTGCGGGTCGATCAAGAAAAGGGTGAGGGGGAGGGGGCCATTACCTCCGTCCGCCCGCAACAGGCAATGCTCCGCTTCGACAATCTCTTCGGCGACGCCTTGGGCCAGGTGCCGGCGGGGGCGACCATCTTCGACGCTTTCATCACCGTGAACGTCGTCAACGTCGCGCCTGGCGCCGAGGTGAACTTCTTCCCGATGCTGCAAAACTGGGAGGAAGTGAACGCCAGTTGGTTCGACCCGCAGGGCAACCGTGGTTCTAGTATCCTCAACGGCGTAACGCCCGACAACGTCGAGGCTGGCGTCCGCCCGGACGGTACGGTGCCGAACCCTGGTCGAGCGGGTGAGGTTGAAATTCCGCTCGATGTCGATTCCTTGCAGGCGTGGGCTAATGGCTCACGAGAGAATCTCGGCTGGTCGATCATCAGCGATGCCTCGTCCCTTTGGGCCTTCAACAGCTCTGAGTCTTTCCTGCCCGGCACCCTCCGGCCCGAGTTGACGATCCTTTACACCGACCCCGTCGATACCGACCCGGGCGTCTTCAGCCTGTCGGCCGGCGGTGCCTCGGTGAACGAATTCGCCGGATTTGCCGATATCACCATCAATCGCATCGGTGGATCGAGCGGCACCGCGACCGTAAACTGGTCGATCGCTGCGAGCACCGGCGACCTGAGCGACATCTCGGGCGCCACATCAGGCTCGGTGGTGTTCGCAGACGGCGAGCTGTTCAAGACCTTCCAAGTCGGGATCAATGACGACACCGACCTCGAAACGAACGAGACGCTTACCGTCTCGATTTCGGGGGCGGGTCTGACCTTTGACCGCGCCAGCGAAGTCTTGACGATCCGCGACAACGACTTCAACGCCCTGAGTTCTAGCCTACTACTGAACGAGATTTGGATTAACTCGCCGGGCAACGACCCCCCGTACGAGTTTGTCGAACTGGTAGGGACTGCCGGTCTGAATCTCGGCTCGCTCTATTACTTGGCGATTGAAGGCTCGGATGGCAGCCGTGTTGGCGTCGCTGAGAAGGTCGTCAATATCGGTGCGTTCAGTAACGGCTCGACTGGTTACACGCTGTTGACGCCTGACGCATCGGGCTTCGGTTTCAATGTCCCGACCGGCACGACGCAGATCGACCTTCTCGGCTCCACCGCAACCGAAAACGTCGCCAGCCAGAACGACTCGACGACGTACATCTTGCTCTATAGCCCGTTTACCGAGCTCACCACGACGGCCTTCGATTACGATTGGGACGACGATGGCGCTCTCGAGCTGCCGGCCGGCGTGACGATAGTGGATTCGATCGGAGTTCTCGTCGCGGGCGGTAACGACCAGTTGTACGGGCCAGCGACTAATCGCGTTGAATTCAACCTCACTGACGCCGACGTCGACGCCGTCACACGTTTCCGTGGGAACACGAGCAAGAACTCGGGCGCATCCTGGTTTGGCGGCGATTTGTTTGCAGCGGGCGACGACTACTTGCTCTACGACGCGGTGCCAGGATTCCCGACGGAGGCCTTCAATCTTCCTGTCGCGGGTGCCGCTCTGACCCCGGGCGAGGTAAACGTCGGCACTGCCGCCCAAAGCCCGTTGGTGTCCCTCATCGGTGCGGTCGGTAACGCCGACGGAACAATCACGCTGGCCTTTGATAACGCCGTCAGCCAAGCCTTGATTGGTGATGGTGGTACTGCGGGACCTTCTGGCGCGTCCATTTCGATTAGCGACGCAGACGGCAACCCGATCCCGGGCGTCGATCTTCTACCGACAATCACCGGCCTCGGCACGATTGAGCTGACTCTCAGCTTCACCGGCTCGGCGGTTGTTGGCGGCGCCCTGCCGACGGGGACCTACCAGCTCAACGTCGTCGGTAACGCGATTATCGGCAACGGGCGGGCGATCGACGCGGCCGGCACCGGCGCCGCAGCTGGGAGCGACGCCTTCGCCGCGGTAACGGTCGGAGCAGTGACGGGTGACTACAACGGCGACGGATTCGTGAATGCGGCCGATTACACCGTCTACCGCGACACGCTCGGGAGCACGACCGATTTGCGTGCCGACGGCAACAGTAACGGCGAGGTCGATACGGCCGACTACGCGGTCTGGACGGCCAATTACGGGGCCTCGGGTGGCGTGCTATCGGTCGGTGAATTCATGGCGCCACTCGCTGTGGCGCTCGCTGCCGGCGTAGAGAGCGAAGCCGTCACGACCGACGCCGACTTTCTATTGATGCCGGTTGAAGCAGTCGATTCAGCCTTTGAATTCGTCAGCGACACGACGACGATGAACTTGGGCGATCGGTCCGACGATTTGCTACTCCTATCGGCATCGATGGTCCGGGAGTTTGGCGGCGAAGACGAGTACATCGCTCCGGAGCGCGAGATGCGGGGTGCTCGCGCCCGGGGCGGCGAAACCGGCGTTGGCCAAGTTTTCCGCCCGGCATTCCGCGGACCGGGTGTCTGATCGGGCATTCATCGGGGCAGCCCCTGTAAGAGACCGAGCGTCCATTCATCACGCCCGCGGCGATTCGTCGTCGCGGGCGTGATGCTTTTTGACGCCGGCCCAACTATCTCACACTGGCGCGCTCTTGCATCGCAATACGTTAGGCCGTCTGGCTCGCAGCGGAGCCTGAACTCGCTCTCAACAACTCCGTCAACACCTGTGCGGTGGGCGTGCACGGCTTTGTCGTGCTTCTCAAGCGGTGAATCATCGAGCGGACCTTCGCTTGGGTGGCACGCTACCGCAGAAGCAGCAAGGACCACGAAAGGACCGCTGCAACGAGCGAAGCCTTCCTCTACATTGCCATGATCAGTCGCGACGACTCGCTCGCGCGTAAACACCACTCGTGACACTTCCCCCGCAAATGTAATTTGCGTCGGTTGCCTCATCTGCGGCGACAATGGCCGGTGGCGATTCCGCCGAGGTCTATCCCACCGCGGCATATCAGGATCTGCCCGAAATCTGTGTCAAACGTCAACGTCTGGGCAGCTTTCGCTCTTTGCCAAACCTTCTGAGGCTTCATCGTTCTCAGCAGTTGCGAAGATAACAGATAGAAGCCCACACGGGCGGGGGAAGACCCTGTTAAGGCCCGACACGTACGCGGTTGCCTACCTGCAGCTGAGTTGGTTGTAGCCCTTAGGTACCGACACATGGGCTGATCGCAGCCGAGCCTCGTGAGCTCAGCCCGCGTCCTGGCAGCTCAGTGAGCAAACTAGCTGTCCGACTAACTTCGGCAGGTAAGCCGATGTCTGGGCGCCCGAGGCGGGCTTCGTGCGAGTCCGCGCCGGCGGAACCGATCGCCGGCCCACTCAGTCTCTTCGACAGTGCTCGATAACCTTCTGGGTTATCGCCCTTCGCTGCGCCGGGAGAAGCTCGTCACCGCATCGCGCGAGAGCTGGCCCGCGATGCTCCGCGAAGCTCTTCCCGATTGGATGCACGACCACGCGCCACCGATCGCCGATCGGATTCTGACGACGCGCAACGGGTGCGGCCGTTCTCTCTGACGCCGCAACGGGCGCCCGGGGGGGCCTGCGCGCGGCCCGATTCGGGCCGGCGCCGGGGGGCGCCGCCAACAATCCCGAAAATAATCCGAAATCGTCAAAACAGCCGAGTTTTGTAGCGGGGTACGGACGCTCGCTCGCTTGACTCGCGCCCGGGCCGCGCCGAGAAGAGTCGCATCGGGGGGGACGGAAACGGCCCCCCGATCGCCGGACGAATTCGGCGCCAAACAGTCTCGAAAAAAACGGTTGACAACCAACAACCGGCATCGAGAAGAGTCGCAACGGGCCCACTAACGGGCCCCACCAACGGGCCCGAATCCCCCAACCACGGAATCCGCAATGACCCCGAAGCAAATCGCCGCTCTCCGCTCGACGTTCCGCGACCTCAGCGACGAGCTCTACCAAATCCGCGAAGCGCTCGGCTCGAAGCTTAGCGAGATCAACGCGCTGCTCGAAGACCTCGACGACGAGGACTTCGACGTCATCAACGACGAAGCGAGCCCCGACTTCATCGACGTCTGCGACGCGCTGGAAGCGATCGCGGATGACGGCGAGGACGCGAAGGAACTCCTCGCCAACTACGCGCGCGACTACGCCGCGTAACGGCGCCAAAACAGTCCCCCAAAAAACACTTAACACGCCCACGAACGGGCCCAGAAAAGCGGCGTCCGTCGGCGGCAACCGACGGACGCCAGGGCCCGAATCCCCCAACCACGGAGTCATCGATGCCGGTAGCAATCGTAAACGAGCCGCGGACGCTCAGCAAACCGTCCTCTCCCCCACCCAGGCACGACGCGCCACCCGTCACGCGCATCGCCGCTCGCGATCGGAAGGCCTGCCGCGGCTGCGGCAAGCCCATCCCCAAGGGCACGACGATCGCCCGCGTCCCCAACTACAGCGGGACGGGTTACACGTGGACCCACCCGGAGTGCACCGACAAAGCGGCCCCCCCGAAGCTCCGCGCTTTCTCTCTGCCGACGGCGCCGCGCATCGACGACAAAGCCGCCGCGGTCCAGGTCGCGAAGCTCGAGTCGACGATCGCCACGCTCTCGCAGCGGCTGGCGGATCTCGAATCGGCGACGCCCCGGCGCATCGAGATCAAGGTCGGCAAGCTCCCCGACGTCAAGCTCGAAGGGGCCGTCCACCCGAAGCTCGACAGGGTCATCCGCCTGCTCAGCATGCGGAAGCCGGTCTTCATCCCGGGGCCGGCGGGGAGCGGCAAGAGCTACCTCGCGCAACAAGCCGCCGAGGTGCTGCAGCTCCCGTTCTACTCCGTCAGTTGCTCGATCGGCATGACGGAGTCGAACCTCATCGGCCGCCAGCTTCCGATGGGCGAGCAGGGTCAGTTCCAGTACGTCAGCACGCCGTTCATGCAAGCGTATGAGAACGGGGGGCTCTTCCTGCTCGACGAGATCGACGCGGCCGACAGTTCGGTGCTGCTCTGCATCAACTCGGCGATCGCCAACGGCAAGGTGCAGCTCGCGATCCGCCCCGAGAAGCCGCTCGCGACGATGCACGAGAACTTCCGCATCATCGCCACCGCCAACACGTTCGGCCGCGGCGCCGATCGGCAATACGTCGGCCGCAGCCAACTGGACGAAAGCACGCTGGACCGGTTCCGGATGGGCACGGTCCCGATGGATTACGATTCTTCGCTTGAAGCCGCCCTCTGCCCCGACGATACACTCCGCACGCGGTTGCAGACCTACCGCGAGAAGTGCCGCGCGAACCGCTTGGAGCGAGTCGTCAGCACGCGGTTCATCGCCAAGGCGTACAAGATGACCGCCCGGTTCGGTTGGACCTATCGGCAAGTGGACGCGAAGCTCTTTGCCGGCTGGCGCGCCGACGAAGTCGCCAAGGTCCGCAGCTAATCCCCCACGCGACA
>JBGSJY010000241.1:0-1593 GCA_041741515.1 Pirellulales bacterium | reverse complement strand
CCGCGGATCAACGGCGACGCGGGCCGCGATCACTACGCGCGGGCGTGGAGCGCCGTGGTCGGAGGCGGCGGCCTCAAGGGGGGCCTGGCGATCGGCGAAACGTCGAGCGACGGCACGACCGTCGAGTCGAAGCCGCACACGGCCGAGGAATTGATGGCGACGGTTTGCCAGGCGATGGGCCTGTCGCTGCAGACGACGTTCACGAGCAACAACGGCCGGCCGATGAAGATCGCGGGGGGTGGGGCGCCGATTGGGGAGCTGATCGATTAGTCGTCAGGGGCCTGTAATCAGGGGTCAGGAAGAGGTCTAGTTGAAACTCCGGGAGCAGGATGGTAGGCCGTAACGAGCGCAGCGCGGTTACGGCATGGCGGCACGGTCAAGTAGGCCATGCCGTAACTGCGCAAAGCTTGTTACGGCCTACAAGGCTTAGAAGTCAGAGGTCAGTAATCAGTTGTCAGGAGTCAGGACGGGGGCAGGAAGTGGTATCTTCAGAACTCCGGGAGCTGACGCTTCCCGGCTCGCACGGAGCGGGACCCGGGTCGCAAGGCCGTTTGATCGGCGTGCGAGCCGGGTAGCGTCAGCTCCCGGAGGAATCGCCAAACCGCTTCCACTCCGTCCGCAGATCCTACCGCGATGAGCGACCCACACAAGACCGCTACGCTGACGGAAACGCCCACCGAGGCCGCCGCGGTCCTCGTTTGCGACGCGCTTGCCCGGCACGGCGTGCGGGCCGTTTACAACGGCGACTTGGTCGCGGGGTGGCGCGCCCAAGCGCCCGGGTTGGTCCGCGTTCTGGTGCGCGCCGACGAGCTCGACCTCGCAAAGAGATTGCTCGCCGAAGAAGGGGTCGATGGCGCCGGCGTGGATTGGTCGCGGGTCGATGTCGGCGAGGCCGCGGAGCGGGAAGAGGAGTACGATACGTCCGAGGCGACGCCGCTGTCGTGGATGCGTAGCACGGCGGCTATTGTGGCGTTGTTCTTGCTGATGCTGCTCATCATGTAGCATGTAGGGCAGGCCACGCCTGCCAACCTCACGTATCACTCCGCCTCCGGCAGGCGAGGCCTGCCCTACTCGCTAGGACCCCCGCTATGACCGACCCTAACGAAATCGTCGTCGCGACGACGTGCTCGCACCTGGCCGACGCGCACGTGTTGCAGGGCTACTTGGCCGACAACGGCGTCCGCGCCGAGGTCGATGGCGACGCGGTTTCCGACTTCCAGATCGCGATCAACGCCGGCGCGCGGGTGCTGGTGGCGCAGGCCGACCTCGAGACGGCCAAGGCGCTGCTCGCCGATCACGACCTCGAGCTGGCGGGGGAGATCGATTGGTCGCAGGTGGATGTGGGGGACGCGAGCGACGAGTAGGCGTGGTGCGGTCGGCAAGGTCTCCCGCAGAGACGCGGAGAGCCGTGAGGGATGGCATGCCCCAACGCGCAGCGGATGAGCATGCGACGTGAAGAACGTGTCCTCCCATTGGGTAGCCCAGGTTCTTGAACCTGGGTCGCCGCAGGCGACAAGAAGCTGGGCTGCGAGTGGACGTGGCGAGACGCGGCGATCGCCTGCTGGTGCTTCTTGTGGCTTCGCCACCCCGGTT
>JBGSJY010000240.1:0-3712 GCA_041741515.1 Pirellulales bacterium | reverse complement strand
GCCCGGCGAGCCGCTCCGCTTCGCTGCGCCAGATGCGGCGGACGTCGATGCCGGCCTCGAGCGAGATCGCGACGCGGTCACAGAGCGCGGCGAGCGTCTTCGCCGATGCGGGGACGCCGGCGGTGAGCATGCGGGAGGGGTGAGGTTGCAGGCTTGAGACTTGAGGACGCGTGACGGCTCGCAAGCGAGCTATCAACGAGTCTGCTTACAAGTAAGAGTACGCACTCCAACCCCGTGGTCTACGGTCTCAAGCCTCACCCCTAATTTTCGCGATAGCCTAATTTTCGCTGTAAGTGGCGCGGGTCACGGCGCGTCCCAGCGGGTTACGCAGGAACCGCTCGCGGCAGTCGGGGCAGAGGTCGTAGCGGACCTGGCGGTAGAGCGCGTCCTCGAGATCGGCGTCGAGCTCGGCATCGAGGTCGTCCATCCGCTCGAGGAGGTCCTCGATCTCTTCGAGGTGATCGGACTCTTCAACCGCGCGGTCGGCCCCACCGTCCAGTGCGTCACCGTCCAGAGCGTCGTCCAGAGCGGCGTAGACCTCCATCCGGACGACGTAGCGGGTCTCGCTCGTCTGGTTGATGGCCCGGCCGCAACAGTCGCAGGTGAAGTGAATCATCGGTAAGCGCCTTGTCGAAATGGCTTTCCCGTTGGGGTCGTCCGTCGGCCCCCTCTCGGACGTGGCCCGTCCCATTCTTAGACAAAACAGGCCGACGGTAGTTGGCTCTGCGCCACAGCTCTGCACCTACCAAGCATCGTAAGTAGAAGCGCAACCGCCCAGCAAGGCGAAGACCCGCCTTGTTTGAAGATTTGGCGAAGCGGCCGCACGAAGTCGGTGAAGACCCGCCGAAGGGGCCCCGCTCGACTAGTCCCCCCGATCACGCTGGACTACGATAGGGGTAGTCGGTGGACAATCCGTCGATCGCCGCGCCCCGTTGCGATGTCATCCAGCTGCGATGTCATCCAGTAGCGATGTCATGCAAGGGGGGCGTCCGGCGTCCGAGGGGTCGCGTCGGGTGCGCGAACTTGTCCCCGTAACGACGAGTCCGGCTGACGTTGCAGGCGTCGCTGTGCGGCGCCTGTTTCGTAGGCCCCCCTTGCAGGCTCTACTCATGAGCGGATCCTGCAGGCACAGTTCACAGGCGTAGTTTCCAGGCCCGCCCCCCGCGCGGCCTGCAAATCACGGATCTGGGAGTGACGAGTCTCTATGGCGACCGCTGCCTATCTGCCGACCCCGCCGGCCCCGCACAACGGCGTTTCCGCGCTGCACGCGAGCGTTCTGGTCCTGAACCGTCAGTACATGGCGATTCACGTGATCGACGTGCGCCGGGCGTTCACGCTCTTGCTGCGCGACCTGGCCGAGGTCATCCACATCGAGGACGGCCAGTACGCCAACTACGACTTCGACTCGTGGCGCGACCTCAGCACGCTCCGCTCGCAATTCCCTGACGACGTCCCGCCCGACCCCCACGCCGACTGGGTGCGGTCGATCAACTTCCAGATCCAGGCCCCGCGGATCCTGCGGCTGCTGCACTTCGACCGGACGCCGCGCCAGCGGGTGCGGCTCAACCGCCGCAACCTGTTCGCGCGCGACGGGGGCAAGTGCCAGTACTGCGGCAAGACGTTCCCGACCAGCGAGTTGTCGATCGACCACGTGGTCCCCAGCTGCCGCGGCGGCGAGACCACCTGGGAGAACGTCGTCTGCGCGTGCGTGAAGTGCAACGTCCGCAAAGGGGGCCGCACCCCCGACGAGGCCGGCATGACGCTCGCCAAGAAGCCCGTCCGCCCCAAGCGCAGCCCGCTGCTGGCGATCAAGCTGGGGAACCCGAAGTACGTCAGTTGGAAGACATTCGTCGATACGGCGTACTGGTCGGTGGACCTGCGGTGATGAGGCATGAGGGGTGAGGCTTGAGGGCTGTTCTTCGAGCCTTTTCCTCACCCCCTCAGGCCCCAGGACTCAAGCCTAAACAATTAGCCCCCGGTCAGTGACCGGGGGCTCAATGCGTATTCCATCCCGTACCGCCGCGACACTTCAATTGTCCGCCAGCGGCTCTTTCTTTTCGGTGATGACCTCGCACTCCGGCGCTTGTTCGGCGTTCAGGGCGATGAAATCCTTCCACTCTTCGGGGACGTTGTCCTCGTGGTAGATCGCCTCGACGGGGCACTCGGGCACGCACGCCTCGCAGTCGATGCACTCGTCCGGGTGGATGTAGAGCATCTTCTCGCCCTCGTAGAAGCACTCGACCGGGCAGACGACCACGCAGTCGGTGTACTTGCAGTTGAAGCAGGGCTGGGTAACGACGTGCGGCATGGGTGGAGATCTCCTGCTGAACGGCCGCCCGGGATGGCCAATTATTGCCCGGGACGGCCAATTGTTGGTGGTTAAGCGGGGGCGGTGGTCGGTTCGGCGGCCCGGTTCTGGAGCCATCGGCCCACAGGCCGGGGCGCCTTGAGCCGACACGTCTTGTTGCGACTGGGTATCAACAATCGGGCGACAAGTCGTTACGCTGCAACCGCTTGCGCATCGTAGTCGGCGGCCACCGATGGGCAAGCTAGGTCTGCTGCGCAGCAATGTCAACGCCCCGCGAACTGGTTGCTTGCATCGGCGCGGCTGCGTACGATTGGTTGAGGCGATTGTCGTCCCGCCGCGGCGTGAACACCGAAGTGGGAACCCGTTTCGCTGAAACGGTTTGCGTGCGATAAGCCGCCTCAGGCTAACCGAATCAAAGTGAAAGGCCGATCAAGCTAAGACGGCCCGATCGCGAAGTTGGCGCCTCGGGCCGTATTAGCCCGAGGCCGGACTGGCGACGGGCTGAACTAACCGAAACCAGCCTTGCGCAGGCGACCGCCGGGCCAGCGAGCGCCCTCTCGACAGCGTCATCCGAGGCAAACGACGTTTTCGAGTAGCAGCAGAGATAGACAGCGACTTGAACGGTCCTATTTCGACGATCGGGTTCCGACCATCGAATCGCGACCGCGAAGAAACACTGGGACAGAAGCAAGGGGCGCCAACCACAGCCGCCGCACCGCGACGGACCATGGTTTCGATCCACTGACATCAGGGGACCGCAGTTGGCGCTCTCAACGATCGACCGTGACCTGCTCGACTCCCTGCTCGGCGGCGACGCCGAGGCATGGCCCCATTTTATCGATCGCTTTCTGGGGCTAGTCTCGCACGTCGTCAACCATGCCGCCGACTGCCGGGGCGTCCGTCTGACGCCCGTGGATCGCGAGGACCTGATCGCCGACGTCTTCGTCACTCTGCTGGAGCGTGACAAAGCCGCCCTGCGGCGGTTCCAACGCCGTAGCTCGCTGGCGACCTACCTGGCCGTCATCGCCCGCCGCGTCGTCGTCAAACGGCTGATGCAGCGCGCCGGGCAGACGCCGGTGGCCATGTACCCGCCCGGCTTCCCGGCGGACGTTCCCAACGGCGAGCCGCCCGTCGAGCAACGTGTCGCCGACCGCGAGCAGGTCGATCACATGCTCGGCGGCCTCCCCGAGCCCGATGCACAAGTCGTCCGCATGTATCACCTCGAAGGCCGCTCGTACAACGAGATCAGCCACGCGGTGGGCCTGCCGGTGAACACCATCGGCCCGGTGCTCAGCCGCGCCCGACTGCGGCTGCGCCAGAACGGCGGGCCGCACTGATCACGGGTGGTCACCACCCCGCGTGAGCCGTCGGCGCTAGCCGCGGGTAGCGGTGGTTAACGGCTTG
>JBGSJY010000239.1:0-4071 GCA_041741515.1 Pirellulales bacterium | reverse complement strand
GGTGATGTCCACCTCTGCGCCGTAGTCGAGCCTCTAAATCGCCGCGGCTGAAGCAACCTCGATCAGTTTGATTGGCAGCGAGCTGCAGGCGGTGGGGTGGCCGCCGTACTCAGCGCCCTGCCGCTTCCTCTGGTGGCTTGTCGTCCCCGCTCGCTAGCGGCACGCTAAATCTGCGTCGGATAGTCTGGGGATTGTCGCGCGACTAGCACATGGCTTTTCCTTAGCGATATACGCGTAGTTGCAAGGCTAGAGTTGGCGACAATGGGTCGGCTTCGAGCTCATTCCATCAAGAACGTGTCGGTAGAGAGGCCGTGTCCGCCGTAGCTGTCGTCAAGCTTCTTTGCACCGCCGTCCGTTTTGGTGCTGGCGGCGCCAGGCGCAACGCTCTACGATTGCCCAAAGGTGAGGGTGGCCTCGAGGTTTCGAGACGGTCTGCTGCTTTGGGGCATTTTAGTGTTCAACAATCGGTAGCTTTGCTATGTTCTAGGGACTGAATCGATTGTTGTGCTTGCAACAAGTGCAGACCCTCTCCTCCGACTTGGTGGCAGGCGCCGGCCGCGGCCGCTGCTTTCCCGTGACTCTCTGGCTCCATATATCGCGAATGCGATCGCTTCTCTCGGCCGCTGCGGCGGCGATGTGTTTCTTTTCTGCCGCGAGCGCCTCGGGACAGGCGCCGATTAACGTCGGCTTCCTATGGCACATGCACCAGCCGATCTACACACCGGGGCAGACGATCCAGCAGACCGACGCGTCGGGGCGGTACTCGTTCAGCGTCACCGACGTGCACAACCAGAGGTTCGGGCCGTACACGTCGTGGCCGAAGGACGCGATCCAGTCGGGCCAGTCACTGCCGCACCTGGGGGCGCAGGTCTCGTTCAGCGGATCGCTAATCGAGAACCTTGATAACCTGGAGGCGGCTGGCACAAACGGCGGCATGTGGAACAACTGGGAGCAGTCGTACCGGCAGGCCGCTTCGCTCGACACCTCGCTCGGCAACCCGCGGCTCGACCTGATCGGCTTTGGCTACCACCACCCGCTCGGGCCTCTGCTGGACGAGCGCGATCTGCGGATGCAGATCAAGCTCCACAAGTTAGCCGTCGAGCAATCATTCGGACCCGACGCGCCTTACTCGAAGGGCTTCTTCCCCGCGGAGACGGCGTTCAGTGAGCGGATGATCCCGGCGCTCGCGGCCGAGGGGATCGAGTGGACGATCTTCGACAGCATCCACCTGGAACGCGCCATCGAGAACTACCCGCACACCGACGCCTCGAACCTGTACGCCCCGAACCGGGCCGACCAGGTGAACCCGGCAATCCCCGCGAGCGAGTGGGTGCCACTCAACAATCTATGGGCCCCTAGCAAAGTCGCGGCGCCGACGGCGTATCGACCGCACCTCGCGCAATACATCGACCCCGCTACGGGACAGGCTACGCAGATCACCGCGGTGCCGGCCGCCCGCTACGAGGGGAACGAGGACGGCCGAGGGGGTTTCGGCGCGCTGCAGTACGAGTCGGTGATGGAGCAGTACCGTGAGTTCAACACGGACCCGAACCACCCGATGATGGTCCTGCTGCACCACGACGGCGACAACTACGGCGGTGGCAGCGAGGGGTACTACCACGGCAATTTCCAGGACATGTTGAGCTGGGCTCAGGCGAACCCCAACTATGACGTCACAACGGTACAGGACTACCTCGACCGGTACCCGGTCGCGCCGGGCGATGTGGTCCACATCGAGTCGGGTTCGTGGGCGGGCGCCGATAACGGCGATCCTGAGTTCAAGAAGTGGCTTGGCGACCCCAACCCGACGACCGGCTGGAGCCCCGACCGCAACTCGTGGGCTGTCCTCACCGCAGCCAAGAATTTTGTGTATACGGCGAATGATCTGGAGCTAGGCGCCGACGTGTTCCCGAACATCGCCAACGTGCAGGCAGGGGTCGGCTCGGCGTCCGACCGCGGCTGGCACTACCTGTTGCAAGCGCAGGCGTCGGACCATTGGTACTGGGACGGCGCCGAGTCGTGGGACTCGAACGTCACGCTCGGCAGCAACCTTGCGATCGATCAGGTGTCGGCGGTGGTGAACGGGGCCGCCAGCGAGACGACCGCGCCGACCGTCTTCCTGCCGCAACGCGAGGCCTACAACCCGGGCGGCCAGGAGTACGGACAGTCTCAGCCGAGCGACTTCGAGGTATGGACTTACGCTTACGACGTGAGCGGCCTGTCGAATGTACAGCTTAAGTACCGCGTCGATGCCGATGGCGTGAACCCGATTGCTTCGACACAGAACGAGACCTACGCCGGGGGCGCCGAGGTCGGGGGCTGGCTGACGCTCGATATGACCTCCAGCGACACCACGCCCCCCGCGGGGATCTTGGCGGCGAGGGCGCGGGCGCTGCGTTACGGCGCGATGGTCGAAGGGGTCACCGACTCGCTGGTGGATTACTACGTCGAGGCGGTCGATTCACTCGGCAACGTCCAGCGAACCGACATCCAACACGTCTGGATTGGTGCAGGGTCGATTGCGTCGAATGTCGATCGGGTCGTACTGACGCCTGACCCGGCGGTCGCCGGCCAGACCGCGACTTTGACCTACGACGCCGCCGGGGGCGTGCTGTCGGACGCGGCGCAGGTCTTTGCGCACGTCGGTTTCAACAACTGGTCGACGGTCGTCTCTCCCGACGCCGGGATGATCTGGGACGCCGCGGCGCGGGTATGGTCGCTTGACGTGGCGATCCCGACCAGCGCAACGCAACTCGACCTCGTGTTCAACAACGGCGCCGGCGTGTGGGACAACAACAACGGCGGCGACTGGCGTTTCTCGGTCTCCGACGGCGTCGATCCGGTTGACTTTGTGATGGACGGCGTTCTCGACGCCGGCGCGAAGGTCGCCGCGACCGACAACGGGCGGACGTTGTGGTTCGCGATCGAAGGAGGGCAGCTCTATCTGGCGACCAACGACGCCGGCGAGGGCGGCGATGTCTTCATGTATCTGGCCGAGCAACCCGGCGCGATGCGCGCCGCGAACTGGGCGAAAGCGGGACAGGTCGCTGACTGGGACGCCTACGTGGCCGACGAGAACGACAACGACTACGAGGCGTGGTTCGACGCCCAAGGCGCCACGCAAGTAGCGACGGGACCGAATGAAGGCGTCCTCGAAGCGGTCATCGACCTAGCGGAGGAATTCAGCTCTCTTCCGGACGAGGTCTACGTCGCGGTCGCTCAGTTCGCTACTGGAGATGGCGGCGCACTCCAGTGGGTGCTCGGCGAGCTGACGGCCGACGGTTCGATCCAGGCGAACGAGTATGTTCGCTTGGCGCTCGCGGCGGGGCTCCCAGGCGACTTCAACGGCGACGGCCAGATCGACGCGGCCGACTATACGGTTTGGCGAGACAACGTCGGCGCGCCGACCGGCACGCTGCTGAACGACATCGACGGAGGTTTGATCGGCATGGCGCAGTACGAAACCTGGCGGACGAACTTCGGTGCGACTACGCCTGAACCCGCCGCGAGCATGGCCGTGCCGGAGCCGACCGCGCTGGCGGTCGCGAGCCTCCTGCTGGGGCTGGTTGCGGCCCTCCGATCCGCCACAGCAACTCCGGTCGGACATGAAGTCGCTGGGTGCGGAAAGATGGAGCCATCTACCAGTTAATCATCAAGAAAAATGGCGGGCTAACCCGCCGCTATGTGGAACCACAGGCTGGGACAGGCGACGGTCGAGACACCGGCGGCAGGTAATCAGGGCTCTTACAAGAAAGATTGCAACACCCAACCGCGGATGGCAAGTCCGCCAATTCGCGTTGATCGTGACGACATCTGAGGATATTCGGCACCAGACCATGGAGTGCTGGGCCACTTTCCGGAGGTCTCAAGACTCACCGCGGTGCAGCTCAACTTTCTTCGGGGTGAGGACTGGCTAGCCGACCAAAAGGGCATCAGCCTGAGCGACTGGGACCGTCGGCAAACTCGCCGAGGTGTCCTCGCTGAAGGACGATCTCTGCAGCTGTGGCGACTGTCCAAAGGGCCGCGGATCGTCCCGTCGCTGCGATTCTGCGGGAACCGGATCTGAGCAGG
>JBGSJY010000238.1:0-20171 GCA_041741515.1 Pirellulales bacterium | reverse complement strand
GCGGCTTGCCAGTCGCTTCGGCGGCGGAGCGGAACGCCTCGGCCAAGGCGCCCCGCTGACGCGCGAACGCCTCGAGTGCCTTCGACTTATCGCGTTGCGTCCGCCGCGCCCGCCGGACTCCGAGCGTTACCCACCCAAAGCCGATCGCCAGGCCCGCCGCCACGGCTAGGACAAGGAGTAGAAGCCAGAGCACAGGCCGCTCCGTAGCGGTTCAGGCCGAGGGGTCGGAAGTCCTCTCGATCTTAGCGGCCGCTGGGCGACGGCGCGAGCATTACTTCGGCGGCGCCTTGATGGCGGGCGGGCTCGTGCCGAGGGACCTGCCAGATCGCGCCCGCTGGCGACTCGTCCCACTGACTGGGCCCGTCGAAGCCGCCGCACGGCGGTGGGGGCAGCGGGGCCGGCAACCGGCGGACGGGCTGCGAGGCGATCTTGGCCTTCAATTTCGGGCCCAGCAGCAGCGGCGCGTGGTAGCCGGGGCCGAAGCCCATCCCCATGTGCTGCGGCAAGGAAGTTGGCAGGTTGTAATAGCCAGCGCCGACGGCGGGCGACGCCACGACAGCCGACGCAGCCAGAGCCAATCTCAAAACTCGCACGAGCTCTCCCTCCGTGAACGGCCGCGGAGGAACTCCGCATCCACTTCTCAAGACATCGGCGGCCGGGCCGTTTCATATCGACAAGCGCCCGCCAGACAGTCGCGGCCGCCGCGTCGACAGGGCCGGTCGTAACGGCGGTGTGGATTATACCGGCGCTAAAAAAGCAGAGCGGCCGCGCCGCGCGGGCTTTACAGGCCCCTACCCGGCTCGACCGCTAGGAAGTGAACCGGAGGTGGGAGACCGAATTAACGCCGCGTTGATCGGGATTGGCCGCCGCGGCATGGGGCGATCAGGCCCAAGCGACTTGGAGCAGGTTTTCGACGTGCTGCACGCCGTCGATGCGGCGGACGACCTCTTGGGCCATCTGCTTCTCAAAGAAGGTGCCCACGTCGCCGTGGAGGCGGACGCGGCCGTCACCCGCTTCGATCCGGACGCGCGAGCCGGCCACGTAGGGGCTGGTGGCGAGGGCGGTCGTGATGGCGTCGTGCAGCGGCGAGGCGACCGTTGCGGGCTGAGATTTTAGAGCGACCATGTCGGAGAGGGACGGCGAGGGGTCGGGGGGAGGGACGCGCCGTCTGGAGGAGGCCGGCGCGCGGGCGGACTCCGGAAATATCGGTCACCGCCGCGTGCCCGCCACAAGTCGCAGCAACTCGCCGAGGCAGAATCCACGCGGAAGTGTGCGGGTCGCACAACTCTTGCGGGGTAAGACGGCGCCCGAAGCGCCGAGCGGCGACGACTCCCTCGCCAAGGAGTTGGAGGCGAGCCCCGCGACATCGGTCCGGGGTGGGAAGTGGCCTGAGCTTCCGGTCATTCGGCCAGCTCCTCCCCGGACTGACGTCGCGGGGCTCGCAGGTAGTCGGCACGCGGGGCTTGGGCGACTGCCGAGTCAGCCCAGCCAGGCCGGGACCGTCCCCGCTTCGGGGAGCCGGACGACACGGGCGCTGGTGATCGCGGGGATGCCGCGTATCGCCTCGATAGCGGCCTCGGAGGGCTCGCCATCGACGTTGAGGACGCCGACGGCGTCGCCGCCCTTTTGGTTCCGGCCCACCGCCATCTGGGCGATGTTCACGCCGTGCTGGCCCAGCTCGGTGCCGATCGAACCGATGATTCCGGGCACGTCCTTGTGGGTGAAGATAATCAGGCAGCCGTCGAGGAACGCCTCGAGCCGGTAGCCGTCGATCGCCACCAGGCGGGGCATGTCGGCTCCCAGGAGGGTCGCGGTCAGTTGGTGAGAGGCTTCGCCGGTCGCCACTTCGACCGACAGCGACGCCCGGAAGGCCCCCTGCTGCGCGCTCGACTCGGTGACGAACTGAATGCCCCGCTCGCTGAGCAGCGACTCGGCGTTGATGAGGTTGACCTCGTCGCCCATCGCGTGCTCCAAGAGGCCCACAGCAAACGCGGCGGTGAGGATCTTGGTGTCCCCCTCGGCGAGCGTCCCCCGATAGATGATCCGGCACGACCCGACGCCACTGGGGGTGAGGCCTTCGGCGAGGCGGCCTAAGCGGTGGGCGACGTCGATGTAGCCTCGCAGCGAGGCGAGCGTCTTCGGGTCGAGCGCGGCCGCGTTCACCGCGCACCTGATGGCGCCCGTCTTAAGATAAGCCGTCAGCAGCTCGACCGCTTCGACGGCGACCTGCGTCTGAGCCTCCTCGGTGCTCGCCCCGAGGTGCGGCGTGCAGACGACGTTCTCCATACCGAACAACGGGCTGTCGGTGCAGGGCTCTTCGGGATAGACGTCCAGCGCGACGCCGCCGAGCTTGCCCGACTCGAGGCCCCGTTTGAGGGCCACCTCGTCGTAGATGCCGCCGCGCGCGCAGTTGATCAGGCGGCAGCCGGGCTTGATCTTCTCGATCGCGGCCTCGTTGATCAGTCCGCGGGTCTCATCGGTAAGGGGCGTATGGACTGTTAGGTAGTCGATGCGGGGCAGCATGTCCTCGACCTTCTCCACCAACTCGATGCCGAGCGACTTGGCCATGTCGGCCGACATGAAGGGGTCGTAGCCGATGAGGTCCATCTCCATCGCCTTGGCGCGCGAGGCGACGGCCAGGCCGATGCGTCCCAAACCAACAATGCCCAGTGTCTTGCCGGCGACCTGCGCGCCCATGAACTTCTTGCGGTCCCAGCGGCCCTCCACCAGCGACTGGTTCGCCGCCGGCACGTTGCGGCTGAGAGCCAGCATGAGGGCGATCGCGTGCTCGGCCGTGCTGATCGTGTTGCCCGCGGGCGTGTTCATCACGACGATTCCGGCGCGGGTGGCGGCGGGCTTGTCGATGTTGTCCGTACCGACGCCGGCGCGGACCACGGCCCGCAAGCGCGTGTTCCCTTCGAGCACGTCGGGCGTGAGCTTCACGCCGCTGCGGCAGATGGCGCCGTCGAACTCGTTCAGCGCGTTCTTGAGCCCTTCTCCTTTTAGACCGGTGCGCACTTCGTACGAGATCCCCTCGGCGGCGTCCAACAGCGCTAGGCCTTCGGGCGAGAGGTCGTCAAGAACGATGATGCTGGGCATGGGGGGAGGGGTGAGGCTTGAGGGGACAGGCTACAGGGTTGACGTGGTGAACGGCTCGCTCGGCGATAGTGGCTTGAAGCACAGGCCTCAAGCCTCACGCCTCAAGCCTCACCCTCTCTCGCTCTGGAACTCGAGCATGTAATCGCGGAGAGTCTCGACGCCTTCGACCGGCATCGCGTTGTAGATCGACGCCCGGGCGCCGCCTACCGAGCGGTGCCCCTTGAGGTCGGTCAGCTTGCGCTTCTTGGCGCCGCTGAGGAACGCCTCGGTCAGCTCTTCCGACGGCAGGCGGAACGCCACGTTCATCAGGCTGCGGCACTCGGGCCGGGCATGGCCGATGTAGAAGTCGGGCGACGCGTCGAGTACGTCGTACAGCAGCTTCGCCTTCATCTGGTTTTGCTCATAGACGGCGTCGAGGTCGCCGAACTCCCGCAGCAGCCAGTCGGTAACGAGCTTCACGATGTAGATCGAGAAGGTCGGCGCCGTATTGTTCAGCGAGTTCTCGGCGATGTGCGTGTTGTAGTTGCAGTAGATCGGCAGGTTGGGGTTCGCGCCGGCCACCAGCGCCTTGTTGACGATGACGATCGTCACGCCCGCGGGGCCGGCGTTCTTCTGCGCACAGGCGTAGATCAGCCCGTACTTGGTGACGTCGAGCTTCTTGTGCATAAAGTCGCTCGAAGCGTCGCAGACCAGCGGCACACCGCCCGTGTCGGGCTCGGTCGGAAACTGGACGCCCTGGATCGTCTCGTTGCAGGTGTAGTGGACGTACGCCGCGTCGGGGTCGAGGTCCATCGTCGGCTCGCCTTTGCAGAACGGCGCGGGGAGGCGGTCGAAGTTCGTCGCCGACGAGTCGTAAGCGACACGGACCGGCGCGACCTTCTTCGCCTCAGCCATCGCCTGCTTGCCCCACGAGCCAGTGAGCAAGTAGTCGGCCGACTTCCCTTTGAAGGCGCCTAGCTCGCCGATCAGGTTGGCGGCGGTCATCCAGAACTGCAGGCGGCCGCCCCCCTGGAGGAAGAGCACCGCGTAGTCTTCGGGGACGCCGAGCAGCTTGCGGATATTGGCCTCGGCCGCCTCGATAATCGCGGTGAAGGCGGCGCTGCGGTGGCTGATCTCGAGGATGCTGGCGCCCACCCCGGGCAGGCAGAGCATCTCGTCGCGGGCCTGCTCGAGGACCGGGACGGGCAGCACCGCCGGGCCGGCGGAGAAGTTGTAGACACGCTGATCAGCGGCGGTGGCGATCGACATGGGCTTGGGCGCCGGGGGGTGGGCGCCAGTTGAGGGACGTGTTCTGGAGTGAGTCGCTGGTGGGAGAGCGCCAGGGGCGGCTTTCAGACCCAAAAGTCTACCGGCGTGTCCCCCAATTGACGATGGGCGGGCAGCCGAGGTTCGCCGTGGCGAAACGCCGCACCCAAGCTTGCCGCGCCCACGGGTCCCAGCTGGACGCGGACCTACTCACGGAGAAAAACGCTGCGTTAGACAGCGCCCAGGCGGCGACCGACGCCCGCGACTCGCCTAGCCTTTGTCCCGCCGAGCGAATAGTTTCGTACGCACAGGTCTCTCTCTACCGCGCACCGCCAACCGACGAGTCCCCACCCGCCTGTGAACACCCGCTTCATCGACTGGATCCGCCCCCTCGCTGATCGGGGCGCCGTCTCGGGCAACACGCTGACGATCGTCATCGCGGGTTTCGTGGGGCTCGCCACTGGCTTTGGGGCTGCTCTTTTCGGGTTGCTGATCGAGTTCTTCACCGATCGGACCTACGGCCTAGCGGCTGAATCGAGGATCGATCCCACCAATAGTTGGTGGCTCTGGACGCTGGTGATCGTCTTTAGCCCGCCGATCGGCCTGCTGGTTGTCGCTTGGCTGACCCGCACCTTCGCGCCGGAGGCCATGGGGCTCGGCGTCCCCGAGGTGATCGCCGCTGTGGCGAGGCACGACGGCGTGATCCGGCCCCGCGCAGCGGTCGTCAAGGTCCTCGCTAGCGGCGTCTCGATCGGCATGGGCGGTTCGGTCGGCCGCGAGGGACCGATCGTCCAGATCGGCTCCGCCGTAGGGAGCGCGGCCGGCCAATTGTTGCGGCTCTCGGCGAAGAACATCAAAGTGCTCGTTGCTGCCGGCGCGGCGGCCGGCATAAGCGCCACCTTCAATGCGCCACTCGCGGGGGTGATCTTCGCCAGCGAGATCATCCTTGGCTCGTTCGCCGTGGAGTCGCTCACGCCGATCGTGCTGGCGAGCGTCATCGCCGATGTCGTGCAGCAGCACATCGGCGAGCACCGCCTCGACCCGGCCTTCAAGGACCTGGAGTTCCAGTTCGCCGGCGCCTGGGCGCAGCTGCCGAGCTATCTGCTCCTTGGGCTCGTCGCAGGCTTCGCTGCGGCGGGGTTTATCAAGGTTCTCTACGGGCTCCAGGACATCACCGAACGATGGATCCCCGACTGGCGCAAACGGGCGATTGTGTTAGGAACGATCGTTGGATTGGTGGGCGCGTTTTACCCCGTGCCGCCGCCAGCCGCCTCCCAAGACGCCGCTGCAGAAGGCTTGATGCGGCTGCCGCCGATAATGGGCGTTGGCTATCACGTCGTCGACCACGCGCTGCATCTGACGATCGACGGCCACGAAAAGCCGGCGGCGAAGAAGGAGTTTTCTTTCTTCAACGGACTCTTTCGTACGGCGCCCGAAAAGGCCGTCGTCGTGCCCCAAAACCGGCTGCTCAACGAGCTGCTTTGGCTCGCGCCGCTGGTGCTGCTCAAGCCCCTGATGACGGGCCTCACGATCGCTGGCGGAGGCTCAGGAGGCGTCTTCGCGCCGTCGCTGTTCCTGGGGGCGACGCTCGGCGGGACCTTCGGCCTGCTAGTGAACCTCGTGATGCCCGACTACTCCCACGCGCCGGGGGTCTACGCGATCGTCGGCATGGCGGCCGTCGTCGCCGGGGCCACGCATGGCATCCTCTCGGCGATCCTGATCGTCTATGAGATGACCGATCAGTACGAGATTATCCTGCCGATCATGGCCGCCGCGGGCGTGGCGAGCGTGGTCACCAAGATGCTTGAACCCGACAGCATTTACTACAAGAAACTCAGCCGCCGCGGCGAGTTCATCGCCCGGGGCCATGACCTGCACAACCTCGACCACGTCATGGTCCGCGACGTGATGATCCGCAATTTCCCAACGCTGAAATCGGGAGACAACGCGGCGCAGATTATCAGAATCGCCCGCAAAAACCCGGAGATCGAGAGCCTGCCCGTCTTGGGCGCCGACGGCAAGCTGGTAGGCATCATCCGCGCCGAAGACCTGCACCGAGTCCTCGACAGTGACTTAATGCCCGAGCTCGTCAACGCCGAGGACATCGCCCTCCGCGCGCCGCTGTCGGTCCACCCGGCGGCGAACCTTATCGAAGCGATGCGCGACTTCGGCGCCCGTGACGTCGAGACGCTCCCGGTCGAGGTTGGCGCCGGTGAGAGCCGCCGGCTGGTTGGGCTGCTATTGCGTGCCGACGTCATGCGTCGTTACCGGCAAGAGATGCTTAGCCGGCATTGATTGAGCGGGCGGCCAAACAACAGCCTCGCTTTTCAATATTTACACCACGACGGGCACAAAGGACACGACGGCCTGTCTGATAAGGCCACGTCGAACAAGGAAGCCGGCCGTCGTGCTCTTTGTGTCCGTCGTGGTGCAAACCTTTTAAGCCTGTTGCAAAGAAGGTAGCCGCACGAGGGGCGTCCGACATAAAGGTCATGTCATGCCTCGGCCGACACGTTGGGGGCCGCTTCGCCCTCCATCTCCGCCAGGGCGTTAGCGGCGGCGCGTTGCTCGGCTTCTTTCTTGGTCTTGCCCCAAGCGGGAGTAAACCGACGCCCCCCGATCTGCACCGCGACGAGGAACGCCTTGCTGTGGTCGGGACCCTTCTCGTCGAGCAGGCAGTAGTTGGGCGTCGTCCCCTCTTCTCGCTGCACTAGCTGCTGCAGCAGCGACTTGTGGTTTTCGCCCCCCACGCCCTCGGCCGCCGCGTGTTCGATCTCGCTGAGAGTCAGCGGCATGACGAATTCGGCCGCCGCGTCGCGGCCACCGTCGAGATAGATGGCCGCCACGAGGGACTCGAAGACGTCGGCCATGACGCTCGGCGGCACCGTCGGCGAGGTCGTCATTCCTTTGCCGAGGATCAGGAAGGGTTGCAGGCCGAGCCGCTTGCTCAGCATCGCACACGTCTGCCGGCTGACAACGACACTCTTGACCTTAGTCAGGTCCCCTTCGAGGAAATCCGGGAAGCGGTCGTAGAGCTGCTCGCAGACTATCGCACCGAGGATGGCGTCGCCGAGGAACTCCATCCGCTCGTTCGATCCCAGCCGATGGTCGGCGCCCGAGGCGTGCGTCAACGCCGATTCCAGCAGCGACCGGTCGCGGAAACGGTAGCCCAGCGCCGCCTCGCAGGCGTCAAAATCGACGGCATCGGGAGCGGATTCTTCGGACACGTGGCGAGGGAGCGCGGTGACAGCAATGGGCCAAAGCGGCAGGCTAGCTGCCGGAGCCCGGGCTGGTCAATCGGCGGGGACGCTGCTCCGTCGCCGGGAAACCCGTGAAACGCCCTGCCCGAGGCCGTCCCGACCTCTTAGAGTGACGGCCGCTCCCCTTGCCGACCTATCACCCCGGCGTTCGTCTCGTGAACACCCTTTACCTTCCCGAACTTCGCGAGATGATCGCCACGGACGACGACGCGTCGCTCCGCGAGTTCGTCGATGCGTTGATGCCCGCCCGGGTGGCGGAGTTCATGGAGGGGCTCGACCCGGTCGAATCGTGGCGGGTGCTCCAGGTCGCCGACCCCGAACGGCGGGTCGAGGTATTCGGCTACTTCGAGCCCGAGAAGCAGACCGACCTGGTCCACGCCCTGGTCGGCTCGGGCGACGCCGACGCCATCAGCGGTCTGGTGGCGGACCTGCCAGCTGACGACCGCGTCGACCTGCTGCGCGACGTCGATGACCACGTCGTCGATGAGCTGATCCCGCTGCTGCCGCCGGAGGACCGCCGCGAGACGCTCCGGCTGCGGGGCTTCCCGGAGGGGACGGCCGGCTCGGTGATGACGACCGAGGTCGTCTGCCTCCCCGAGCACCTGTCGGTCGCCGAAGCGCTCACCGAGATTAGCAAGCAGGCCCTGGAGGTCGAAACCGTTTACTACACCTACGTCGTCGATGAGGACCGACGCCTGCTGGGCCTGCTCTCGGCGCGGCAACTCGTGACGCACTACCTCAATCCGGATCAGTTGATCAGCGAGTTGATGCAGCGTGACGTGGTGACGGTCCTGGCGATGGACGATCAAGAGGCCGTCGCCGAGAAGGTCGCCGACTACGACTTCCTGGCCATCCCTGTCGTTGATGAGAACCGCCGCTTGCTGGGCATCATCACCCATGACGACATTATCGACGTCCTCCGAGAGGAAGCGACCGAGGACGCGCTGCTGGCCGCCGGTGTGACGCCACTCGAGAACGGTTACCTCAGGACGCACTGGTTCACCCTCGCCTACAGCCGCGGGATCTGGCTGGGGGTGATGTTCTTCGCGGCCCTGCTGACGGCCTATGCGCTGCTGCGGTACGAAGACGGCTTCGACAACATCTGGTGGCTGGTCCTCTTTATCCCACTGGTAATCTCAAGCGGCGGCAACTCGGGGAGCCAGTCGGCCACTCTCGTGATCCGCGGCCTGAATGACGGCGACGTCACGCTTGACGACTGGGGCCGGGTGCTCAGGCGAGAACTGGTGATGGGGCTCTGCCTGGGAACGGGACTGGCGATGATCGGCTACGCCAGCGCCGTGCTGCTAACACGTCACGCGCCCGACCAGCATCTCTCGCCAACGGCCTTCGAGATGGTCGTTGTGCCCGTGACGATCTTGCTGGTGGTCGTCTGCGGCACGGTCTGCGGCGGCCTGTTGCCGCTGCTCTTTCAGAAGCTGGGGCTCGACCCGGCGCTCATGAGCAACCCGTTCGTGGCGGGCATTATCGACATCGCCGGGATCGTGATCTACATGACCGTCGCGACGGCGATGATCGCGGGAATGTGACGCACGCCGCAAGCGCCCGCACCGAAGCGAGCGCTGGACTAATCTTTTCCGCTAACGCTCCCGCTCGCCGGTTTACACTCGTCCCTCGTCCCTAGACCCTCGCCCCAGCGGCGTCAGCCGCTCAGACATCGAGGACCGCGTGCCCCACATACATCTGTAGCACCTGGCTCTGCACCTTGATGGCGCGGATCAGGACCCAGACCTGCTCGGGCGAGAACTCCTTGGGGTCGGACGACGCAAGGTCTTCCAGCTCACCGGTCATGGCCGCGTGCTGATCGGTCGCCAGTTGGAGTTGAAGTCCCACCTTGCGCCACGCCGCCTGAAGGCTGCGTGAGTCGGTAAGTTGGTCGAGATTGCTCTGCGAATTCGTGAGCAACAGACAGAGCCGGGCGACGTCCTGAGGCGACGCTTCGGGCTGGAGCTGTTGGATTCGCTCGGCCAGTTGATGGCAAGTCATAGCTTGGGGGGCCGCAGCGGCCGGGGCTCGTCGTGCGTGGCGCCTGACCACTCTTTGAACGGTTGACTCCCAAAAGTAGCTCAGCACACTCGGCCCGTGCTGTGACACTTTTCACAAAGGCCGGTCGCGGGACGGCGGTTCGTGCCGTTTGTGCCGACGGCGCCAGTTGCCCGACGCGCTGCGGGGACCCAGGTAACGAAACCCCGCTTTTCGGCTCAACTCGGGCCCTTCCCGCGCCGAACCGCCACCCTCCGCCACACGTCCTCCAAAACAATCGGCCTGCCGGGTCGCTGCCCGGGCAGGCCTCGTCCCGATAAACTAACGACATCCATCCGCCCTCCCCCTGCCCTTGATGCATCCCGTGCCATTCCTCGGCGTCAACATCGACCACGTCGCCACCGTCCGGCAGGCCCGGCGCACCATCGAACCCGACCCGGTCACAGCGGCCGCACTGGCGGTTCTAGGGGGCGCCGACGGCATCACCATCCACCTCCGCGAAGACCGCCGGCACATCCAAGACCGCGATCTCGAAGTCTTGATGCGGACCGCCGCGGCGCCGGTGAACCTCGAATGTGCCGTGACCGACGAGATGGTCGCGATTGCTTGCCGGGAGAGGCCGCACCAAGTGACGTTGGTGCCTGAGCGCCGTGAAGAAGTGACCACCGAGGGGGGCCTCGACGTTGCCGGCAATCGTGACCGCGTCGCCGCGGCGGTCCAGCGCGTCGTCGAGGCGGGGATACTGGTCAGCCTGTTCATCGACGCCGACCCGGCGCAGGTCGAGGCGTCGGCCTCCTTCGACGGCAAGGTGGATGGCGTCGAACTGCATACGGGCCCCTACGCCCACGCCTTCGCCGACGCCGGCGGCTTACGCAACGGCGCGATCGAGCAACTCGACCGGCTGGATTCGGCGGGGCAAGTCGCCCGCGCGGCCGGCCTCCGCCTCCACGCGGGGCACGGCCTCAACTACCTGAACGTGCAACCCGTCGCCGCCCTCCCCGACATGCGTGACCTCAATATCGGGCACAGCATCGTCTCGCGGGCCATCTACGTCGGATTCGAGGCCGCCGTCCGGGAGATGAAGCGGCTGATCGTCGAGGCGAGCCGCTGAGTTGCCTTATCCCCCCTCCCTATTTAGGGAGGCGCTAGGGGTGGGTGGGCGGCTTCGCTCAGAGAACAATTTTGTGTTCACCTAGGTTTTAGAAGCCAAAGAACCAAGCAAGCGACATCGTCACGGACGATCTACACCCCCCCCGTTTCTCCAGTGAAGCTGCCGGCCTAAAAAGGGAGAGGGACACGGACCCCTGCCGGGGTCTCCGCATGGGAGTCGATCCGGTAGGATGGGGGGCCTACAAAACCCCGCCCCACTCGATCTCGAAAACAAGCAGCGGCTGTGAGTCTCGATATAAGTTCGATCCTGCGCAATTGGGAGTTTGATCCCGACGGGGTGACGGTCCGCACCATCCAGGCCGACGACGGCCGCGAGATGGTCCAGCTACGCCTCGACCTGGGGCTGATGCAGATGGAGATGGACGGCCGGCCCGACGGACAGCGGGTCGAGGGCCATGCCTCGTGGTTCGACCTCCACCTCGCCCGCCAGCAACAGCACGACGCCGCCAACCCTGACGGCGCCCCCTACGAGCTGCAGCCGGAGGACTGTGCGCTGCTGCTCCGCGAGGGGGTCCAGTACTACCACCGCTACGTGAGTTTCTGGGCTCTGGGGCGCTACGAGCTGTGCGCCCGCGACACCGAGCGCAACATGCGGCTGATCCTGTTCATCCGCGAACACGCCCGGCTGGAGCGCGACAAGCTGCAATTCGACCAGTGGCGGCCCTACGTGGCGATGATGCACGCCCGCTCGGTGGCGACGCCGCTGATCGCCGCGGGCGGTATCGACGCGGCCTTGGCGTCGATCGACAAGGGGATTGAACGGATCGAGCGGTTCCTCGCCGACTACGGCCGCCAGGAGCAGGCCGACCAGGTCAACGAACTGACCTTCCTCAAACGCTGGCGACGCGAGGTCGCCGAGAGCGGCAAACGGACGCTCCCCCGTCCCGAGCACTACGAACCGGCCGACCCCGTCGATCAGCTCCGGGCCCGCCTCAACGCGGCGATCGAGGCGGAACGGTACGAGGAGGCCGCTAATCTCCGCGACGAACTGGGCCGGCTCGAGAACCCGCCCCCGCCTTCCGGGTAGAATAGTGCGATGACCGAGGCCACGCCCGAATCCGTCGCTGCGTTCGCCGAACAGCTCGTGGCGCTACTGCGCGAGTTGGGCTCGTGCGCGGTCGCGTTCTCGGCTGGCGTCGATAGCACGGTAGTCGCGAAGGCGGCGCGGCTCGCCCTTGGTGACGAGGCCGTCGCGGTTATCGGCGTTGGCGCTGCCTTACCCAAAGGCGAACTCGGCGAGGCGCGCTCCATCGCCGCGCAGATCGGCATCCGGCTGGTGGAACGCGCGACGCTCGAGATCGAGAACGTCGACTATCAGGCGAACGCCCCCGACCGCTGCTTCCACTGTAAGACTGAGCTTTACACGCACGTCCGCCTAGCGGCCGACGAGCTCTCCCTCGCGGCGATCGTCAACGGCGCCAACGCCGACGATGTCGGCGATCACCGCCCCGGTATGCGCGCCGCGGACGACTACGGGGTGCGGAGCCCGCTGCTCGAATGCGGCTTCGGCAAACAGGCGGTGCGCGACCTCGCCAGGCATTGGGGCCTGCCCGTGTGGGACAAACCCGCCGCACCCTGCCTCGCCAGCCGAATCGCCTACGGCCAGCAGGTGACGCCCGAGCGTCTGGCGATGGTGGACGCCGCCGAACGCCGTTTACGGGAGCTCGGCTTATGCGAGCTGCGCGTGCGCTATCACGAGGGCGACCTCGCGCGGCTCGAAGTTCCCGCCGACGCGATCCCGCTGCTCGCCAGCGACGAGGTCCGCAAGTCGCTCGTCCGCGACCTCCGCGCGCTCGGCTTCAAGCGCGTGACTCTCGACCTCGCGGGCTTTGAGTCGGGCAACCTGAATACGCTGGTGCCGATCGAATCGCTCGCGATGCGCCGGCATTAATAGCGGCGCTCTGGTCGAAAATGCGGCTCTCGTCCGTCATTACCTCCCCGTGGCTCCTCATGACTCCTTATCGCCTCGCGGTAGCTGCCGCTTTCCTGTTGTTCCCTGCAGCTAGCCTCGGCGCGGAGCAGGAGACTGATTCGCCATGGCGGCAGCTCTTCAACGGCCGCGACCTCGACGGCTGGGTCGCCAAATTCCACGGGCATGAGCTTGGCGATAACTACCGCGACACTTTCCGCGTCGCCGACGGCATGATCCAGGTGCGGTACGACAAGTACGACGCCGGCGATTTCGGCGACCACTTCGGGCACCTCTTCTACGACGAGCCCTTCTCGCACTACCACCTCGCGGTCGAGTACCGGTTTGTCGGCGACCTATTCCCCTCGGCGCCGAGTTACGCCCGCCTTAACAGCGGCGTGTTGCTCCACGCCCAGGACCCGCGCCGCATCCTCCGCGGCCAGGACTGGCCGATTAGCGTCGAGCTCCAATTCCTCGCGGGACTGGGCGACGGCCAGCCGCGCGCGACGGGCAACGTCTGCACGCCGGGCACGCATGTCACTTACCAAGGGTCGCAGCGCGACGACCACATTCTTCCCTCTACCGGCCCGACCTTCGCCCCCGACCAGTGGGTCCGCGCCGAGGCGATCGTCCGCGGCGACAAGATCACGCACCTCATCAACGGCCAGAAGGTGCTCGAGTACTCCAGGCCCGTCATCGGCGGCGGCGTGGTGTCTGGTTATGACCCGGCCGAGTTCGTCGAGGGCAAGCCGCTCACGTCAGGCTACATCGCGCTGCAAGCCGAGGGGAACGGCGTCGATTTTCGCAAGGTCGAGCTGCGGGAGCTAAAGGCAACGCAGGATTAGGCGGTAGTCTTTTTAACCACAGAGCCACGGAGGGCTCGGAGGACGCACAGAGACAACTCCTCAGTGACTTCCTCCGCGCCCTCCGTGGCTCTGTGGTTAAATTGTAGGAGGCGTCTCCGACGCCGATGACGCGCACCATCCCGTATCGGCTACAAGACCGTAATCGGCGTCGGGAGACACCTCCCACAGGAAGAGTTCCTCTTCCGAAGCTATGGGAGCGATGCGATGAAGTCGCTCACGAGTCGCCCTAGCACCTCGCGTGTCACCGTCGCATCGATCGGTTCACGCATCGCGCCGCGGGGTTTGCGATAGCGCCGCAGCGACAGCGCGCCGCCCGTTCGCACGAGCAGCTCATAGTAAGCGCTCGACTCGTTGTCTTGCTGTGGCGCCGTGCTCCGCAGTTGCACGACAGCCAGCTCGCGGTCAATCTCGACCGGCGTCAGCGCTTCAAGCAGATAATTCACGCGCTGCGTCAGCTTCTCCGCGACCGCGCGGACACGCTCGGCGGTCGCGCCTTTAAGCAGCGGCGTTTCGAGACGCAGTTCGGTGAAAGCGACCGCTAACCCGTCAACACGCGACACGCCGAGCGACAATCGCTCCTCACCATCGATAACGGTTGCCGTGGCGCCTGGGGGCGTAGCATCGATAGCTGTCAGCAATTGTTCCGCCAAGCCGCTCATAAACAACTCAGTTGCCTTTCCCATGCCCGAGGAGGTCTTCGAGGCTCCGCGACGAGTCCTCGGCTTCTCCCTTCTCAATCGCAAATTCCTTGCCATCGAACGACATCACCGCGTGGGCGCCTTCAAGCCCCGTGGCGATGTGGACGGGCCGCTTCCACAGCCGGTTCAGGTTGCGGAGCGTGTCCTGTGCCTCGCGCGTGTCGAGTTCGACGCCCGTAAAGCGGTGTTCGAGGTACAACTCACCACGATTACGGTAGTTGCCGTCCACCACGTCGATGATCGGTCGGCCCGCGTTGGTGAGGCTCGCCAGCAGCTGGGCCTTCACCTTCGGGAACGCCCGGCTCTCGATCTCGTACTGCTCGGCCGACTCGTTCCAACCGAAGCGGAACATCCGCTGCTCGCGCACGAAGTCGAGCGTCAGGAACGTGTCGATGAACGTCAGGTCGTTGTGCGTGCGGCGGACTTCGAAAATCTTGTCGCGGCCTTTGCCGGCGTGCGTGTTCCACTCGCGGCGGTCGCGGGCGTCGTCGCAGTCGTCGTAATCCTTACCGAACGCGCCGCGGTTCCAGCGGTCCTCGATGTCGCGGAACAGCTCGATGCCGAGCTTGTAGGGGTTCAGCCGGTCGGGCGATGAGGCCATCGTCCCCGAGTGATGGTCGCAGTAGCAGATGAAGTCGGCGGGCGAGAGGCCGTGGCGGGTCATGATCGTGGAGTGCCAGTAGCTGGCCCAACCCTCGTTCATGATTTTCGTTTGGCCCTGCGGCGCAAAGTAATAAGCCTCTTCGCGGAGGATCGACAGCACGTCGTGTTGCCAAGCCATCAGCGGCGCCTGCTCCAGCAGGAAAAGCAGTACATCGCGCTCGGGCCGTTCGGGGACTCGCCGCGGGCCTTCCGGCTCCTCTTGTGCTTGCTCACCGCCGCGCGGGTTGATGAACGAGTCCATGTAACTCTTCGCCGCGAAACGCTGGGCCGGCTTCTTCCGTTTCTCTTCTTTTTCCGGATCGAAGTCGTACCGGCAGCACTCCTCGCGGCGTTTGATATGCGGCGAGTGGATGTCGATCAGGTTGTCGAGGCTGCTGCACGCGTCGATGAACTCCTCCACCGGCTCGACGCCGAACTCGTCCATGTACCGCCGGATGCGGCTGCCGTGGTTCGCCATCTCGTCCATCATCTTGCGGTTGGTCTTGGCGAACCACGCGTTCTGCTTGAAAAAGTCGCAGTGCCCGTAGACGTGCGCCATCACCAGCCGCTGATCGACCGGCATGTTCGACCGCATCAGATACGCGTAGCACGGGTCGTTGTTGATGACGAGCTCGTAGATCTTACCCAGGCCGTTGTTGTATTGCTTCGAGAGCTGGTCGTACTCCATCCCGAACCGCCAGTGCGGATAGCGCGTCGGGAAGCCCCCCTTGGCGGCGATCTCGTTGAGCCGGTCGGCGTCCACCAGCTCGAACAACGTCGGAAAGAAATCGAGCCCATACGAGTGCGCAATCCCCTCGATCTCCACCTGGATGGCGGCAAGGTCGGGCGGCAGCGGGGCAAGCTCGTGGAGGGGCATTTTGTTTAACCGCCAAGACGCCAGGAGCGCCAAGGATCGCCAGGGAAGGATTTACCGCGGAATCGCTGAGGACGCGGAGTTAGTTAGGGTCGGAATTCAAAAAGTGGTGCTGCAGCGGCAATAAAGTTACTGACCTACCTCGTCGTTCCGCCGGCGACGTTTAGCGATCACTACGCCGCAAATCAGCGTTACCCCCGTCAGCAAGATTGCAGCGATCATGACGGTCCAAATCACTTTCGCCTGTTCTGGATCGCGAGCGTACTGCCGATATCCTGCAGCAAGTGTAAATACCACGAAGAAGCAAACGGACGCCCACTGAAAACGACCAGGTAGACGTTGCTTAGTCATGACATCCCAATAGTTCACAGGTCGAAACGCTGAGTACCGATAGCTTGTCCGACTTCATAGGCCCACTACTACATACTCCATACACAATTCTTTGTTCCTTCGTTCCTTTGTGATTCACCTTCTTGGCGATCCCTGGCGCTCTTGGCGTCTTGGCGGTTCATCGTCCCTTCCCCAAAAACGTCTTGATCGCCGCATAGATCGCTTCGCGGTCTTCGATCTCGCAGCACACCAGGTTCTCGTGTTGTGAGCCGAACTTGGCTTCGATCTGGCCGAGCAGTTCGCCGCTGCCGTAGGGGCTCTCGACTTGGCCGTAGGCGAACTGGTTGACGTGCGGCAGGATACGCTCGCCGAGCAGCTCGAACGCTTGGTTGTTGTCCTCGCCCCAGTTGTCGCCGTCAGAGAACTGGAAGACGTAAAGGTTCCACTCGGCGGGCGGCAGTTGCTGGGCGATCAGTTCGGCGCAGACGCGGTAAGCGCTGCTGACGCGCGTGCCGCCGCTCTCGCGGGTGTGGTAGAAGGCGTGCTCATCGACCTCCTTGGCGACCGCGTCGTGGATGATGTAGCGGCGTTCGAGGCCCGTGTACTGCGACTTGAGCCACGTGTCGATCCAGAACGCCGCGTTGCGGACCAGCGACTTCTGCTCGTCGGTCATACTGCCGGAGACGTCCATAATGTAGACGGCCGCGGCGTTCACCAGCGGCTCATCGACGGTCGTCCACGAGCGGTAACGTTTGTCGCTCTTGACGGGGATGATCGCCGGCCGGTCAGGCGAGTAGCCGCCGGTCGAGATCTCGCGCTGCAGGGCCTTGAGGTACGTGCGTTTGTTGTGGCGAAGCGACTCGGGGCCGGTGGAGCGGACCGAGTTGTACTTCGACTTCTGCGCCTCGATGGTCGCCTTGCCACGCGGCTCGATGTGCGGCAGCTCCAGCTCTTCGCCCAGCAGCGCCGCCAACTCTTCGAGCGTCACATCGACTTCGGTGTAATGCTCAGCGCCCGCGTCGCCGCCGGCGCCCCCTTCGCCCGCCTGACCCTTCCCCTTGCCGACGGCGTCCCCCTTCTCCCCCTTCCCCTGCCCGACACCACCGTTGCCGTTGTCGCCAAACCGAAACCGCGGCGTGTTCAGCGACGGAACCGGGATCGAAACGACGCCCTTCCCCTTCCGACCGAGCATCTCGCCGTGAGCGACGTACTTCTTCAAGTTCTCGCGCACCTTCCCCTTCACGATCTGCCTGAAGCGCCTTACGTCTCTTTCAATGGGGAGCGACATGGTGGCGGCGTCAGAAAGGGGGATGATGGGGATGAAGTGGAGATAAGGAGATGGTCTATCGGAGGGGCCTGCTCACTCGGAATGGAGGATTGGAGAGAGATAAAAAAATAGACTCGAGTTGATTTCAACCCCCGTTCTCAAAACCTAATACGGAACAACTTACTGGATCGTTTGGCTTTGCCGGGCCAGGCATCCATCCCCTTATCTCCCCTTCATCCCCTTATCTCCCTTCCTAAAGTCTCACTCCCGTTTAGCGTCGCCCCTAGCGAAAATGCTGGCGACGTAGTGCAGGACGTCCGTCGCGGACTCGTCGTCGTATCCATAATTCTTGATCAGGCGCGCCTTGACGACGTCGATCTTCTGCTGCGTGTCGGCATCGACGACGTTCGACACGAGGCTCGTCAGCTTGATCGAGTCCTTTTGGTCCTCGAAGAGCTTGAGCTCCAGCGCCTTGTGCAGCCGTTCGTTCGACTTGTAGTCGAACCGCTTGCCGTCGATCATCAGCGCGCCGATGTAGTTCATGATCTCGCGGCGGAAGTCGTCCTTGCGGCTGTCGGGGATGTCGATCTTCTCCTCGACGCTGCGCATCAGCCGCTCGTCGGGCTCTTCGTACGAACCCGTGAACGCGTTCTTGACCTTCTCACGCTGCGTGTACGCCTTGACGTTGTCGATGTAGTTGCCGCAGAGCCGCATCAGGGCCTCCTCGTCAGCGGCGATCGCGCGCTGGACCTCGTTCTTGACGATGTTCTCGTACTCCTCCTTGACGACGCCCAAGAGGTCGCGGTACTCCTGCTTCTGCTCCTCGTCGTTGATCAGCGAATGGTGCTTGAGCCCCGCCTCCAGTTCATTCAGCACCATGAAGGGGTTCACGCTCCGCGCGTCCGGATGCGCGACAAGCGCGTTGGACAGTTTGTCCTGCACGTACCGCGGCGAGATGCCGACCATCCCCTCGGTCGTGGCCTGCTCACGCAGCTCGTTGATGTTCTCCTCGGTAAAGCCGGGGAGCGTCTTGCCGTTGTAGAGTTTCATCTTCTGCAAGCGGCTCAGGCCCGCGTGCTTGGGCTCTTCTAGACGCGTGAGCACGGCCCACATCGCGGCCATCTCGACCGTGTGCGGGGCGATGTGCTTGCCGCGCACGGTGTTGTTGTTGTAGTCCTTGTCGTAGATCTTGATTTCGTCGGCGAGCGTCGTGACGTACGGCACGTCGATCTTCACCGTCCGGTCGCGCAGGGCCTCCATGAACTCGTTGTTCTGCAAGCGGCGGTACTCGGGCTCGTTGGTGTGGCCGAGGATCACCTCGTCGATGTCGGTTTGCGCGAACTTCTTCGGCTTGATGCGGTGCTCCTGGCTGGCGCCTAAGAGGTCGTAGAGGAACGCCACGTCGAGCTTCAGCACCTCGACGAACTCGATCAGCCCACGGTTGGCGACGTTGAACTCGCCGTCGAAGTTGAACGCCCGCGGGTCGCTGTCCGAGCCGTACTCGGCGATCTTGCGATAGTTGATGTCGCCGGTCAGTTCGGTGGCGTCTTGGTTCTTCTCGTCCTTGGGCTGGAAGGTGCCGATGCCGACGCGGTCCTTCTCGCTGAGGATCACGCGCTTGACGCGGACGTCCTGCATGACGCGGGTCCAGTCGCCGTCGTACTTTTTGAGCCGCTGCTGGTACATGAACCGGCAGAACGGGTCGAGCTCGCCCTCGATGCGGACGCGGTGCTCGTCGTCGCCCGCGCGGCCCTCGTTGAGGCGGGCCTCGACGTCCGCGCGGAACCGCTGCGGGATCAGGTGCAGCGGCTCCTCGTTCATCGGGCACCAATGGACGAGGTCGGAGTTCTCAGGCTCCTTGTCGTCGGCCCAGCCGAGCGTGTAGAGCGCGCCCTCGTCGGTAGTGCTGTAGCGCTCGAGTCCCTTTTTGAGGAGCCGCGCGATGGTGCTCTTGCTGCTGCCGACCGGGCCGTGCAGTAGCAGCACGCGGCGCTCGATGCCGTAGCCCTTGGCGGCGCTCTTCAGCGCGTTCACCAATTGGACAAGCGTCCCGCCGAGGCCGAAGACGGCGTCCTTGCCGCCGCCGTCGGGGTCGTCGAAAAAGTTGTAGTGCGTTACCGTCTCGCGGCCGACGCGCAGTTTTTCGACGCCGTACGAGAGGATCATGTCGTACAGCCGCTGGTAAGCGGTGCGGGTCACCTCGGGGTGGGCGTGGACGATGTCGAGGTACTCCTCGAAGGTCCCGACCCAGTTCTTGCGACGAAACTGGTCGCGGTCCTGGCGATCCGACACCAGCCGAATAATATCGCTTCCGTTGGCCATGAGAGGGCTTACCTGCTCCGTGAGTGCTGCGTGACTCGCCGAAGGCTAGGCCCGTTGCAGTCCCTGCAGAGATGAGCCCACTAGCCGCAGGTGAAAAGAGGCGCCTGCGCGCCGCGGCCCATCAGAGAGAGGGGCCGCAAACTCCCCCCAAACAGCCGAGGGGCTCACCGAGCGGGATTGGCAAAGAGCGGAGGGCGGCGAGTGGCGGGAGAAGGGGGCGGGCGTCCTGCCGGCTGGTGCTGCCGAAGAAACTCCTGCGGCCCCTTCCTTCTCCTAGTATCACTTGGGTTTGGACAACGCGGCAAGTGAAATGTACGCGGGGAGCCGCTCTAGCCCCCGCTGCCGGGTGGACATTTCGTCAATATCCGACGAAATCTCCCCGCGATCCCCCTCGCACCGAGAAGACGGGGATCAGTTCCCGCTGTCGCCCGACGCCCCGTTGGACGACGCGCCCGAGCCGCCGCGGCGACGCCGACCCCCGCGCGAGC
>JBGSJY010000237.1:0-2276 GCA_041741515.1 Pirellulales bacterium | reverse complement strand
AATTACAGGCGTCCTTGTAAGGGCCATGCGTCCACCTCCGTGCTAGGAATGCTGCCGCCGCCCCGATCCCCACGGGACGCTTCACTCCCAACTCTACGAAGCGATAATCAACTTCGATCGATTAGATGCGATTGCCCTGCGTTGAGCCATTCGACATCGTCGCCCCGAGACTCGTCCCCGCTGGCCTTAATCGCATCCAGCGAATCGAGAACTGTGCGTCGCACTTCCTCGTAGTCGTCAAGCCCTTCGATCAAAGATCGGAATTCGACCTTGAGCCGCTCGCCCTCATCCCAACCAATCGCCTCAGTCCGAGCAAGCACATCGTCGTCGATGTCCTCGTCTGGATTGGGGACTACGAAGAAGAGAAGCTCTCTAAGTCGGCGTCGATCTACATCGTCCATGCCACGATTCTAGCGACTAATGCGGAGCCCGTGGAACCAATAGAGAAGACTCTGCGGACGAACCGTCTCTCCGTCTTTTCGCTGAGTGATTCAAGCGTAATGACACGCCCTCCGGGGAGACTTGGCCATTTCAGCCAGGTCGACGCCACCTGGTTAGCAATTGGCGAGCCAAGAGGAAAAGCCAGCCTTGGTGAGATCTAGCCTCGTCATTGCCCCGGCTATCTAAGGCCAAGTATCGCAAATTCGCTCGCGTAGCACTATCGTGCCGAACCGCAATTTGCTTGTTTCAACAGTGTGGCTAGAGTAGCGTGACAACTTATTGCTACTCGCGTGCGAGAAAATTGGCCTCGGGTCCCGCTTCGATGAACGGAGGGTGTCTAATGAAAATGCATTCAGTTCGCGTTGAATTGACCATGTTCGCTGCGTCTTGCATCTTAGCAGTCGCGAGCTCGGCATTAGCCGCCGTCGTTTTTGTTGGTGACGAAGGTGGCGCAATCGCCGCGGACCCGCCAGCTATTCACGAGTTTCAGAGCACCACTGGCGAGCAATCCACGCTGACGAGCGGGCAAGGCATCTGGATCGACGCGCTGGACATGGCAGCCGATCGCACAACCGGCGACGTAATCGTGCTCGACATCGGTGGTGCAGCGGTTGTGACGCCGCCCACGCTGTGGCGATTTAACGGGCAGACAGGCACAAGAACCGCGATCGCGAGCGGCCTGGATTTATGGATCGATCCGCTGGCCGTCACCGTTGACCGCGACGGAGATGTTATCGTGCTCGATGATGGCGGTGGGGCCGTCTTTTTGGAGCCGGCCTTGTTGCGATTTGATAGCCAGACAGGCGACCGCTCGGTCATCGCTTCTGGTCACGATCTATGGCAGCACGCCGTCGACCTCGTAGCCGATCCGACAACCGGGGACATCTTCGTGTTGGATCTTGGCGATGCGGCGGGCGGCGACGAGCCGGCCGTACGGAGATTCGATAGGCAGACTGGGGACGCGTCGATTCTGGCGGAAGGCTTCGACCTGTGGCACGATGCGACGCGGATTACGGCCGACCGAGACGGTAATGCAATCGTCATCGATTTGGGAGGAGTGATTGCTGGTCAGCCACACGCCCTGCTGCGCTTCGATGGCCTGACGGGCGACCGATCGGAAATCGCCACGGGCCCCGGTCTATGGTACAACCCGATCGATTTAGATGCCGATCCCTCGACCGGCGACATCGTCGTGCTAGACGTTGGGGGCGGCGCCGTGTTCCTACTTCCTTCACTACGATTGTTCGACGGGATGAGCGGTGCTGCGTCCGTGATTGCCGAGGGACATAACTTGTGGACCGACGCTTATGCAGTTGCCGTCGTACCAGAACCAGCGACCCTGACGCTCTTCCTGACGACCATCGCTCTCTTCATCGCGAATCACCGAGGTAAACGGGCCCTTGCGACGGCAGGGTTGGCTGGAAAAGTGGCCTTGTCGCCTAACTCCAAGTGAAGAGTGGCATGCCGAGGGCGGTGAAGGCGTTGAGGAGCTTGCAGCGGATTGCGACTTCGACATTCTGATTCGGCCCGGTGCGGTTCTTGAGGCGTTCGCCGAAGGCGGCTTTGAGACGGCTCATGGCCGTCTCCACCAGGCTCCGGCGGTGGTATCCGATCGACTCCTTCCACGCTTCTCTACCGTCCCGCCTAATCTGCCGCAGGCACTCGTCCCGCTCCAGCGGCTCGGCGCTGGAGTTGCCGTGCTGCTTAATCTTCGCGTTCTTCCGCGGAGGGATCACTTGGCTGATCTTCTCGGACTTCAGATGGTCCCGCACGTCCCAGTGGTCGTACGCCCCATCGGCGTAGAGCGCGCGGACCTCGCCCGGGACCTGCTCCAA
>JBGSJY010000236.1:0-3515 GCA_041741515.1 Pirellulales bacterium | reverse complement strand
GCGCGGGTCGCCTTCGGATCGCCCAGCGCCCGGGCGATCGCGGCGTACGAGCGGGTCTCGCCGCAGGGGATCCGCAAGAGTTGGTCCCAGACGCGCCGCTGGAACGGGGTCCCCCGGGGGTCGATCGGCGTGGCGAACTCCGTCAGCTCGCCCAAGAAATAGGCGGCAAGCTCGGCTTCCAGCTGCTTGAGCGGCCCGAACGGACGCGTGTCGTCCGGCGTCGCCTCCGGCGTGAACCACAGCGAGCGTAACGCGTCGGCGTCGGCCGTCGCCGTCATCGGCCCCAGCGGCGTGGCGTAAACGGCTCGCAGCGGGGCGGCGCTCATTCTTCGATTTCTCGGAGGCGGATGTTGCGCCAGCGGATCTGCTTGCCGACCTGCTCGGGGCCGCCGACCGCGTGGACCTGCAGCGCGATAAAGCCCGACGGGGTGACGTCGTCGTGCATGTGAGCGACCGGGACGCCGTTGACGCTGGTCTCAATATGGTCGCCGACGCACTCGATGCGGTAGTGGTTCCACTCGCCCACCTTGAAGGCCTCGCGCGCCTCCGCGCGGTTGTCGGCTTTGAGGTCGTAGAGCCAGCCGCGGCGTGCTTCGTCGTAGATGCCGCCCGACCAGGCGCGGTCGGAGGGGTCGATCTCGCACTGGTAGCCGTGCACGCGGCCGGCGGGGATATTGTAGGTCTGCTCTTTGCTTTCCTCTTCGGGGCCGTCCCCTTCAAGGCGTTCAACTTCGAGCGTAACGGTCTTCGGCTCATCAAAGCACTGGCTGCGGAACTGGACGCCCGAGTTGAGCGACGAATCGACCTTCACGTCGAACTCGAGCACAAAGTCGCCGTAGTCGCGGTCGGTGCAGAGGAACGAGTTGGGCGTGCCAGCGACGCTCGTGCCGACGATCTGCGGGCCCCCTTCGGCGTCGGTATCAACCTCATAGACCGCTTCGCCGCCGCGCTGGACCCAGCCGTCAAGGTTCCTGCCGTTGAAGAGGGGGACGAACTCCTCCTCGGCCACGGCGCTCGGCGCGACGAGTAAGAGTAGGGCCATTAGAAAAGCGAGGCGTCGCGTCGGCATAGCGAAGAGGGGGTCAGAGGTTGGGTGTCAAACCAGCGGGTCCGACATTGTAACCCAGCGCGGCCCGTAGGGGGCGTAGGGTCCGCTGTACGGACCGCGGAGAACGGCAGGGAACCGCTTATGAATGGACACACCGAACAAGCAAGATCCGGGGGACATCGGTCCTCGGTTCTCTAGTTGATGTACTCAGGCGCGGCGTGACGATTCAGGCGTGTTGGGAACGGTCCGCCCAGCGGACCCTACAACTTCCAGATCAGCAGCGCCGAGTAGTTGAGGTTGTGCGGCGAGACGCCCTGTGGGTCGGCGTCGTAGCGGTCGGTCGCGGACATTTTGAGGCTCATGTTGGACGGCTCGTGGAGCTGGATCTGCATGCCAACGTCCGCCAGCACGCGGTAGTCGTTGAAGTTCTCCCACTCCGGGAACCAGTCCGCCTTGGCGTAGAGCTTCTTGTCCGAGTCGATCTGGAGCTCGTAGTTGAAGCCGAATTGCGCTTCGGGGACCCACTCGCTGTCGGGGCCGCCGAATTCGCGCGACACGCCCGTACCGATGCTCGTGGTGAGCTTCGTCCAATCTTCCTTGAGCCACTGATAGCCGAAACCGGCGTTGGCGTTGACGTTGACGTCGAACGCCTGAAACTCGTCGAAGAACGTCTGGTTCATCACGTAGACGGTCCACGGCGAATCGTCGAACAACCAGTCGTAGCGGGCGTCCAGCAGCGCGTTGTTCTGCACCTCCACGCCATTGGACTGCGTCCGATTCTGATAAATCGAGGCCGCGAGCTTGTAGTCCTTCGCGCTGCGTTTGACGAAGCCGCCGACACGGAAGCTGAGCGACTCGCTCGTGCCGCTGGCGCCGTTGAGACCGAACTCGATCCCCGAGTCCCACGGCGCGGGACCGAACCAGTAAACGGGCTGGTACCACTGGGCCACGGGCTCACTGCCCGGCAGCAGGGCGCCGAAGTTCTCGTCGGCCACGGGCGTCACGTCGTTTGATTCGGTTGGCTCCGGGACGACCTCTTCCTCCGGCGGGGGCGCCGGTTGGGGGGGAACCAGGTCCGCATAGGTCGGCGGCGCCGGCAGCGGCTCGATCACGCTCTGCGCAGCGGCCCACGACGGCCCCAACGCGAGAGCGAGAAAAATGAGAAGCCGCATTCGTGGCATGACGCGTCCAGACCGGTAGCCGGGCAATTAGGCGCCACGTTTAGCGGCATTCCCCGGCGGGGGGCAAGACGGTTTGCCGCTCTGCTAGCGGTGATACCGTAGCGTCTCGCGCAGAGACGCGGAGGCGCAGAGTTGTCGGTCGATAAGACTCACGCCAAGGCGCGAAGTCGCAGAGACGGAAAAATAGCGCAATTGTTTGCGGCTGCGTTCGTTCTCCCAGAATACTTTTCTTCGCGCCTTCGCGCCTTGGCGTGAGTCTTCGCGACATGCCCTGTGCGTCTCTGCGCGAGACTTCCACCCTTTGCTCCGTGGGTCAGCGTGACGCTAGGAACGCTACGGCTAGGCGAAGGGCGCTTTAGAACATCCACGAAACCAGCCGGGAGATGTCCATCGAGGTCACGAACAGCATCAGGCTGAGCAGGAATAAGAGGCCGACGGTCTGCAGGGCGATCGCGACCTTCTCGTTGACGGGGCGGCCGGTGATCCCCTCGTAGAGCAGGAAGACCATGTGCCCGCCGTCGAGGACGGGGATCGGCAAGAAGTTGAGCACCGCCAGGTTGGCGCTTAGCATCACCAGCGACATCAAGAAGGCGCCGAGGCCCTCGTACGCCGCCTCGCCGGCTACCTGGGCGATCGTGAGCGGCCCGCCGAGGGCCTTCACCGACACCTGCCCGCCGATCTTCTGCAAGAACCGCACGACGCTCATCAGCGCGCTGCCGGTCTCGCGGAACGCGAGCTCCGCCTGCTCCTTCAGGTTCTTGGCGACATGCATCTCCTTGAGCGGCGAGAGCACGAGGCCGCGGTTGCCAACGATAAAGGCGTCGGAGACCGAGACCGGCTTGAGCTTCACGGTCCGCGCCGACGGCTGCTCGCCGGACGGTTCGCCGGCGAGCGTCAACTCGACCGTAAAATCGGCGGGCTGATTCTGGAGCGCCAAGACCACCGCGGGCCAGTTTTGCTTGCCCTCGCCCAGCTCGATCGACTCGGACTGCTGAACGCCTTTTGTGTCCGTCCAAGAAAGAGTTGCCTTCGTGATGCGGTCGCCGGGTCGTAGGTCGGACGACGCCGCAGGGCTGCCGTCGATAAGCGACGCCACCTCGGCGCGGAGCTCACTCGCAGCGCCGATGGCGTCGAAGGTCAACGGATCGTTCTCGGTCACAGCCATCGACTGCCAAGTGACGACACGCGGCGCCATCGACAGCTCAACGGCCTCGCCGCCGCGATTGACGGTCAATACCACGCTCTCGCCGCGCGCGGCGATGGCGCCGAGCCGCGCGTCGAGCGTC
>JBGSJY010000235.1:0-6923 GCA_041741515.1 Pirellulales bacterium | reverse complement strand
CGCCTCGCCGAACGTCCCCCGACGGATCGACTCGACGACCCTCCGCAGCTCACCCGCTTCTCTCGACAACTCGGCCATGCCCATGGCATAACCAAACGCAAGCTAGGGCGCTAGACCACTTCAGGTGGGTGAGGGGTTACTTCTGCGCAAACTATAAGTCTGTGGCTAGGAGACAGGCGCCGGGTGCCGGGGTTAATCAAAAGAGTGGCTGGGGTCGCAGGCCGTAGCCGGAGCCCCCAACGAATCACCCGGACGCTGTCCCTTCCGCTGCGTCGAATCCACTTCTGCTGGGGGCTCCGGCTATCGCCTGCGACCCCAGCCACCCGGCCTCTTCGATCGGCGCATCATCACGAAGGCGTCTGAGCCGTGGGCGCCGGTGGGTGAGTCGAGTGGAGGGACGGCTCCGCTCCCTGACAGTCGCGGCTCAAAGAGCCGTTAGGCCCCGGCGAGGGGGAGACTGCTAGGCACGACGAGCTCGACTTGCACGTCGGTTTCTCCATGCAGGAGTTCCGCCACTTCACGGATGTTCGCGGCGACTTCGTCGAGCGATTTGCCTTGGGTGTGGACGCTGTCGTCCTCCAGGGCGTGCGCGGCAAACCAGCCCTCTTCGGCTTGTTCAACGACGACGTGGTAAGTCTTCATGCGATCTCCGATTCGATCTCTCGCCAGTCCAGGCCGAGGTTCTTCGCGATCCGCCGCATCGTGTTGCGGTTGATATCGCCGTGACGCGGGACAGGTTCACGCAAGCCTTCGTCATTACCGACAATTGTATGTCGCGAGCCTTCGCGAATCACGCCAAACCCGCGACTTGCGAGGGCCTTCATTACTTTCTGGCGTTTGTAGCTCATAGGTTCGGATTTACTGTACCGCTCCCTCTGACGGTCGCGGCTCAAAGAGCCCGCTTCCTGACCCCTGACGACTGACCCCTGGCCCCTGGCGTCAGCCGCACGCCGCCAGCACGGCGTCTTTGCCGACGCGGTCGCAGAAGTCGCCCAGCGTCTCGCCATCGGTGCGGTTCGACTTGAAGTAACCAAATACCTTGCCGAGCTCCGGCGCGATCTCGTCGGCGGGGACCATGTCTTTGTAGATCCAGTTCAGCCGGTCGCCGCGGAGGGCGCCGCCCAGGAACATCGTGTACTTGTCCTTCGCGCGGCCCACCAGACCGATCTCCGCGTTGTAAGGCCGGGCGCAGCCGTTGGGGCAGCCGGTCATGCGGGTGGTGAAGGTCTCATTCTCGAGACCGTGCTTGGCGAGCTCGGCCTCGATTTGGGTCATGATGCTTGGGAGGATGCGCTCGCTCTCGGTCACGGCTAAGCCACACGTGGGCAGCGCAACGCACGCCATGCTCCAGCGGCGGGCGCTGGAGAACGTGTCGCTGAGCGGCACACCGTGCGACGTAAGGATCGACTCGAGCTTCGCCTGGTCGCCATCGGCGATGTCGCAGAAGATTAGGCTCTGGTGCGCCGTGATCCGCAGCGGCGGGGACATCGTCGTGCAGACCTCGCGTAGGGCGGACTTGAGGCGGTAGTCGCCCTCGTCCTTGACGCGGCCGTTCTCGATGTTGAGGCCGTAGTACCAGAGGCCGTCGCCCTGCTCGTGCCAGCCCATGCCGTCGTTCTGTCCGCTGACGACGACGAGCTTTGGCGGCGCGAGGTCACGCCCAACGTACTCCTCGACCTTTTGCTTGAAGCGGGCGATGCCCCAGTTGGCGACCAGGTACTTCATCCGCGCCGTCTTGCGGTCGCTGCGGTCGCCGAAGTCGCGCTGGACCTTCACGATGGCCTCCGCGACGGCGATCTCTTCACCGACCGGCGCGTAGCAAAGCGGCTGCCCGACGGCGGGGAAGGTCTTCGCGGCGCTAGGCGTGCGGCCCATGCCGCCGCCGACGACGATGTTGTAGCCGACGATTTTGCGATCGGCGCCTTGGCCTTCGGTAATCGCCAGGAAGCCGATGTCCTGCGTGTAGACGTCGGCGTTGTTGTCCTCGGGGAGGCCGACTCCCATCTTGAACTTGCGCGGCAGGTAGGTCTTGCCGTAAATGGGTTCGAGCCCCTCGGCGTTGTGCCCGACTTGCGTCGGTGGGCCGCCGGCGACGCAGGCCTTCTCGCCCGTCTCGCTGTCGGTGACCCACAGCTCGCAGTACGCGCCGCTGCGGGGCTTGAAGTGGTGCAGCAGCCGGTCGGTGAGGTCCTGCATGCCGTCGTAGACCGCGTTTTTGAGCGGAACGGGCGAGCACATCATGTTACGGCAGACGTCGCCGCAGGCCGCGATCGTGGTGAGGCCGATTTCGTTGACCAGATGGATGTAGTGGTGCAGGTTCTTCTTGAGGATGCCGTGAACCTGGATCGTCTGGCGGGTGGTGAGGCGCAGATTGCCCTCGGCGACATCTTCACAGAGATCAAGCTGGGCGAGCATCTGTTCGCTGCTGATCTTGCCGCCCGGGATGACGGTGCGGACCATCATCGAGAAGTACTTGCCGCCGGGGACGCCCTCCGCCTTGGCCTCTTTGCGGCGGTCGCGATCGTCCTGCTCATAGGTGCCGTGGTGCTTGAGCAGCTGGGTGGCGTCGCCGGTGAAATTGGGGGCGTCGTTGGCCAGCTCCTCCTCGATCGTCCCGCGCAGGTAGTCGCTGTTCTCCTTAAGCCCTTCGTTGGCGGAGAGCTTGACTTCTTCTTCAGTAGCGGGGGCGGTGCTATCGCTCATCTCTTAGGCGGTTTGCGTTGACTCTGACGGCGGAGGGGTAAGACCCTAAGCATATCGGAGCGGGGTGGTGGGGACTACACGGGATGCGAAAGTGGAAAGTTGAAAGGGGAATGCGGAACGAGACGGTCCTGTGACTTTCCGTTCCACTTTCGGCATTCCCCTTTCCTCTTTCGCGTGCCAGGGGCGCCGGCAACCGAAGCCGTTTCCCGTTACGATGCCCCCTATGCGTCGCCCGACCCCTTTCAACGCCCCCGCCGCCTGGATCGCGACGGGTTTTGGCCTGACGGCGACGGTTCCGCTGTCGCCGGGGACGGTGGGTTCGCTGTGGGGGATCCCGCTTTGGCTTGTCGTTTCGCAGGCGCCCGGCTACCCGCTCCAGTGGGGGATTTTGGTCACACTGCTCGTCCTCGGCGGGCCGCTCTGCACGCGGGCGGCGCGGCAACTGGTCGACTTGGGGATCGTCGCGAGTGAGAACGACCCGCAGCCGATCACCTACGACGAGTTTACGACCGTTGCGGTCGTCTACGCGTTCGCGCCGGCGGCGAGCGGATGGTGGCTGGCGGCGGGGTTTGCGCTGCACCGGGCGTTCGATATCACCAAACCATGGCCGTGTAACCAGTTAGAGCGACTGCCGGCGGGTTGGGGCGTGATGGCCGACGACATCGCGGCGTCGATTTACGCCGGAATCTGCTATTTGCTGCTTTGGACGTGGTTAGGTGGCTGAACTCACCATTTGACAGCGAGCCCACGACGCGAGTCGTGAGTGTGAAGCGGGTACCCAGCGCGCTCAGAGCGGCTTCCGATACGACCTAGCAACGACAAGTTCCATGGCTCAGATCATCGACGGCAAGCAAATCGCTCTGGACATCCGCGCCGAAGTCGCCGACGCCGTGGCGAAGCACGTCGCGGCCGGCGGCGCGACCCCCTGCCTTGCGGCCGTGCTGGTGGGGGCCGATCCGGCGAGCCAAGTCTACGTCCGCAACAAGGAGAACGCCTGCGGTAAGGCGGGCATCGCCAGCCGGCTGCTGCGTCTTCCGGCCGAGACGACCGAGGCGGAGTTGCTCGCCGTGGTTGCCGAGTTGAACTTCGATTTTGGCGTCCACGGGATCCTCGTGCAGTTGCCGCTGCCGCCGCAGATCAACGCCGACCGCGTGCTGCGGGCGATCGACCCGGCGAAGGACGTCGATGCGTTCCACCCCGAAAACGTCGGCCTGATGGTCCAGGGCCAGCCGCGGTTCCTGCCGTGTACGCCGCACGGGGTGCTGCAGCTGCTGCGGCGGAGCGGCGTCGAGACAGCCGGCAAGCACGCCGTGGTGATCGGCCGCAGCGACATCGTCGGCAAGCCGATGGCGATCCTGCTGGCTCAGAAGGGCTGGGACGCGACCGTGACGCTCGCCCACAGCCGTACTCCCGACCTGGCGGCGGTTTGCCGCACGGCGGACATCGTGGTCGCCGCGGTAGGAAAACCGCTGATCGTCGGCGGCGACTGGATCAAGCCCGGCGCGGCGGTGATCGACGTGGGCATCAACCGGTTGCCCGAAGCCGAAGGGGGCGGCCTCGTGGGAGACGTCGATTATCCGGCGGCCGCCGAGGTGGCCGGCTGGATTACGCCGGTGCCCGGCGGGGTCGGACCGATGACCGTGGCAATGCTGCTGCACAATACCCTCGCGGCGGCCCAAGCCAGTTGACCCGCGAGAACTCTGCAGGATTGGGCGTGCGCGCGTTTGACAGCGGGCCGTTTCGTACGTTGCCCGCAAAGTTGCACGCCCCCCCTGGGCTGCTATCCTAATGCCTAAACCCTTTTTCTAGCCGTCTGACCGCGTCCGAGCTTTCCTGATGACCCAGCCGACCGACGCGTTTTCACTCTCGCGACTGCTCAAAGTCCTCGTGCCGATCCTCGCGGTCGCCCTGGCTGTGCGGTACACGCTCCCCAGCTACGAGAAGACGGCGCAGGCGCAGTTCGAAGCGGACATGCTCGACAAGCTGCTGACGCCGGCTTCGATGAAAGCGATCAAATCGATCGCTTACAAAGACGCCGACGGCGATTTGCTGGCGGACTTCCCCGCAGATGACGCGACTGTCGAGCCCGAGACTCTCGTTTTTTCCTACGTCGGCGCCGCCGAAGAGTCCGAGGGTGAGGCCGCGACGTGGGCCGATCTGGTGGCCGCTCTGGGCGAAGCGACCGGCCGGCCGGTGGAGTACAAGCACTACAAGTCCACCGACGAGCAGATCGCCGCGCTCGCCTCGGGCGAGCTGCATATCGTCGGTCTCAACACGGGCTCGGTGCCGAGGGCCGTCGAGCTCGCCGGCTTTCATCCGGTCTGCACGCTCGGCCGCGACGACGGATCGTTCGGCTACACGATGAAGCTGCTTACACGCGCCAAGGGGGGAGTCGCCAAGCCGCACGACCTCAAGGGAAAGGAGATCGCCTTCACGACGCCCGATTCGAACTCCGGCTGCAAGGCGGCGGTCGAATACCTGATGAACGACGAGCAGCTGCTCCCCGAGCGCGATTACAAATGGGGCTTCACCTTCGGGCACGAGGCCTCGGTTAAAGAGCTGATCGCCGGCGAGCACGACGCGGCGCCGGTCGCCAGCGACCTATTGGACAAGATGGTCGATGACGGCGAAGTCTCCGACGCCGACGTCAAAGTGATCTACGAGTCGGAACGGTTCCCGCCGGCGGCGATCGGTTACGCCTACAACCTGTCGCCCGAATTGCGCGAGCAGATCACCGACGCGCTGCTCGGCTTCAATTGGGAGGGCACGAGCGTCGCCGCTAAGTACGGCCCCTCGGGCGCGTCGAAGTTCGTCCCGATCAGCTACAAGGACGACTGGGCGAACATCCGCCGGATCAACTCGGCGGTGCGGCCCAAGTCGTAGAAAGCCCCACGCCCGAGTTCTGTGAGCCGCGCCGGTCAAGAAGCGGCGTTTTCCTGCTCGCAATCAGAGATTTCAGCACGACGGACACGACGAGCACGACGGCTTGGCTCCGGGACCCCGCGTTGCCGCAGATGTTGGTCGTCGTGCCCTTCGTGTCCGCCGTGGTTCACTCTCCTACTTTCAGGCTTCTCGATCGTTGCCGCCGCGCTTCGTAGAGCAGCACCGCGGCGGCGGCCGACACGTTGAGGCTATCGGCGACGCCGAGCATCGGCAGCGAGACGTCGGTAGCGATCGCGTCCCATTCGGGCGAGAGGCCGTCGGCTTCGCTCCCCAGAACGATCGCGCAGCCCTGCGTGAAGTTAGCGTCGCTGTAAGTGATGGTCGCTTCGGGTCGTGTGGCGAAGACCGTCACGCCACGCTCGTGCAGCCACTGACGCGTCTCGTCTGCCGTGGCGACGGCGATCTCGTTGCGGAACACGGCGCCGACGCTCGAGCGGATCGCGTTGGGGTTGAAGAGATCGACGCGCGGGTCGGCGACGATCACCGCGTTGGCGCCCGCGCCGTCGGCCGTGCGGAGGATCGCGCCGAGATTGCCGGGTTTTTCGACGGCTTCAATCACGGCGATTAGCGGCGACTCGGGAAGCGAGAGATCACCGAGCCCACGCGCCGAATGCTCGGCGACGAGCACCACGCCGTCGGTCCGGTCGCCGTAGGCGAGCTTGGCGAACGCAACGCTCGCCACCGGGAAGATCGTAACGCCGCGTCGCTCGAGCTCGGCGAGCGCCTCGGCAGTCCGTTCACCCGTGGCGGCCTCGTCAACGAACGCTTCGATCGGTGTGACGCCCGCGGCGAGGGCCCGCAGCGATTCGCGGGCGCCATCGACCAGCAGCCGCCCCGTCGCGCGGCGGTGGCGGCTGTCACGGAGCTGCGCGGCCTGCTTCAATCGCGGGTTATGACGGCTGGTGATCCGCAGCGACATGCGATTGAAACAAGGGGCAGGGCGATGGCGAGTGACGACGTGACGAACCACCGCGGCCGATTGACGGCGGAGGAAATGATCGAGCTGCTCGGCCTGGAGCCCCTCCCCGAGGAAGGGGGCTTCTACCGCGAGACCTTCCGATCGCCGCGGCGGCTGCCGGCCGGTTCAATGGGACCCAAGTACGCTGGCGAGCGTAACGCCCTCACGGCAATTTACTTTCTCGTGACGCCGGCGTCGCCCTCGGCCTGGCATCTCCTCCCCAGCGACGAGGTCTTTCTGTGGCACGCCGGGGCGCCCGTGCGGATGCTGCGGCTGCCGCCGACGGGGCCGGCCGAGCCGATCACGCTGGGCGTCGATT
>JBGSJY010000234.1:0-1562 GCA_041741515.1 Pirellulales bacterium | reverse complement strand
GGGCGCCGGCGCGGACCGCGACGTTCAGTCCGATCATCTTCCCCTCGATCGATAGCAGCGGACCACCCGAGTTGCCGGGGTTGATGCTCGCGTCGGTCTGGATCAGATCGTCGTAGGCCTGTGTGTCGCTGACCTGCACGTCACGGTTGAGAGCCGAGATGATGCCACGCGTGACCGTGTGTTCGTATCCGTAGGCGTTGCCGACAGCGATGACCGGCTCGCCGGGCATGAGATCGATCGACGTGCCGACTTCGATCGTTGGCAAGGAACGCCCGACGTTGATCTTGATCACGGCCAGGTCGGTACGCTTGTCGTTGGCGATCACGCGGGCGACGTTGACCTCGCCCAGGCGGGTGATCACGTCGCCGGGACGGAGGCCCATCTGCGCCGCGGGGCTCCCCGGGGCGACGCGACGGACCACCGTGCTCGAGCCGTCGCGGGTCGTGCCGACCTCGATGCCGTGCCACTTGTTTTCGAGCTTCTCGACGCTCATCAGGTCCGCCGCGACTTGTAGCGCCTGATCGACGGGGATCGCGAAGCCGATCCCCTGGGCGCCGGCGCGGACCGCGACGTTCAGGCCGATCATCTTCCCCTCGATCGACAGCAGCGGACCACCCGAGTTGCCTGGGTTGATGCTCGCGTCGGTCTGGATCAGGTCGTCGTAGGCCTGCGTGTCGCTGACCTGCACGTCACGGTTGAGGGCCGAGATGATGCCCCGCGTCACGGTGTGTTCGTATCCGTAGGCGTTGCCGACGGCGATAACGGGCTCGCCCGGCATCAGGTCGATCGACGTGCCGACCTCGATGGTTTGCAGCGGGCGCCCGACGTTGATCTTGATCACCGCCAGGTCGGTCCGCTTGTCGTTGGCGATCACCCGAGCGATGTCGGCGGTGCCGTCGTCGAGGGTCACGCGGATCTGCCGGACGCCATCGACCACGTGATAATTGGTCAGGACGTAGCCCCGTTCGTCAACGATCACGCCCGTGCCCATGCCGTTCACTTGACGGGTCGCGCCGGCGGGGCCCTTCTCGTCGGGGACCGTCTTTTGGCCCTGGATGTTGACGACCGCTGGCCGCACCGACTGCACGGCGCGGACAATCGGGGTCATCCGCAGCGGCGAGACTTCGGCACAGGCCGTCTGGCTACTGGCGCCCTGGCCGGCTGCCGCCAGCAGCGCGGCGACCGCGTACAGGCCGACGCCACAAAACGAACGGCGACGGAACAACTCGGCGACGGGCATAAGGTGCAGAGCGGGCGGGAGCGTAGCGGGCGGCCGGGGTACGCCGCCGCATGCCGTGCGGCGCCCCCCTACAACCGGCCGATCCTTACGGCCGGCACGATCGTCGATCGGCCCTCCGTCGATTCGTCTCCAGCCGCAGATTCAGCCCCCCTCACAAACACCCTAGATTGAAGCGTGCTAGCCCGCGGCTTTCGCGATCGGCCCAATTCCCACTTCAGAACCCGCGGACTACGACCCGCCTTGCGGTGCGAAGACCGGCCGCACGGGGGCCGGGAAGAATCTCCCGGGTGGCGGCGCGTCGAGCGGCACGGCCGGCGGGAGG
>JBGSJY010000233.1:0-2890 GCA_041741515.1 Pirellulales bacterium | reverse complement strand
CGACGAACCACCCCCAAAGAGCGTGACGCCGAACATCAGCAGCACGAAAACCGCCAGCAGGTACCAGACGAAGCTGACGGGCTGCGAACCGGGCTTCTTCCCGTCGCCGCCGCGCTTGTCGTTATTGGGGGATTCGGGCTGCTTTTCCATCGGAAGATCGCGGCAAGAAAGAGAAAGGTAGACTTACATCCAAACGCAAACCGGGCGCCGACGGTTCACCGAAGCGGCGAATCGGCCCGCCGAAGGCAGGAGTCGGCCCTGCGGCTCGCCTTGTCGGTCGGTCGCCATCGCCGATAGAATCGCCAGACTCGCTGCAAAGGCAATCCTACCAATATTTTAGCGACACGGGGGCCCTGGCGGCGTAGTCACCGAAGGGGTCTCCGTAACTACCGGCCTGTGCAACCCAACCGGTCGGCGCTGATCCTCCCAATCGCACCTTCCAGCGGACCGGCCAGCGTAAAGCCGAACGTTTCCCAGCTCAGCGGTCCCAGCCCAGCAGTCCCAGCTCAGCGGTTCCCGAACGAACCACCCGTTGCGTCCCAACCCGCCCTCCCGGCCTCGCCGAGTCATGGCTGACCGCTCGAAGTCCCCCGCCCGCCCCGCCGATGGCGATTCGCCCCGCCGCGTCGCCGTTCTCGGCTCGTCCGGCAGCATCGGCCGCAACACCATCGAGGTGATCCGCGCCAGCGGCGGTCGGCTGAAGGCGACCGTCCTGTCGGCCCACTCGCGGCTGGACCAGCTCATTGAGCAGGCGGAGCTGCTGAAGCCGAAGTTCGTCGTCGCCTCCGACGAGCAGGCCGCTGCCGAACAGTCGTGGAAGAAGCTCCCCAAGGGGACCGAGCTGCTAGTCGGGGCGAAGGGCCTCGAGCAGGCGGCGAGTTGCGACGAGGTCGATGTCGTGCTAGCAGCGATCGTCGGCGCCGCGGGCGTCCGCAGCACGCTTGCCGCGCTCGAAGCGGGCAAGACGGTTGCCCTGGCGAACAAAGAGACGCTCGTCACCGCAGGACCGCTGGTTCGGCAGATGCTCGACGCCGAGCGGAAGAAGAACCCCGACGCTCCCGAGCGTCTGCTCCCCGTCGATAGCGAACACAGCGCTGTGTTCCAGTCGATGGCGTGCGGCCGGCGCAGCGAGGTCGAGCGGATCGTCCTCACCGCCAGCGGCGGTCCCTTCCGCACCTGGGCCCGCGAGCAACTGGCGCAGGTGACGGTCGATGAGGCGCTCGCCCACCCCACGTGGGAAATGGGTCCGAAGATCACGATCGACTCGGCCACGATGATGAACAAGGCGCTGGAGGTGATTGAGGCGCGGTGGCTCTTCGACATCCCCGCAGAGCGGATCCAGGTCGTGATCCACCCGCAATCGATCATCCATTCGATGGTCGAGTTCGTGGACGGCTCGGTCGTCGCTCAGCTTGGCCCCCCGGACATGAAGCTGCCAATCCAGTACGCGCTGAACTATCCGCACCGGTTGCCAGGCCCCGCTGACCGCGTCAATTGGGCGAAGACGCACGAGTTGCGTTTCGAGCCCGCTGACTTCGACCGCTTCCCGGCGCTGGCGCTGGGCTTCGAGGTCGCCCGCCAGGGAGGCACCAGCGGCGCGGTGCTCAACGCGGCCAACGAGGCGGCGGTGCAGTCATTCCTCGAAGGCGACCTCCACTTCACCGAGATCGTCCCGGCGTGCCGCAGCATCCTCGAATCCCACGATTTCGAATCCAATCCGACGCTCGAGCGGCTCGAGGAACTCGACCTCTGGGCGCGCGAAGAGATCCACAGCTGGGTGTGTGCGTAAATGAGGCTCGAGGCCTGAGGCTTGAGGGTTCGCCCCCCAGGCCAAAACGGCTCGCCTCACCAACCCTCATGCCTCGTATCTCAAGCCTCACCCCCTCTCCTGATGCAAACCTTGCTCGCCATTCTCCAAGTCGCCCTCGGCCTGGGCTTCGTGATCTTTGTCCACGAACTGGGCCACTTCCTCGTCGCCAAGGCGTGCGGCGTGCGGTGCGACAAGTTCATGATCGGCTTCGACATCGGCGGCCTCAAGCTGAGTCGCCAGTGGGGCGAGACCGAGTACGGCATCGGCATCCTGCCGCTGGGCGGCTACGTGAAGATGTTCGGCCAGGAGGACAACGCCGGGGCGATCGCCGAAGAGATCGAGAAGTCCAAGGCGCTGGAGGGCTCGCCCGACGCCAAAGAGGTGGTGGGCCCCGACGGCAAGAAGGTCTGGATCCACAAGCGCAGCTACATGGCCAAGAGCGTGCCGCAACGCATGGCGATCATCTCTGCCGGGGTGATCATGAACGTGATCTTCGCCGTGGTGATGGCGTTCATCGCTTACGGTGTCGGCGTTCCTGAAACGCCGGCGAGCGTCGGCGGCACGATCGCCGGCGGTCCCGCTTGGCGGGGCGGCCTGAAGACGGGCGACCGGTTTGTACGGATCGGGGACATCGTGAACCCCACTTACAAGCAGCTCGTCGGGTCGGTGGTTCTCGGAGACCTCCAGAAGGGTATGGTCACCGAGGTCTTACGCGCGGACGGCACTACCGAAGAGATTACCCTCCGTCCCGAGATGAGGGGCATGCTGCCGCAGATCGGCGTGCTGATGGCCAACCGTTTACGGCTCTCGGCTACCGAGCCGGTGGCGCCGCACTCGCCGGCGGCGTCGCTCGGCGACAACGGGTTTAAGGCGGGCGATATGATCGTCGAGGCCGATGGCGAAGCGGTGGACTCTTTCGCCGACTTGTTCGCGGCGCTGGCCACTAAACGCGATCGGCCGATCACGCTCACCGTCGTCCGCGACGGCAAGCCGCCGGCCGACGACCCCTTCGGCATGGTCGAGGGCGGCGAACGCGTCGAGGTGACGCTGCCCGCCGACCCGATGGAACGCCTCGGCATC
>JBGSJY010000232.1:0-2058 GCA_041741515.1 Pirellulales bacterium | reverse complement strand
CATGCACCGCGCGCCCTGCGTCTTGAGGCGTTGCTCGTCGGGAGCGGTGTAGATCTCAAGGTAGTCCTGCGCGCGCTCGAGCGCGTCCCGGTAGGGGACGGCCTGGCGCTCGTATTCTTTAAATCCGGTGGGTTTTCCCATGCTACTCGTGACGCTTAAAGTCTCACGCAAAGGCGCTAAGGCGCAAAGGTTCGCCGCGAAAGCTCTCGACTAATCCAAGCCGTTAACGACGCGGTGGATCCCCTCTTTGATGAGTTCAGTGTTGAAGTTGATCAGTAGGCCCAGACGCTTGTTCGCCAGCCTAAGGTAAGTAAGCAGTTGCTTCTTGTGGACTCCTGCAATCACTTCGACGGATTTGAGTTCGACGATCACCGAGTCATTGACCATGAGGTCAATCGTGTAGCCTTCGGCGAATCGGTGACCCTCGTACTCAATTGTGACGGGAACTTGCCGCACGCCCTCCAAACCACGCTGGCGCAACGCATGAGCAAGGACAACCTCATAAACCGATTCGAGTAGTCCGGGTCCCAGCTTCTTATGAACCTTAAAAGCCGCATCGACCACCCCTTTAGCAATCTCGTTCTCATGCATATCAAGGATGACCTACGGGAAAGAGCTCGCAGCGCGTCCTTTGCGCCTTCGCGACTTTGCGTGAGACCTAAACCGCCACGGCCTTGCCTCGCTGCGACTTTCTTTCCTCCAGGACGCGTTTGTAATCGGTCGGCATGACCTTTACGAAGTCGCCCTGCACGCTGTCCCAGCGGGCCAGGAGGGCGGCCGCGACGGTGCTGCCGGTGAGGTCGTGGTGCTTGGCGATCAGGTCCTTCACTTCGGTGACGTCGTCCTCGTCCACCAAGTCCTCGAGCTCGACCATGCCCAGGTTGCAGTCGAGCTCGAAGGCGGCGCGGTCGGGCGCCAGCACGTAGGCGACGCCGCCCGACATGCCCGCCGCGAAGTTGCGGCCGGTGGGTCCCAGGATCACGACCCGTCCGCCGGTCATGTACTCACAGCCGTGGTCGCCGACCCCCTCGATGACGGCCGTCGCGCCGGAGTTGCGGACGCAGAACCGCTCGGCCGCGCGGCCGCGGAAGAACGCCTCGCCCCGCGTGGCGCCGTAGAGGCAGACGTTCCCTACCAGGATCTGGTCTTCCGCCTTGAACGTCGAGGCCTTGTGCGGGTAGACGATCACCCGGCCGCCCGAGAGGCCCTTGCCAACGAAGTCGTTGGAGTCCCCTTCGAGCTCGAGCGTCACACCGTGGGCGAGGAACGCGCCGAAGCTCTGGCCCGCATGGCCCTCGAACTTGAAGTGGATGGTGCCGTCGGGCAGGCCTTCTTCGCCGTACCGCTTGGCGATCTCGTTGGAGAGGATCGTGCCGACGGTGCGGTCGGTGTTGACGATCGGCAGTTCGGCCGTGACGGGCTCGCCCAGCTCGAGGGCCGGCTTCGCCAGGTCCACCAGGCGCCGCAGGTCGAGCGTCTTCTCGAGGCCGTGGTCCTGCTTCTGGGTGCAGTACGTGCCGGCGTTGTCGTACGGGCGTGGGCCCGCCGAGAGGAGCTTGGTGAGGTCGAGCCCATCGGCCTTCCAGTGCTTGATCGCCTTGGTGGGGTCGAGCATGTCGATCCGGCCGACCATCTCGTCGATGGTGCGGAAGCCCAGCTCGGCCATCAGCGCGCGGGCGTCCTCGGCGACCATGAACAGGTAGTTGACGACGTGCTCCGGCTTGCCGCGGAACATCTTCCGCAGCTCGGGGTCCTGCGTCGCCACGCCCACCGGGCAGGTGTTGAGGTGACACTTGCGCATCATGATGCAGCCCAGCGTGATCAGCGGGGCGGTGCTGAAGCCGAACTCTTCGGCCCCGAGCATCGCGGCGATGATGACGTCCCGGCCCGTCTTGAGGCCGCCGTCGGTCTGCAGCACGACGCGGCTGCGGAGGTTGTTGGCCATCAGCGTTTGGTGGGTCTCGGCGATGCCGAGCTCCCAGGGCAGGCCCGCGTGCTTGATGCTGGTGAGGGGCGACGCGCCGGTGCCGCCGCCGTCGCCGGCGATGAGGACGTGGT
>JBGSJY010000231.1:0-1853 GCA_041741515.1 Pirellulales bacterium | reverse complement strand
CCGATGTTGGTCTGCAAGTCGTTGTGGACCGTGCCCCCCGTGCCAATAAACAGCCTTCCCTGTGCGCCAGTCGCGCCGGGAATGGCTCCGCCGATGTTGAGCCCGGCTGAATTGCTCGACAAGTCACCGTTCGTTTCGAGCGTACCGCTCGCCGTCACAAACACTTCGCCAATCCCGCGACCTCCGAGACTAAACGTGCCGTTGGCTGTAAAGGCGCCGCTCCCGCTGATGATCATGGTGCCGTCACCTGCTGGATTGCCGGCGATGTTTACCGCGGCAGAGGTACTAGTCCCCGTCGCCGAACCACCAGCCCCAGTATTGAAGACCAAGGTACCCTCGGCGCCCTCGCCCACCGTAATCGGTCGCGCAGAATTAAGTGCCGCACCGCTCCCGGCAAACGTTGCGCGGCCTGTCGCAGTCAATCCCACATCGAATCCCGTGATCAGCGACGGGAAACCGGTCACGTTGCCTTGAGGGGCGATTACCCCCGTAAAAATTACGAGCTCTGATTGCACCACAATCTGCGCGGGACTGCCGTTGCCACTGACCGTTAAACTCGAGCCCGACGTAAACAGGGCGCGATCGCCTGTCGAGGGAGGCCCGGCTGGCGTGGTGACACCGAACGACCAGCGGCTGGAGTCGGTAAAACTACCGCTCGTGCCATTCCAGAAGTAATTGGGTTGAGCGACCGCTATCTGTCCGACGGAAGATAGCCCAGATGTCAACACGACGAACGAAACAGCGCGCGCCAACAAATGCATGACAAGACTCCCACATAAGAGAGCTTACGACAGTTACCGCCGCAAAGATGCCACTCGATATCGTGGAGCTCCGGTTACGCCGAGCGTAGCCACTCGCTTGGGGAGTATCAACGTCTCGGTGGCTGAAAGTAGACGAGTTATCGTCGAATTCTTGAGGACGGCGGGGTCCTTCCGACCTCGCGTAGGAAATGTTCGGCTTTAAAACAAACGGATCGTTATCGGAAGCGTTCGCGTTCCTCAGAGGTCCGACCGACCACTGGCCGTTCGGGCGATTCGTTCGAGAGATCGGGTGCATCATCCGAGGCGCCGGAGGACAGGGCCGAATCTGCTGAGGTCGTCCCCACCGACCGCAGTTCCGGGAGAGCCGCCCGCCGTCGATTTGATGGCGCTGGCCGCATTGGTCGAGCGATGGAGCGGACGGAGATCGGTTCGTCTGTAGCGACTCCGGTCGGCGCTAAACCTGCTGAGGCTCCGACACTTCTCCGCGGCTTAAGACCTATGCAAAAACTGCTGAGGCTTCATCGACCGAAGGCTCGAACGGCATTCTGCCGGCCGGCCTTGCTGACGCCCCCGATGCTGGGCAAGCTTCGTGCCTTCGGCGTTTCACGCCGTTCCTGAAAGAGTTTGTCAAGCAGAAGAGGTTTCCCTTGGGGTATCTGCGTACGGGTAGCGGTTGGCGTCGTCGCCTGTTTTGGTGCGTTCTCGTTGCGTTGGTAGAAGTGTGACGGCGATGGATTCGGGCTGGTTGTCGTCGCGGCGGGGAGTTGCGATCGATCTTTTCGGATGGCGATTGCTCCCGAAACATTCCTTCGCAAGGCGCCGCTGGCGATTGCCGCGAGCGGCTCCGCCTCGTGGTGGCGGATGCTGATTTATCTGGTGCGAATTCCTCGCTGTCAGGGGCGCTCCATACACTGCAACGTGCTTAAGCGGCCGAGGCCGCCCCGCATCCAAGGCGTGAAACGAGCTGCCCCAAACAGGAGGGATCTCAATCCGCCCGGGGCGGATCGGATCGAACAACCGTTGCCGAATCTTTTTACGTTAAGTCTCCTGGTTGAATCGTTGGGACCGCGGCTCGTTGAGCCGCTTAGGCTG
>JBGSJY010000230.1:0-16416 GCA_041741515.1 Pirellulales bacterium | reverse complement strand
TGGCTGATGCGTTACCGCCGCCACAGCCGCGACTACGAACGGAATCCGCAAACCAGCGAAGCCATGATCCACCTCGCCATGACCAACCTCATGTCTCGCCGGCTGGATCGGATGAAAGCTATTTGAAGACACGTTCTAAGTTGGCATGAAATACTGATCCTACGAAAACTCCGTGAAGATCGCGCGAAGATCGCTTTAGGATTATGAACTGAAGCTCGCTAGGGGGGCCACTTCAGACTCTTGTGCGGCACGTCCGATAAGTGGGATAAAAAGACTTCGCTGCGTTGGTGCTGCAGTTGGGCGCAGCAGGGATTATCAACGGTTGGAGTTTCGGGTAGCGCAATCGCACTCAAAGCGATGCTCATTGGGAGCTTTCTACGGGATAGGTTCGTGACCCATGTCGAACCGTCCTGAGTCAGTAAGCAGATGCAGCGGTGTCGCACTCAGGCAGATACCGCTTGCAGTTCGATCCGCTGGAGCGCGCGGCGGTTGCATCGCCCGCTGCGTAGAAGGGCAAGGCTAAACTCGCTGAGGTCGGCACAACCTCGGTCGAATTGAGGACCTCAGAAACGGCGTCGGCTTCATCGACCGACGCATAGTAGCTGCTCTAGAATGTGCTCGGCGAAGGGTCGTTGCCCAGACCGTAGTTTCGGCGCCGAGCATCACCGAAACGGCTCCACGCTCACCACAAACCGCCGCTCCCCGTCGATCACGATGACGTCGCCGGGCTGAAGTTCTCGGAGCGGCTTCAGCGGTTCCGGCCGAACGCGTCGTGGGTTGTCCCGCCAAACGATGATCGCTTCGATGCGCGGCGCCGGGACCTCCAGGGCGATCCTCACCGCTTCGCAGTTCTCCAGCGTGAGGCCGGGCCGGACGGCTGGCGTCATTGAACCGTCCCCAGGATCGGCGAGCCTGTCTCATGGAACGCCACACGATCCGCAGGCGACCACGTCACCACGCCAACGGTCGCCAAGTCGATCAGCGCCGTAATGACAACGAGTTCCGACAGTCCGATCCGGTGGGCGACCTTCTCAACTGGGGCACCGACGCCCCATTCCGCTTCGAGGTCGCGCACCACCTCGGCAATGGTGAAGTGGTCGGCAGAGAGGACGGCGAATCGTTGGAGCGGCGTCACGATCGCCAAAGGATACGCCCGTACACTAGAGTTTGCCAGCCGCTAGATCGTGGGTGACGACCGGGGCGACGGCCCTAGCGGTTGGGGCGCCGCCTGTTAAGCGATTCGAGAGAGTGAACCGCTGTGAGAAGGGTTCGGGAGGTCCCATGGCGTAGAGATTTTCTTCTGCGGGCTGCTGCGAGTAAATGCAATCTCTTAGAAAACAAGATGAAAGGGTCGAATCTTGCGTCGTCGGCTCCAGGAAAACGCGTACTTGTGATGTATAGAGACCGCGTGTCGCATGGCCCGCCTACGGGACCGCCACGCCGGCCACCGGCTGGCCGCTGTATGGACGGAATGCCTCAGCAGCACTTGACGAAAAATTAGTTTTCACACGAACCCGCGGCGTGAGTCGCGCGTAGAAGACCCGCATCAAGGCATGGGCTGTAGGGCGGTTCCCCCGCCCCCTGGCGTATCGAGTTCGGGCGACTCTGTCGGCTGAAAACGCGTGTGCCAAGCTTTCGTTTTCACTTGGCGGGAACGTCGTCGCTTCGGAGCGGCGCCGGTTTGTCCGCCGTAATTGAAAGGGCCCAAGATGGATTCTGTAAATGCGCAACTGGCTGCGAGCCGCAAAGCCTACGAAGAGAAGCAATTCGAGGCGGGGAAGTGCGTGGGGGCCGAATGGGCCCGCGAGTCGGCCGAGTGGGAGCAGTTGAACCGGCTGCGTCGCGAGTTTGTTTCGTGCGAATCAAGCACGACGACTTTTGTGGGCTTGATGGGCGACTCGCTCTCGCCGGCAAAGTTCCTGGCGGAAGCGATCGACGGCGAGGGCGGTGACTGGTTGTGGTTCTGGTGGGGCGTCATTCCCCCCGACGACACTACGCCCCTGGAGGACGTGGAGTGGCTCTGCGGATTCGCCGACGGGGCCCTTGAGGTGTTTGACGAAACCCCTGGCGGCCCTTGACCGCCAGGGATGATAGCAGCGACGCCCCTACTGGACTGGGGCGGGTGACAATTCGACCGACCTACGCCCCCCGCGTTTCGAGGCCCGCCGCTGTGCGGGCTGTCCAGCCGAAGCCCGGGGGGCGCTTTCATTCAGGGGCAGGGATGGCGACTCTCACACCACAGGCTTACGGATTCGAGGTTCGCGTCCGAGTTGGCGGGAAGCCGCGCAAGATCGGGCTAGGCCGGATCGCGAAGGGCCGCGCGGAGGCGATCCGGGGGCATATCGCGGCCCTAGAATCCGTCGCCAAGCACGGCGGGCAACTCAACGGCGAGGCGGTCGCCTGGCTCGCGACGATCGACGACACCCTGCACGGCCGCCTAGCGTTTCTAGGGCTCACGACCGCACGGGCCGCCGTCGTGCGGACCGTTGGCGAGCTGATCGAGCACTACAAAGAGCGGCGATTCGAGCAGTTGAAGCCAGGGACGCGGGCGGTAATGGAACAAGCGTTCCGCGCGATGCGTGAGCACTTGGGGGCGGACACTCCCTTAGCGGCCGTCACCCCTGGCGATGCGGAAGACTTCGCCAGCAAGGAAGCGGCGAAGACGCCTAAGCGCATCGTTGACGGGCGGAAGTACGCCAGGGCGACCGTACAGAAGCGGTGCGAGATCGCAACGCGGCTATTCGGCCACGCGATCAAACACCGCATGTTGGACCGTAACCCGTTCGTTGACGCGGGCGTTAGCCGTTCGCCTGTAGCGAGCGAGAAGCGATTCTTCCTGCCGGCAAGCGACGCCCGCCGCATTCTCGCCGAGCTACCCGGCGTCGAATGGCAACTCCTGTTCTCCCTGGCGCGATGGGCGGGCGTTCGCGTTCCGTCCGAACCGCGGCTCCTGCGATTCTCTGACGTGGACTGGGCGAATAACCGATTCCGCATTCGCTCACCTAAGACGGAGCGCCAGGGGAAGGCGGAACGCTGGGTTCCGATATTCCCCGAGCTACGGGCGCCGCTCCTGGCGGCTTGCGAGGCGGCAGGGGAGGGCGACGCGTTGCTTATGCCGTCCGTCCAGTACCTCACCGGCGCGGCGATACGGCGGCCGCTAGAGGTCGCCATTCTCGCCGCTGGGTTGGACGTTTGGCCGAACCTATGGAAGTCGCTGCGATCAACTCGCGAGACGGAGCTACTTGAAAACTACCCCGCGCATGCGGCTTGCGGTTGGATCGGCAACAGCGTTGCCGTGGCGGTGAAGCACTACGCACAGATACCACGGCACTACTTCGAAGCCGCGGCGAATGGCTCACCTATTCACGGCACGAATCACGGCACTGTGAGCGACTGCGACGCAACGCTTGACGGTGAAGCTTCGAAGCGTGAGGCCGTGAAGGCCAGAGAAGAGCAGTGAGCCGCATCGGCTCGCTGTAGTGTACATTTGTACAGTGACCCCGGCTGGATTCGAACCAGCAACCTTCGGCTTCGGAGGCCGACGCGCTATCCAATTGCGCCACGAGGCCGGGCGAGCCTTGTAGCGTATCGGGTTTTTGACGCGGCCGCAACGCCGGGGCTGCTGGTCGAACGGCTTCGCGGACCTACAATCCCTCGAAAAGCCCGCGAATCCGAACTCTCCCATTCGATGCCCGTCGAATCCCCGCTGCCGACCGCCCCCCCGGTCCAACCGTACGACGTCGAGGTCTTCTACGACGGCGCATGCCCTCTCTGCCGGCGGGAGATTGCTCTGCTGAGGCGTTGGGACAAGCGGAACCGAATCCGGTTCACCGACATCGCCGCCGCCGGCTTTGACCCCGCGATCTACGGGACGTCGCAAGGCCGCCTGATGGCCGAAATCCACGGTCGCGACGCCCGTGGAAACTGGATTGTCGGGGTCGAGGTTTTTCGAAAGCTGTATGCGGCTGTCGGCTTCGGGCCGCTGGTCGCCGTGACCCGTTGGCCCTTGATCCGCCACGCGCTGGACGCCGCTTACCGGTTGTTCGCGCCATACCGGCTGCGGCTCACGGGGCGGTGCCGGGAAGGGGAATGCGCGGCCGAGAAGGGTGGATTAGGGCGGCCCGCTACTTGACGGGGCGGGGCGCGCCTGGCGATCCTCGACGCAGCGAAGTACTTTTCAGCTGGGGGCCCCGCGTGGCTGGCCGCCGCTCCTTCTCGATGAGAGACCTCAATGATCCTGCGCACCGCCGCCCTCGCCTCGCTCACCGTCGCCTCGATGGCGTCCGCCGTCCAGGTTGCTGAATTCGGAAAGACTCCCGGGGGAGAGATGACTCACGTCTACACGCTCAAGAACAAGAGCGGCATGCAGATCAAGTTGCTCGACCTGGGCGCCACGCTGATGGCCGCTGAGGTCCCCGACAAGGACGGCGAGACGGCCGACGTGCTCTTCGGGTTTGACGACCCTGCCAAGTACCTCAGCGACGACAACCAGTATTTCGGTAACGTCGTCGGCCGCTACGGCAACCGGATCGCCAAGGGCAAGTTCACGCTCGACGGCAAGAACTACACGCTGGCCACGAACGACGGCCCCAACCACCTCCACGGCGGCGGTGACCGCGCTCTGTCGAAGGTCGTCTGGAAGGCTGAAAAGTCCGACGCCGACAACTCCGTCACGTTTTCTTACACCAGCCCCGACAGCGAAGAGGGCTACCCGGGCGAACTCCAGGCCCAGGTCACGTACACCCTTACCGATGACAACGCCGTGCGGATCGAGTACTCGGCGACCACCGACAAGCCAACCGTGGTCAACCTCACCAACCACGCCTACTTCAACCTGGCTGGCGCCGGCGCTCCGACGATCAACGACCACCTGGTGACGCTCTACGCCGACCGCTATACGCCGGTCGATGACTCGCTGATCCCGACCGGTGAGATCGCTCCGGTCGCGGGCACGGCGCTCGACTTCCGCACGCCCCACGCCATCGGCGAGCGTGTCGATTCGTTCGGCGACGCCGAAGGAGCGGGTTACGACCACAACTTCGTCTTGAACAAGACTCCCTCCGACCAGCCGGGGTTGCACAAGGCGGCCACGGTGAATGACCCGGCCTCCGGACGCGTTTTGACGGTCCTCACCGACCAGCCCGGCGTGCAGTTCTACGGCGGCAATTTCCTCAAGGGGCAGACCGGTAAGGACGGCAAGACCTACGCCAACCGGAGCGGCTTCTGCCTCGAGACGCAGCACTTCCCCGACTCACCGAACCAGCCGAATTTCCCCGACGTCGTCCTGCGTCCTGGTGAGACCTACACGCACACCTGTGTGTATGCGTTCTCGGCGGAGTGAGGGAGAGCTCTCAGCTTTCAGCTCTCAGCGGTCAATTCAACGGGGAAGGCCCGGGCAGTCGCCCGGGTCTTTTTTATTGTCGGATAGCGAGGCGACCGATTGGCGGCATGCCATCCGACGTTCTGCCTAGAGCCCGCCATAACTAAACATCGCGTCTGAGCCGTGGGCGGTAGCCCTCGGAGTGGAGTACGGGTCGCGCTGCACTCCGAGGGCTTCCGCCCACGGCTCAGGACCTCTCTCCTCTGTAGCCGTTAGGCCGGGGCGTAGCCCGCGCTAGTCGCTTCCGGCCAGTTGCGGGCCGTCGTCCGCAGGCATTGAGGCGTGCCAGCCCGTGACCTCGCGAACCAGCCGTTCCACAACGGGCCGGTTGTCTGAGGCAACGTCATTCGATTCACCTGGGTCGACAGGAATGTCGTAGAGCTGCGGCTCGGCGCCGTCGTACTCGCAGAGCAGCTTCCACTTGCCCGACCGGACGGCAAGGTCGGGGAGGTCGCCCTTGCCGTAGAAGGGGATCACGTCGCGGTCGGGCGGGCGACGGAAGAAGATCGGCCGGCTCCGCGATGCATCCGACTCGCCGCACAGGACTTCGACCAATGGCTCGCCATCCGAGTCGGGCATCTTCTCAACGCCCACGCCGGTGATCTCCAACAGCGTCGGAGGCAAGTCGAAGGCGGCGAAGACCGACGTCCGGTTCACCCCGCCCTTCACGCTCTGGCCGAGGACCCCGGGCCCCCAGACGATCAACGGTGAGCGAATACCGCCTTCGTAGAGTGTCGCCTTGCTCCCGCGGAGCGAGCCGTGGTCGCCGGTGCGTGGCTCGCCGCCATTGTCGCTGCAAACCAAGATAATGGTATTATCGCGTAGCTTCTCGTTGCTCCGGATGAAGTCAAATAGCTCGCCGAGTTGCTCGTCCATCGCGTCGAGCACGCCACGGAAGAGAGCCTTCGCGCTATTGTCGCCGCGCAAATCTCCCGGCGGGAAGTGGGGCGAGTGAACGTCGTCGGGCCACACGTTCACGTAGAAGGGCGCGTCGCGGTTAACGGCGGACTTCATGAACTGGATCGCCGACCGCGTAAATTCCTGCGTCACGTAGGCGCGGTCCCGCCAGATCACGGGGCCACGCCCGAGGAGATCGGACCCCAGCGCGTACTTCTGCGGCGCCTTGCCGTCGTGGGCGTCGTTGAGCGGCAAGATGCGAGCGCCAAGTCCCTCGAAATTAGTGAGCGACTCCTCAAAGCCGTATTGAGTTATAAGCGGCGCGTTACGGACGTTGCGCTGCCCGCCCAGGTGCCATTTGCCAAAATGGCCGCACGCATAACCGCTCTCCGACAGCGTCCTGGCGAGCGTTGGCGCCTCGGGGTCGAGCCAATTGGCGATCCCCCGCCGCTTGTTCCGCCGGCGGTTGTCGAGGTACGAGTTGATCCGCCAGCGCTGCGGGTACTGCCCCGTGGTAATCGCGCACCGGCTCGGCGAGCAGATCGGCGCGTTGACGTAGAACTGCTCGAAGCGGATCCCTTCGGCGGCAAGTCGGTCGAGGTTCTCCGTTTCGGGGCCGCCCTCGGAGGCGGGGCCGCGGAAGCAGCTGAGGTCGGCCCACGCCAGGTCGTCGATGAAGACGAGCACGATATTCGGACGCTGCGCGGCGTTGGCGCACGAGGCGCCAAACGCCGTCAGCAACATCACTAATAAGACAGAGGAAGGCATCCGCACGGGCGGTCCTATCAGCTATTTCGGAGCCAGCCGGCTCGTGAGCATCACACCGCCGAGCGATGGCGTGACTTCTTCTTGGGCGGACGCGTCGCGGTAGCCGCTCCGCCGGCGGGACGGCCGCTACCGGAGGCGCCGGCGCCTTCCGGCTTCGACTTCTGCCGGGCGGGACGGCGCGACTTGCCCGTCGATGCTAACTTGATCGGTCCCCGCGGTTTGCCCTGCGAGCCGCCGCCCCGTCCGCCACGGGCCGAAGGCTTCTTCTTCGTCGTGCCGTGGGAAATGGGGTCGGTCGGCTCGAAGCCGTCGATTGTCGGCTCGATGTTGATCGTCACGTTCATCAGCCGTTCGATCTGTCGCAACAGGCCGCGCTCGTCCCCAGCGCAGAACGACAACGCGATCCCTTCAGCGCCCGCCCGCGCAGTGCGGCCGATGCGGTGCACGTAGGTCTCCGGGACTTCCGGCAGGTCGTAGTTGACGATGTGCGTGACTTCGCGGATGTCAAGGCCACGGGCGGCGATGTCGGTCGCCACCAGCACCGGCGGGTTCTTGCCCTTGAACCGCTCCAGCGCGCGGTTGCGTGCGCCCTGGCTCTTATTGCCGTGGATCGCGGCGGCGTCCAAGCCCTTGCGCTCCAGGTGCTTGACGATCTTATCGGCGCCGTGCTTAGTGCGGCTAAACACCAGCGTCCGCCCGCGGGGCGTGGCGTGGAGTAACTGCGACAGCAAGTCGGGCTTCCGCTTCTGATCGACGAAGTGGACCGATTGGGCAATGCGATCGGCAGGCGTCGAGACCGGCGCAACCTGGACCGAGACCGGGTTGTGGAGCCATTCCTCCGCGATCTTACGGATCGGCTCGGGCATGGTCGCCGAGAACATCAGCGACTGCCGCTCACGCGGCACCAGGCGCTCAATCCGCTTCAGATCGGGCAAGAAGCCCATATCGAGCATCTGGTCCGCCTCGTCGAAAACGAGGATCTGGACGTGCTTCAGTTCGACGTAGCCCTGATTCACGAGGTCCAAGAGCCGGCCCGGCGTAGCGACCAAGAGGTCAACGCCGTGACGCAGCGCCTTTACTTGCGGAACCTGCGAGACGCCGCCGTAAATGATCGCGCTACGCAGCGCGGTGTGCTTGCCGTATCGATCGATGCTTGCGCCGATCTGGGCGGCGAGCTCGCGGGTCGGCGCGAGGATCAGGCAACGGATGGGGCGGGGCTTCGGGTTGGCGCCGCGGCTGCGACGACGGTCCGCGCGGTTCGGGCGCTCGCCAGCCGAATCCTCTTGCTCTTGCTTCGGCGGCGCGTTCTCGTTCTTCGGAGTTCTCTGGACGAGGAGGTCCAGCAGCGGCAGCGTGAACGCCGCCGTTTTGCCGGTGCCGGTCTGCGCGCAACCGATCAAGTCGCAGCCGGCGAGGATGGAGGGGATTGCCTGCGCCTGGATGGGCGTGGCGACTTCGTAGCCGAATTCTTTGACGGCGCGGAAGAAGGGTTCGGCGAGGCCGAGGTCAGCAAACTTCATCTAGTGGTCCTGAAAGGGATTGCTCGCGCGCAGCTTCAGCACGGAGGTGCGTCGAGCGCCGGGAGCGGTTGCCTAGTTGCCGGCCGCTAAGTCGGGCGTCACACGACGCCGCCATTTGCCGTCTGCAAAAATTGCCGACTGCCAGGGCCGCAAGGGGCAAGAAAATCAATCGCGGTCGAGAGCCAGGTATCCGGGGGGCAGGTGGGGCCTCCGTTAACACGGAGGTTGGAGCCGGCCCGGGTCGCCGCTTTCATCGAATTCGAATGACCACAACCGGAACTTCCCGCGAGGCACGTGGCATGGGCCACATGGGACGCATCGAGGGGGCCGGAAGGTCTCACACCTTGTTCTTGTGGCAAAAGTATAGCACCAGGATTCTCTCGCGGACAGACGAGAACGCCACAATTCGGGGCGCCTCGTCGCGACGCAGTCCTCTTGATCGGCTTCGTTGGCCGTTGATCGGGCGCCATTGGGACCCTTTCTCCCAATTCCCCGCCCAAAACGTGCACTTCTCTTTCCTGCCGCTGGCGGGCGGGGGTGTCGGATGAAGGATATTGTGGGATTTCCGCGGTTCTAGCGGCGACGGGGGATACGTACCGAAGAGTCTCCTCGGCGGACACCGATGTCGCTGCCTTTCCCTCCGAGTCGTAGCCCCCGGCTCGGCGTTGAGACGATAGTCCTTCGTCTTTGGATCCTTCTGGCTGCTAGCGACCGCGGCGCCGCACCGTGCCGGCGGCGGCAGCGCTGAAGAGGGCCAGCAGACCCGCCGTCGGCTCCGGAATAGCGAGACGGCCCTCAACGCGGAGGGCATAACGCTCGTCGTCGATCCGCACGTTCCAGGGGTTCGGTTCGGACTGCCCGGCCGTGAGCCCAATGTCGCCAGTGTCATTGAAACGCCAACCGCCGTTGAAATTGCCCTTTCCGTCCATCAGCACCCAGTACGTGGTGTTGGCGGACAGCTCGAGGGAGCCGTCGTCGGGCAGCGTGACGACTTGATCGCCGGTGAGGCCGAGGTTCATCGACAGCGTCCGCAACGTGGCCCCGGGTGACCCGCCGGCGTCGGCGGCGATGATCACGTCGATCGGCCCCGTCCCTACGCTCGGCGCGCCGTTGACGCCTACTCCTAGCGACACGCTCGTCAGGAAGGCGCTCGCCGGTCCGACCGTGAAGGTCGATCCCTGGTTGACGTCGCCGATTGTGCCGACACCCGGACCCTGCACGATGCGGCCGGAACTGGAGAACGAGTCGCCCGGGCCAAAGTTGCTGAAGATCACCGCCGCTTCGGCACGGCCACCTGGGGCGCCCGCCGCTAGGGCCACGCCTAAAGCCAGAGCCAATCGCAAGCGGGGGAGGGTACGATCGATACGCATCGGGACGCCTCGTCGATTTTCTGGGAGATTCCGTGATTGAGCGGTCCGCGACCGCCTCTGTTGGGGAATCACCCAATCGACTGCCGGCCCGACACCGGCTGTATTCTTTCCGCGCTTTCTCTAGCCCCTCCGCCAGAATCAGCACCAAACGGTAATCTTTCGGAGCGGGTGTTCACCGATCAGAGCAAGTTCGGACGGCCGAGTCGTCTCCCTTCGCGTGCTTGGTCGTGGAAGTTGCCGTCGAAGACCGCTTTGTCCTCCCTCGCGGCAGAGAGGAAACACTCACGGGCCCGCCCACGGTGGTCGATGAAGGTCGACCCCTCCCGCCCACACGAGCCCTACGCGACGGGGACCTGAGTTCGCAGAGCGTCGCAACTTTACCCGGCCAAGTGGAGGGACCGGCCAAGTCTGGGACCGGCATAGTCAGGGACCGGCATAGTGAAGGCTGGTCCGAGCTCTAGCAATGCCCTGTAACGGTAACTCGCTCGACGGCGGCGGCGCGGGCCGCCAGAGGACCCATTCGCCAGAGGGATCAGGTGACCTGACCGCCAGAAGTACAGGCCGTAATCGGCCACGCCGATGAAGGCCGATAAAGTAAGTGGGTGCAGGAGAACTCGAATCTCCGACCTCAGCCTTATCAGGGCTGCGCTCTAACCAACTGAGCTATGCACCCGGAGCCCGCCGCAGCAGGAATCGATCCAGCGGAGCAGGGCGTCGCTTGAAGCGACTCATCGACCCAACTTTAGGTCGGCCGAAATAGTTTTCGGCGTGAGACTCTCAGCGAAGCTCCGCATTTTAGGGGGCCGCGGCTGGCTGTCAAACCTCCCTGGGCGATATCCGCCCCACTTGGTTGACGGGCGTCAATAATCGGAAGTAGCATCGACGGAATGGGTTACGTCGATCGGCCCAATCCTCTACCGGTCAGGCAACACGGCTTTCTTAACCCCAGCAGCCCCCGTCGGTGCCGAATCTCGCCTCCGTCTATCATGTGATCGCCCATCCTCTCGCCTTGGTGGCGATTGGTTGGATCGGTTACGCGGTCCCAGCCGGGGCGCTGCTGCCGACGAGTCCCCGCGTCAAAGCCCTTGTCGAAGCGGGTGTCACCACACTCGAGTCACTCCCCTACGAAGGCACCTACGAGAGCATGCTGGGCTCGAAGTGCCTCGTCGGGCTCGCCCTGCACAAGGCCGGGAAAAAGAACAGCCCCCGCATCCGCGAGGCCATTGACGCCTGCGTCAAAGAGGCGGGCGCAATGGCTCAGGAAAGCACCACCTACAGCCAGGGTTTGGCGGTCATTTTCCTAACGGAAGTCGCGCCCAAGCAAGAACGGGCCACCATCCAGCGGTACATGGACATGCTCTCCGGGCGGCAAATGCCGCACGGCGGATGGGGATACCTGGGTGAGCAACTCGGCGACACCTCGCAGACCCAGTACGTCGCGCTTGCTATGTGGCAGGCCCACCGCATCGGTATGTCGACAGACGCGACAAACGCCAAGGGGCTGATCGACTGGCTCAACAAGACGCAGAGCCCGGCCGGCGGATGGGGCTACAAGGGCGTCATCCCCGAAAGCGCCGGCCTCGCCCAACAACAGGACGTCTCACCCACGCTGACCGCCGCCGCGATGGCGAGCCTACTGATCGGAGCCGACCTTCACGGCCTGCTCAACGCCGGCTCGATGTCGGCCGTCGGCGGCGCGGCGGCGGACGTTGGAGGCGTGCCGGCTTCGGTCCGCTTCGCGAAGGATCGGCTCGGCGTCGCCAAGTCGCTCAGCCCCAGCGGCGTCGATTGGAAGCGGGTGAATTCTGCCCTCGAGATGGGCCAGGACTGGATGGAAAAGAGCGGGTTTGATTCTTCCGCAAAATATCCCTTCTACTACCTCTACGCGCTCGAGCGCTATCACTCTTTCCGCGAGGCGCGGGTCGGCTTTTCCGAGCTCGAACCCGATTGGTATGAAAAAGGTGTTGGCTTCATTGAGTCGCACCAACAACAACCGGGCCGGTGGAGCCAAGGCTGTGGCGACGTGGCAGATACCGCGTTCGCGGTAATGTTCCTGCTCCGGGCGACCCAAAAGAGTCTCCAAGGGGGCATCGGTGAAGGGTCCCTGGTTAGCGGGCGGGGGCTGCCGAAGAATCTCGCCGCCGCCAAGCTAAGGCGGGGACAGGTGATTGTTGAGATGGACACCGTCGGCGTCGCCGACTTCCTTTCGATGATGGAGAAGGGGGAGGCCGACCGGCTGGACGCCCTCGCGGCGGATCCCTCGGCGCTCATCGTTGGGGACCTCAGCGCAACCGACGCCCAGCACCTTTCACAAGTGCTCCGTACGGGCGAGCCCAACCAGCGACTCGTCGCCGCCCGCGCGCTGGGGGGCCTCGGGGATCTCGACTACGCGCCGGTGCTGATGTATGGCCTCACCGACCCCGACCCGCGGGTGGCGCTCGCCTCACGCGACGGCTTGCGGGCGATCGCGCGGCGCCCGCGTGGGTTCGGTATGCCGGACGACTTCAACGACGACCAGCGGTATGCCGAACTCGAGCAGTGGAAACGCTGGTACCTCGCCTTGCGGCCGGAGGCGGTGATCGACCTTGGCCGTTGAGTCTCTTGAATCGCTGCGTCCCGAGCGGGCGGCGTCCGGGCTGCGTGTCAGCGCGTACGACCGGACGACCAGTCTCTTGATTGCGCTGCTGCTAATTGTCGGTATGACGACCTTCGGCATCGTGTTGGTTTTTTTCTCCAGCCGTCTGGAGCGGACGCCTCCCGCGATCCCGGTCACGCCGGTATCTCCTTTCAACGACAGCGCTGCCAATAACCCCCAGGCGAACAACCTCTTGCCGGGTGTCGAAAACGCCCCGGAGATCCTGGAGAAGAATCTCGAGTCGCTCCTCGATCAGCTCTCGATCGCCGCCACCAGCGACGCGGTCCTGATGTCCGAGGAGATGACGGCCGAGAACGACCAGAACGCCGGCGCCTCGAAGGGCGATCCCCGCGGAACGGGCGTCTCCGGCAACGGGACGGGCATGGGCCGTGAACCCCGCCGCGAGATTCACTTCGAGCCCGAGTCCTTCGAGCAATACGCCAAATGGTTCGACGAAGCGGGGCTCGAAATCGCGGTCCTCGGGGCCGACAACGTTGTCTATTACGCGTCGAAGCTCAGCACGCCCAGCCCCGTGGTGCGAACCGGCGACCCCTCCGATGACGCCCGGTTATACTTCAATTCGGCGGGCGGCCCGCTCTACCCGCTCGACCGGCGCCTCGCCGAGAAGGCGGGGATCCTCAAGCACGGCGAGCTGATCCTCGAGTTCTGCTCGCCCGAACTGCAAAACAAGCTGCTAGCTTTAGAAAAAAAAGCCGCGGGGGACCGCCCCGCGGGGGACATCGCTCTGACGGTATTCAAGGTCGTGAAGCGGGGTTCCGCTTACGACTTTGAGGTCTCGGAGCAACGATTGTACTTCTAAACCAATCCCGAAACTCAACGCGGGTCTTCTCCCTCATGAGGGAAAGCCCACCACCCGCACGCGTCGCCGACAAGCCAAAGAACGAGCATGAAATTCGAGTTGCTCTTCCAGATCGTTGAATACATCACCTTCATCGGGCTTGGGGGAATCGCCATCTGGGGCGTCTTCAATCTGATCCTGGTGTGGCGCCGTGTGGCGACAGTGCGTTTCCGCAATGAGGAAGAGCTCGACGCCTTTATGGAGGCGATCGACGAGCCCGTCAGCGCGAAGAAGTACGACGAAGCGATCGCCCTGTGTGGCGAGGACCGCCGGGCAATGCCGCAACTGGCGTTGTACGCCATCATGAACCGCGAACAGGGCGCCGAGCGCGTCGAACGCCAGCTCGCCGAACGCTTCCAACTCGACGTGATGTCCGACATCGACTACCGCCTGAGCTGGGTGGCGACCGTCATCAAGAGCGCCCCGATGATCGGCCTTCTCGGCACGGTCGTCGGTATGATGGGCGCGTTCTCCAACCTCAGTTCCGGCACCAAGGTCGATACGGGACAGATGGCCGAGGACATTATGTTCGCGCTGGTCACAACCGCTTGTGGCCTTTCGATCGCGGTGCCACTGCTCCTGGCCCGCGAAGGCATCAACGTGCAGATCCGCAAGATGGAAGACCTGGTCACGGCGGGCGTCTCGCAGATCCTCGAAGTCTTGCGGCTCCGTTGACCCTCCGCAGGTTTCACCCACCAATCTCCGACTCTCCGCATCTGTCGCCGTGCCGTTCAACCCCGATGCCGCAACGCTCTCCCCAGCTCTCCGCCGCCCGAAGCCCGGCGCAGGGGAGGATGAAGTCGATATTACGCCGATGATCGACATCACCTTCCTGTTGTTGATTTTCTTCCTGGTGACATCGACCCCCGACCAAGAGAGCGCCGTCCGCCTGCCCGAAGCCCTGCACGGCGAGGCGGTCAGCCAAATTGAATCAACCGTCATCACCATCGGCGAGGCCTCCGGTCCCCTCGCGCCGGTCTACGCCGCGGACGGCAAGATCGACGAGTTTCTGCTGCCCGAGGACGCCTCCTCGCGCGACGCGGCGATCCAGAAGGCGGTCGAGGCGGGCCTCGTCGATAACAAACCCAACGTCATCATCAAGGCGGACAAGAGCGTCGCCTACCGTCATGTGGCGGCGGTGGTGGCGAGTGTCTCCCGCGTCGAGGGGGCAAACCTCCACCTTGCCGTCCTCGACACCGATTGAGGACGAGCTTACGGATCCAACCGATGGCCGCTCCCCCGCCTACCGACGAACCGCGTCCCGCTCGCCGCCCGAGCCCGTGGGCCCGCGCGCGCAGCTCCTCCGCGGACGAGGAGGGGGACATGGACATGACGCCGATGGTCGACGTCACCTTCTTACTGCTGATTTTCTTCATGATCACGGCCGCTTTTGCGTTGCAGAAGGCGATCGCCGTTCCGCCAGTCAACGACGACGACACGGCGCCGACCCAGTCGATCGACCAGCTCGAAGAGGACTCGATCGTCGTCCGCGTCGACGGTGACAACGTCTATTGGGTCTCGTGCCCCGCCTGGACGGACGAGGTCAAGGCGCCCAGCCGCCAGGACATGCGCAATCTCGTCCGCGCGGCCCGCAAGGGCGAGTCGCCCGACGGCGGGTCGGGTTCGAGCGGCGGCTACCGCAAGATGCTAGTCCAGGCTAGCGGCGACGCCACGCACGAGTTTGTCGTCGCCGCACTCGACGCCGGGAGCGGCGCGGGCGTCGAAGAGATCCGGCTGATGAGCGTCGAAGACGACCTGTAGGCTGCGGCTAATATCTTTCCTGAGAATCTCGCAACGAGACCCCCGACCCGATGGCGACTGCCAAGCAATTCCTCGAGGCGATCGAGCTTCAGAAGCTCGTTCCCACCGACGTGCTCGACGAGCTGTACGAGGAGTACCGCTCCAGCGGGGGCGCCATCACAGCCGAAGCGCTCGCCAAGAAATTGACCTCGCGCGACCTGATCTCCGACAGCAAGGCGTCGAGCCTCTTGCAAACCTCGAGCGAGAGCTTCATCCAGCTCGGCTCGGGCATCCCCAATCCCGCCCCACCTACGCCCGAAACGCCGGACGACCCTTTCAGCGCCGAGCTCGAATCCAAGCGAGCCAGGGGCGACGTCAAACGCGACGCAGCCGGCCGCCGCAAGCACGTCAAAAAATCTCATAAGAACGATTTCGACTCGCCGCTGCTGCTGCTCGGTGGCGGCGCGCTGGCGTTGCTAGTGCTCGGCGGTGTCGGGCTGATGATCGTCATGAGCCTGCAGTCAGGGGACCAACTCCTTGAGTCGGCTCAATCGGCGTACGCTAGCGGCTCCTATGCCCAGGCCCGTGAAGAGTACGAGCAGTTTGTCGAAGACTTCGAGGGGAACGCCCGGTGGAGCGAAGCCCGTGTCAAAGTATCGGTTGTGCGGCTGCGGCAACTGACCGAGACGTCCACCGACTGGGCGGCCGCCCTGGCGACGGCCAAGGAGGAGCTGCCGCAGATCGAGGACGAAGCGGCCTTCTCCGAAAATCGCGGCGAGTTCGCGTCGATCCTGCCGCGAATCGCCAGGGGCCTCGCGATGTCGGCCGACAAGGCCTCGGAGGCGACCAACTTCGACAACGAGCGCGTCGAGAACCTTGTCTCGCAGGCGACGGACGCCCTGACCCTCGTCAACAACACCAAGTACGTCCCGAAGTCGCTCCGGGACGAACGGGAGGTGACGGCGATCAATGAGTTGCTCCAACGTGTCGCCCGTAGACGCGAGTCGTTGGACGACCTCGGCAAGACTCTGACGACGATCCAGTCTGCGACCGCCAGCGGCGATACCCAAGCCGCCTACAGGGCCCGCACCGACTTCGTCAATCGCCGCCCCGAGCTGCGTGATGACCCGCGCTTGGCCGAGGCGCTCGCGGCCTCGGTCGAAGCCGAGCGCAGCCAAGTTACGTTCACACCGGAACCGGCCGAGGCGGCCGTCGCCGAAGCGGAATCTCCCGTGGCCATCGCGTTG
>JBGSJY010000229.1:0-2145 GCA_041741515.1 Pirellulales bacterium | reverse complement strand
CGATCTAGCGCGTCGGCCTCGAGCGCGCGACGTTCGCCGCTGCGGGCGATCGAACTGGCGCCTCGCGCCGAGCAGGGCAGGTCCCAGGAACCGCCGCCCGATTCTCCATCGGTGCTCGACAAGGTGACGGCGGGGCGCCGGCCTTCGCGCCGCAGGTGGTCGGTGAGCTTGTGGGCCGCGATCGAGAACAGCCAGCCCTCGAGCGGCCGGCGGGCGTCGTAGTTCGGCAGGCTGGTGAGGAAACCGATGAAGGTCTCTTGGACCACGTCCTCGCTCGCCGCCGCACGGCTTGAACCCAGTCGGCTGCGGACGAAGGCGAGCAGGCGCCCCTCGAACTCGTCGATCAGTTGCCGCCACGCGTCGGGCTTGCCACGACGGATCTCGACCACGAGCAGCGACTCGGGCGAGGGCGCGACGTCGTCGGCCCAAGAGTTGACCACGTCGTCGGGCATCGGCGGCGGGGGATTTGCGGGGTGGAGGAGGCGAGGTCTCTCGGAGAGTATTAACCGTAAGCGGGCGCGATGCAAACCGAGCTTCGACTCGCCACTGCGATTGTATTCCAAGAAGCGTCAGCGCCTTTTGTCCCCCTCCACCGCTTTCGGGGGAGGGGCTAGGGGAGGGGGTGAAGCTGGTGCCCGCTTCAACACCCTCCCCCCGATTTCCCTGCCAAAGCGGCCTCCCTCTGAAGAAGGAGGGGGACGAAACGCGCTGTCGCTTCTTGGATGCACCGAACGATAATCTGCTAGGCCTTGTATCATCCTGTTGCGCTTAGGGCTCCCAATCTTAGCTGGTTGGTTTGCTCGTGGCTTTCCGCCCGCCTGATCGCAGCACGACGTACGCGAGCGCCACGAGCGACAGCAAGCCCACGCCGGCGAACGACACGGCGCGGACGCCGCGTTTGCGCGCGACTTGGGCGGCGGATTCGGCGATCGTCTTCGCGATCTGCGCTTCGGCTTCGGGGTCGACTTCGGCGAGCGTGTAGAGGAAATGCATTTCGCCGACGGACGTCTCACGGGTCGTGGCGTGTTGCGACTTTATCAACGGGGTGACATCGATCGTTGTGCCCGAGGCGCCGTCAGGTCCCCCTCCGTATTGGCTTCCAATCCATGACGCGAGTTGCTTCTGAGTGTCGGTCTCGCACGATTCTTTCGTGGTGAACGGCCCGGAGACAATCAGCTTCTGGTTTTCGCCGAGGTGGGCGTCGATCCAGTCGGGGTGATGGCTTTTCGCGTCCTCGGCTTTGTCGCCGACAATGATCTCGCTATCGAGCTCGATCTTCGGCGGCGCCGAGGCGACCGCGGCCAGTTCTTCGTCGCTGGCGATTTCGGCGGCTGGTGGTTGGGGGGGCGTGGGCGCCGCAACGGAAGCTTCAGCGGACATCCTCTCCAAGCGGGGGATACCGCCAAAGTCACTGTCGATCCGACGCTCGAAGCTGAGACCTAGCATAAGCACAGAGCAAAGCAACGCGCCGGCCGTGAAGGCGAGCACCGCCAAGCCGCCCCAGTTCTTTCGTCGGATTGCGGCGAACGCCAGCCACAAAACGAGGAGCGTCGGCGCGACGAAAAAGAGCGCGACGATCAAGAGCAAGGGGACTAGGGAGATCGCAGTCATTGCTTAAACCTCCATGCTCATGCCGCCACGCGCCAGGGCGGCGCGGCGGCTGGGGGGGCACCAGGGGCTGGCGACTTGCGTCGCTAGGGCGATCACGCCCACGACTACCATGCCAAGCGGTTGTGGGAACCAGGCCACCGCCGAGACGGCCCACGCCGCGATCACCACCGCGCCGATTGACCAGACGTTCCAGCGGTGCTGCCGGGTGTACTCGGCCGAGCGCCACCAGCGGACGAGGAAGAAAACGAAGCCGAAGTAGATCACCGCGGCCGCCACGGGCAGCACGGCGGCGTCGTTGACGATGGCGATGTCACGATAGACGCCCACGTGAAAGATCCCCTCTTCCAACAGGACATCCTTAGGGTGGACCGAGAAGTCACTCCAGGCCGGAAGTTGGTTTCCTAGCAGTCCGGCCGCGCCGGCCGCGAAGAGGCCTACCAACAGCCCCACCGCCAGGTTCATCGTCCGACGGGGCGGTCCCGAGTCGCGATGCGCGTCGCCGAAGCTGCTGGCGGCCAACACGCCCCAGGCGCC
>JBGSJY010000228.1:0-5966 GCA_041741515.1 Pirellulales bacterium | reverse complement strand
GGAGGTTGCGATATCTGCGACCCTGGCCCCGGCCTGCGGCGGACGTGGTGGTGGCGTGGCGGCCGGCGGGGTCGCCAGCGTTTTTGGAGGAGTGGCCGGTGCGGGGGCGTTCATGGTCGCAAGCCGAGAATGTCGGAGGCTTTCTCTCCAGCCGAAGGGGCCCAGCCGAAGTGGCCCAGCCGCAGGGAGCTGGCGCCACCGCAAGCCTAGGTCGCCTTCGGCGCCCGGGCGGCCTAGAGGCCGATGCTCGCGACCTCTTCGATCAGCCGCCAGCGGGAATCCCCCTTCAACCGGTTTTCCGGCAGGCTGCGGATCTTTTCCAGCCGCGGCCGGATTCCCGTGCGGTTCGCCACCTGGATTGCGAGGCCCGGGCGGGCGTTGGCTTCGAGGACAACCGGCCCTTTCTCAGCGTCGATGACAAAATCGACGCCGATGTAACCCATCTCGAGGGCGTCCGAGAGCTTCATCGAGGACTCGAGCAGTCGCTTCCAGTCGGGCAGTCCGATGCCGGCGATCGGCTGATGGGTGTCGGGATGTTCGTCGTAGACGCGGTTGTTGCAGACGCCGCCGTAGGTGCGACCGGTCACGAGGTCGATCGCCGCGGCGATGGCCCCCTGGTGGAGGTTGGCGCGTCCGCCCGAGGCGTGCGTCGGCAGGCGGAGCATCGCCATGACGGGGATCCCTCGGTAGAGGATCACGCGGCAGTCGGGCGTGCCGCCGACCGACACCGCGTCGAGCACGGGGTGGGTCACGATCCGTCGTTCGACGATCGCCTGGTCCATCTGGCCGCCGAGCGAGTGGAGACCGGAGATGACCGTCGAGAGATGGTACCGCACCTCGCTCCAGCGCAGGCCGCGTCCGCCGGGGGTGATGTACATGTCGCCGACGTGCTCGGCGATCACCAGCACGCCGCGTCCCGCGGCGCCGCAGGCGGGCTTGATGACGAAGTCATTTTGCTCCTGTACGAGCGCGGGAAAATTACGGACTTGGCCGTGCGACCCAAAGACGCCGTAAGTCTCGGGGACGGGGATGCCGTTCGCCTCGCAGATACTCTTGGTGATCAGCTTGTTATCGACCCGCGGGTAAAGCCTGCGGGGATTCGACGCGAGGATGTACGACAGGTTGCGGCGGTTGATCCCGAGGATCCCGCTCTCTTTCAACTCGCTTGGCCAGGCAAACCAGCGTGGCATCGTGGGATGCTTGGAGTGAGGGGAGGGGCGGGATTAGTTGTCCGCGGACTTGACGAGGTCACGGAAGCGCCACAGTTCAACGATCCGGTAGCCGGCGTAGCGGCCGATGGCGATGAACAGGGCGATCGTGATCAGATGGATCTCGGGATAGGTAAGGATCAGCGTCCCGACGTCTTTCCAGCTCAGGATCATGAAGCACACGGCCGAGACAACCACCGTGCCGGCGACCAGCTGGAACGAGTAACCCATGCCGTCCTCTTCGGTGGTCACGAAGAACCGCTCGATGAGGCCCGTCACGATCACCAGCGGCAACAGAACGGCGTTGGCGCTGGGGGTCAGATTGAGGTAGTCGAGGGCGGAGACTCCAAAGACCACGCACAGGATGATTGTCGTGAGGATGATGCTAAGTCGCGGCACCATCAGCAATTGCAGTCGCCCGACGATCGCCCGGCCCAGCATGCCGGCGACGACGACCACCGCCAGGATCACCAGGCCGGAGCCCCAATCGGCGTAGACGAAGCTCACCGCCAGCAGGGCCGGTCCGAACGTCCCGAACGTCGGGATGCCGACGATGTTGCGGAAGAAAGCAATGATCAACGCCCCGAAAGGAAGCAAGAGCAGCAGTTTCAGGACCTCGTGCATTTCGACCGGGAGTCGAGTGAGGTTGAAGACCTGCGAAGGGCGGGGTTTGGCACGGTCGATCACAGCGCTGGACGGGCCAAGCCGCACAATCGAATACCTCGACTCGATTTCTTCGGCCATTGCGGTCCGGGGTGTGCGGACGATTTGCTCGCCATCACGGCGGGCGGCGACGAACTCGTTCGGCATCCGCCGGGCATGGCCATACACCGGGTCGAACGGCAGCCAAACGCCCTCGCTGAAGACCTCGACCCAGGTGTGAGGGGTCAGGACATCCTGTTGGCGGAGCTCGAAGCCGGTCACCAGGCGGGCCGGGAAATCAGCGGCTCGGCAGAGCGTCACCATCAGCCGGGCGCGGCCTAACGGCGTGGCCGCCTGGTCGCGCAGGGCGCCGAGTACCGTGTCGTTGGCGTTGGCCGGGGCCGGTTTCAGGTCGCGGGAGCAGTGCTCAAAGATCCATTGCAGCAGGGCGCCGTTGGAGCCGCTGGTCTCTTTTTTGGCCTGATTCAGCAGGGCCTGCACGTCGGCGTTACGCGTCGGGAAGATCGTCCGGACTTCAGCGGTGTACCTGGCGCGAACATCCCCCGACAGGCCGGTCAGCGCCGGCTCCCCAAAACCCCCGCGGGGGCGGAGGCGGAGCACGAACTCCGAAGTCACCTGATAATCGCCCAGCTGATTGGTGGCGACCACCAGTTCGCGGGTTCCGCTCGGCACGCGCCGCCGGATGTCTTCGGTCAGCCGCGGGTTGGTGGCGTTTTCCTCTTCGATCCGGACGTGGTCGCTCCCCAGCGGCAACGCCAAACGCACCTCGGTGCGTGATCCGGTCGCCTTGAACTTGACGTCGTAGGTCAGCCGCCAGCGGCTGTCTTCCAACGCGGTACGATCGGCGACACGGGAGGAATGCCGCAACGCGACCCCGACGGCTCCGAGAAGGAGCAGGCCGACGAGACCAAGTTGACTAAGCGAGCGACTGCTCACGTTCGGAGGGGGGGAGTCGTAGGGAGTGTATCGAGTCGCAGAAACGTGCCGCAAATGCAGCCTGCGATCCTTCGCGAGGGAACTTCCGCGGCGGTGTTCGCGTAGACTATAGCTCGGAAATAGTCCCCTGAACTTCCCGCTACCGGCTATTCTTCCGTATCGCCCCGATTTTCCAAGCCCACCCTAGGCGCCCGTTCCTTGCGATCCAAGACCACGATGCTTTTTTCCCCAATTCGCCTAAACGTGCCTCGGTGGATGGCCCTTGGCGCCCTCGCGCTGGTGACGGCGGGGTTCTCGGGCCTTGCGCCGGCTTGGGCTGACGAGGTAATTGCGGAAGAAGTGGACGAATCGGTGCCACCCGACCCTCCGGCGCCGGAGGATTGTTCGGTATCGCCAGAGAAGGTCGTACTCGGGCCCATCGCCGAGTTTGTCGAGAAGGAGTCGGGCTACCGCTACAAGGCGCGGGTCGATACCGGGGCGAAGACCTGCTCGATCCACGCCACCAAGGTCAAGATCGAAGACGCCAACAAGAGGTCGATGATTAAGAACATCGGCAAGAAGATCTCCTTCGAGCTCGAGTCGGCCGATGGCAAGACCAAACGGGTGACGACCACGATCGCCGACACCGTCCGGGTGAAGACCACCAACTCCGATGCGATCGAGCGACGTTACAAGGTCTGGTTGACACTCGTCCACGGCGATGTCGAGCGGCGCGTTCATGTCACGCTCAACGACCGTTCGCACATGGAGTATCCCCTCCTCATCGGGCGCAACTTGTTGTGTGGAAAGTTCCTCGTGGACGTCTCGGGGCAGCCCAATACGAAGAAGTCCGCCACCAAGAAGATCGCTGATAACGACGAGAGCGAAGTCGAGGACGAGGGCGATGACAACGTCGAAAGCGATGGCTGAGAGAAGGGCCTTGTCAGGGTTGCTGGCGGCCGGGGCGGGAGGTTAATCTCCTTCGGCAGTGGTTTTTTTGGACCATTGTCACTTTTCGTTCTTGCCTCTCCTCCGCCCTTCGGATCGCTGCTTGTGGAAACGCTCGACTGGGCCGTCATCGGCGGATACTTCGCCATCATTCTGGGCCTCGCCTGGTGGGTCATCCGCCAGAAGAACGACACGTCCGAAGACTACTTCCTCGCCGGTCACAGCCTCGGGTGGTTCATCGTCGGGGCGTCGATCTTTGCGTCGAACATCGGCTCGGAGCACCTCGTGGGCCTCGCCGGTTCGGGCGCGACCGACGGCGTTGCGATGGCGCACTACGAGCTCCACGCCTGGTGCCTGTTGGTGCTGGGGTGGGTCCTCGTGCCGTTCTACGCGCGGAGCCGGGTGTTCACGATGCCCGAGTTCCTCGAGCGCCGCTTCTCGCCCGCTGCGCGCTATACGCTGAGCATCATCTCGCTGGTGGCGTACGTCGTCACGAAAGTCGCCGTGGGCATCTACGCCGGCGGCGTCGTCTTCTCGGTGTTGCTTCCCGAGTTGACGCTCGGACCGCTCAATAGTTTCTGGATCGGTTCGATCCTCGTGCTGCTGCTGACGGGCGCCTACACGACGCTCGGCGGCTTCCGCGCGGTCGCCTACACCGAAACGCTGCAAACGGTGGTGTTGATCGTCGGCTCGGCGCTGGTGACCTACTACGGCCTGCAGGCCATCGGTGGGTGGGAAGAGCTCCGCGCCACGATCGGCGACGACAAGTTCAACCTCTGGAAGCCACTCACCGCGGTAGTGGACGGCAAGGCGCTGCCATTCGAATGGGCGCCGGTCGAAGAGACCAATGACGCCGGCCAGCTCACCCGCCAGGCGTGGTACTTCAACGGGAATTACCCGTGGCTCGGCATGCTGTTCTGCGCGCCGATCATTGGCCTGTGGTACTGGTGCACCGACCAGTACATCGTCCAGCGCGCGCTGGGCGCCGAGAGCGAGACCGCTGCCCGGCGTGGCAGCATCTTCGCCGCGCTGCTCAAGCTGCTGCCGGTGTTTATCTTCATCGTCCCCGGCATGATCTGCATGGGGCTGACGATCAAGTCGCAGTCGGGCGAGCTCGCCGGGATGAACTTCGCGCCGATGATGACCGAGGACGGGTCACAGATCGCCGACTCCGGCAAGGCGTTCCCGATGATGGTCCAGAACGTCCTCCCAGCGGGGATCCGCGGGCTGGTCGTCGCGGGTCTGTTGTCGGCGCTGATGAGCTCGCTGGCGGGCGTGTTCAACGCTTGCAGCACGCTGTTCACGATCGACCTCTACCAGAAGTTCGCCCCGGCCGCGTCGGAGAAGCGGCTGGTGCAGGTGGGCCGCCTGGCGACGGTCGCGATGGTGCTGATCGGTATGGCCTGGATCCCCGTCATCCAGGGGTCGCGTGGCCTCTATGACTACCTGCAGAGCGTGCAGGGCTACTTGGCCCCGCCGATCTTCGTGGTCTTCTTCTTCGGCATCGCTTGGAAGCGGCTCAACGCGGCCGGCTGCATGGCGGCGCTGCTGGTGGGCTTTACGCTCGGCCTCTTCCGGATGGGCGTCGACACGCCGAGCAAGATTTACCCCGACTTCGCCTACGACACGGGCTCGCTGCTGTGGATCGTCAACAAGATCTACTTCCAGTACTTCAGCCTGATCATCACGGTGGTGAGCGCCGCGGCGATGATCGTTGTTAGCTACCTGACGGCTGCGCCCAACGAGGCCCAGATCAGCGGCCTCACCTACGGCGCGATCACCGCGGAAGACAAAGCGCAGACGCGGGCCAGTTGGGGCGCGGTCGACGTGATCACTTCGTGCCTGGTGATGGCGCTGATTATCGGCGCGTACGTCTACTTCAGTGGTTAGTTCAATGGCGAGCCGGCGACGCAAGTCGTCGGAGTTGGCAGAGGAAAAGCCACTTTGTGGGAGGCGTCTCCCGACGCAGATTACGCCCACCATTGCGATTCGGCATGGATACCGTAATCGGGGTCTGGAGACCCCTCCCACAGAACGCCGGCTCGCCTACGCCCCGAACTGCCTCAGCACCATGTCGAACACATCGACATCGGCGGTCGGCTGCTCGATGAACGTCCCTTTGCGGCTGGAGAGCAGCACGCCGCGCTGCGCTTCGCTGCGGGGCGGGGCGCCGTGCGAGCCTTTGACGCGCTGCGGGTCGAGCGGCACGCCGCCGCCGTGCTGCTGCATCGC
>JBGSJY010000227.1:0-5847 GCA_041741515.1 Pirellulales bacterium | reverse complement strand
TTGAGCACGAAGTCGGTCACCTGTTGCCGCGGCGAAAGGGGGAGGGTTACCGTTTCGCCGGCTTTGAAATTCAGATCGCCCGCTTCGCTTTGTGTGAGGTAGCCGACCAATTGATTCGCAAGCGCGACGAACGGCCACGGTGGATCTTGCGTGGGCAAAGCGTTCCACGCGTCGCGGCCAGGCGTAGGCCGGCGGGCGATCGTTGCCATGGGCGACGACATACGTGTCTTGCGAACCGGCGCCGTCGAGCGGTTTGATAACCGCAGGGTAGGCGAAGGCCCGCGGCAGCGCCTCGTCGGGATCGAGCCGTGTCGCCTCGGGAGTCGGCACGCCCCCTCTCTTCAAAGCCGCCGCGGTGCGGCCCTTGTCCGCGGCGATCGCGACAAATTCCGCCCCTGGCGAGATCAGCTTGGCGCTCAGCGATTCGAGTCGTCGTACGGTCCGAAGGAGCACGCCGTCAGTCTCCGGAGCGATGACGAGCACCCCGTCGGCTTGCGTGGCGAACTCTTCGAGCGCTGCATCGTGTTCGGCCCGGCTAGCGACCTCGATCAGCTCGGCGCCCGCCGCCGCCAAGTGCGGCAGCCGCAAGTCCCGTAACACCGAGCGGTGGCGGATCGCCTCAACGTCGGCCGCATCCGCCGCAACAGCCTGCACCATGGCGAGGCCTTCCCGCAGCAGCGACTCCGGCAAAGCCCCCTCGCTCCCGACGAGCCCGCCGCCGGTGATCCATTCGTAGATCAGGAGCCGCATGGCGAGAGCAGGCAGAGGGCAGCGGGCAGATGGCAGGAATCTATGACTGACTTAAGAGCGAAGCCTAGCAGCGCTACTGCCTGCTGCCCTCTGCCTGCTGCCGGCTTCCGATTGTGACCACATCGGGCTCCTCCGCGCTCAGGAGGTCTTCGACGCGGCGGCCGGTGCGGGTGGCTTCGTAGAGGACTCCCGCTCGGAAACTGCTGCGGACCATCGGGCCCGACGCCACGCCCGCGAAGCCCAGCTTGTAGGCTTGGTCGCGGTAGCGGTCGAACTGCTCGGGAGTCACGTAGCGATCGACTGGCAAAAAGCGCTCGCCGGGGCGGCCGGGCGTGAGGTACTGTCCGAGGGTGACGATATCGACACCCGCCTCGCCGCGTAGCCGGCGCAGGGCATCGACGACTTCTGCGTCGGTCTCCCCGAGGCCAACCATCAGACTGCTCTTGGTCGCCAAACCTCCTTCCGAAACACTGCCGGGACGGAGGCGCTTGGCTTCGCGGAGGATCGCCAGCGACTGGTCGAACGAGGCCCGCGGGTCGCGCACCTGCTTGTCGAGACGCGGGACGCACTCGACGTTGTGGGCGAAGACGCTGAGGGGGAGGGTCGCGTTACTCCCCTCGCCCTTGTGGGGAAGGGCTGGGGGAGGGGGTAGAACCCGGGTCTCCACGTCACTCGCTCCCCCGACCCCTCGCCACAAGGGGGAGGGGGGACGCGAAGTTAATCCCAGCAATTGCGCCAACGACTCTAGGTTACCGGCGAGGTCGCTGCCGAGCAGCTCGATGCCGATGCTCGGGTCGCGGCGGTGGACCGCCTCCACACAGTCGCGGTAGTGGCTGGCGCCGCCGTCGGGGAGGTCGTCGCGGTTGACGACCGTAATGACGACGTACTTCAGGCCCATCCGCTCGACGGCGCTAGCAAGGTGCTCCGGCTCGTCCAGGTCGGGCGGGGCGGGCGCCTTGAGGGTCTCGACGCTGCAAAATCGGCAGCCGCGGGTGCATTCCTTGCCGGCGACCATGAAGGTCGCCGTGCCGCGGCCCCAGCAGTCGTGGATGTTCGGGCAGCGGGCCTCCTCGCAGACCGTGTGGAGGGCGTTTCCGTCCACGGCGCCCTGCGTGCGGTTGAACAGCCGCAGGGCGTCGCCCGACGGCAGCTCGGCGCGCAACCACTGCGGCAGGCGGGGGCGGGTGGTCTTGGCGTGGCGAGCGGGAGCGGTTGACATGCGTTTGGTGGCGTTAGCGTTGCGGCCAGAATCGTATTATCACACTGTAGGACCCGCAGCGAAACGCCCCAATCAACCCGCTTCTGCCCGATGCGCCCCGTCACCTTGCTCGTGATCCTCGACGATGAGGGCGATTGCGACCCGCACGCCGCAGAGGAAGCCGCCCGTGCCCGCCTGCCGGGCGTGGTGATCGACCGCATCGTCCCGCTCGAAGAACAGCGCCTCGGCGCCTGGCTGCACGCCAACAAGGCCAAGCGGTGCCGCACGTTGACCGACGTCCTGCGAACGCCCGAGCGTCAGCAGCCGGTCGTCCTCGACATCGATCTTTGATCGGGCTTTCGACAGGATTGACAGGATCAACAGGATGAGAAGGAATCCTGTCCCTCCTGTTGATCATGTCTACAAAACCTTGGCGAGCCGTGGCGCTCCTGGCGTCTTGGCGGTTCCTCAAAACCGCTCTGCCCCCGTCGCCCCAGGTTTGCGACACTGCCGGCGCCTCCCCGTTCGTCTCCCTTCTCCACCACGCTGCTGTCGAACGACTTTATGACCGTCGCCGGATTCGACCCCGCCACCCAGCTCCCCCTGCCGCGGCAGATGCTGCGATCGTGCGCCCGCAACCGCTTCCGCCGCAAGGCGGTTGATTCGACCGGCGGCTCGCTGACAGGCGGTCAGGCGCTGATGAAGGCGCTGGTGCTGCGACGCCTGTTGGAGCGTCACGTCCTGGCGGCGGATGAGAAGCGGGTCGGCGTCCTGCTTCCGCCTTCGACGGGCGGCCTCGTCGTGAATGCGGCGCTCGCGCTGATGGGCCGCGTGGCGGTAAACCTCAACTACTCCGCCTCGGAAGAGACGATCAACGCCTGCATCGAGGCGGCCGGCATCCGCCACGTCCTCACCAGCGGCAAGGTCCTCGACAAGCTCGGCATGAACCTCGCCGGCGAGACCGTGCTCCTCGAGTCGTTCAAAGACAAAGTCACACTGGGCGACAAGCTGGCGGGCGTGGTGGGCGGCTACCTCACGCCGGTCGCGACGCTCGAGCGCAAGCTCGGCCTCGCCGCGATCGGCATGGACGATGTCGTCACGATCATTTTCACCAGCGGCTCAACGGGAAGGCCGAAGGGAGTGGTCCTCACGCACAACAATATCGTCTCGAACATCCGCGCGTTCGAAAGCGCCGTCCACCTCGACCGCGACGATGTGCTGTTGGGCATCCTGCCGTTCTTCCACGCCTTCGGCTACACCGTGACGCTGTGGGCGCCGCTGATCCTTGACGTGGCCGGGGCGTACCACTTCAACCCGCTCGACGCCCGCCAGGTCGGCAAGATGTGCAAAGAGAACAAGGCTACCATCTTGCTCTCGACGCCGACGTTCTTGCGTTCGTACATCAAGCGGGTCGAGCCCGACGAGTTCGCCACCTTGGACGTCGTCGTGGTCGGCGCCGAGAAGATGCCGATCCCCGTAGCCGACGCCTTCGAGAAGCGTTTCGGCGTGCGGCCGGTGGAAGGCTACGGCGCCACGGAGCTCGCCCCCGTCGCCGCCGTGAACATCCCGCCGACCCGCACCCGCACCACGGAGATCGACCTCAAGGAAGGAAGCATCGGCAAGCCGCTGCCGGGCGTCCGCGCCCGAGTGGTCGATCCTGAGACGCTGGTCGAACTGCCCGCCGACACCGAAGGGATGCTAGAAGTCGCTGGCCCGAACCTGATGCAGGGCTACCTCGATGACCCCGAAAAGACGGCCGAAGTGGTGAAGGAGGGCTGGTACATCACGGGCGATATGGCCCGCATCGATCCCGACGGCTTCATCTACATCACGGGCCGCCAGAGCCGGTTCTCGAAGATCGGCGGTGAAATGGTGCCGCACCTGCGTGTCGAGGAAGAGATCCAAGAGTTCCTCGCCGCCGAGGACGAGGAGCGTCAACTCGCCGTGGTCACCGGCGTCCCCGACGAGAAAAAAGGCGAACGCCTCGTGGTGCTTCACCTGCCGATCGACAAGACGCCCGACGAGATCGTCACCGCCCTCCGCGCTAGAGGCCTGCCAAATCTCTGGATCCCGGGCACGGACAGTTTTGTTGAGGTGACAGAGATGCCTCTATTGGGATCGGGAAAGCTCGACCTCAAGGGTTTGGCCAAACTGGCGTTCGAGCACTTCGGAAAGTAATGCGAATCGAACTCGCCGACTTCGAGTGCCCACAAGTCCTCGAACTGCTGCGCCTGCACCTCGCAGGCATGCACGCCAACTCGCCACCCGGGGCGGTCTTCGCGCTCGGCTTGTCCGGGTTACAGCGCCCCGATATCAAGCTCTACGCCGCGTGGAACTATGACACCCTCGTGGGTATCGGCGCGCTGAAGGAACTGGCGCCGGACCGTGGTGAGATCAAATCGATGCGGACTCATCCCGCGCACCTGCGCCAAGGTGTTGCTCAGGGTCTACTCGATCACCTCATCGAAGAAGCGCGGCGTCGCCGGTACCGTTGGCTTAGCCTGGAGACAGGTTCGGGCCCTGCCTTCGACCCAGCGCTGCGTCTTTACCTAGCGAATGGCTTCGTCAATGGACCGGCGTTCGGCGACTATTCGAAGAGCGACTTCAATCAGTTCTTGCACAGACGAATCGCGTCAGCCGATCCCGGAGCATAAGGCGTTACCCCGCCGAGATCGTCGCCTCGGAATCGGAATCTCGCCGACAGTCGATCGTCGCCGCTCGCATCGCCAGGCCACAGCACACCGGCAGCGTGTCGTCTTCGCCGACGCGTTCAACGCGGCCGCAGTGGGGGCATGTCACCACCATGAAGCGATCGCGATGGCCGTGCTCGTCAGGGAGAACGTCGGCCAGCGCGGCTTCGATGCAGTCGGTCGCCTGATGGAGGAGGTTGTACGTGGGGACCTTTGCGGCCGCGGGGTCATTCGGTCCGCTGGGATCGATCATGATCTCCTTGACGCCTTCGATCCGTAGCCGAAGCAGGAAGTCGAGCAGCACGTGGCTGCGTATTTCGACGGTGCGATACATGGCGCCGAGGCTTGCCACGTAGGCCCGGGCGGCAGTCTCTGAGGTGAACACGACGGCGGCGTCGTGCTCGTCCATCAGGACGCCAAACGAAGGGAGATAATCCGAACGGCGGTCTTTGACGGTGTAGAGCATGATCCACTCGCGAGGGGTTTGCCTGGAAGGCGGTGTTCCGCACCCGCCACCGCTTGCTGGCGTTGCACGTCGCGCGCCGTACCGGAAATGACGCTTCCAAGCCGGTTTTTGCTCGTCCTCGGCTCTCGACGCGAGCAAGTTGAACGCTTCGGTGTCAGCCCTCGGCCGGTAAACACGGGTGGCCCCTTCACGAACGGGGGGCCATGCCCGAGGCTACAGCGGCGTTGGCCGCTGGCTTGCACAGGGTCCTCCAAATCGCCGCCCCCACCATCCATCCCAGCATGAAGATCGCTATCGCCTCCGACCACGCCGGCTACGCGTACAAAGAGCGGATCAAGGCCCACCTTGCCGAGCTGGGACACGACGTAACCGACCACGGCTGCTATTCGCCCGAGCCGTGCGACTATCCGGAGTTCATCCGCCCCGCGGCCGAAGCGGTCGCCCGCGGCGAGGCGGACCGCGCGATCATGCTGGGGGGGTCCGGCAACGGCGAGGCGATCGTCGCCAATCGTATTCGCGGGGTCCGTTGCGGACTGTGCTGGAATGAACAGGTCGCAGTCTGGAATCGCTCACACAATGACGGCAACTGCCTGTCGATCGGCGAGCGGACGGTGAGCGAAGAAGAAGCGCTGAAGATCGTCCGGATTTGGCTGGCCACCGAGTTTGAGGGAGGCCGGCATCTCGCCAGGATCCAGAAGATCGATCGTTGATCGCGGTGTCCGATGCAGCGCGCTACCGCGCTG
>JBGSJY010000226.1:0-6627 GCA_041741515.1 Pirellulales bacterium | reverse complement strand
GGCGGGACGGTCGCCGGAGCGGCGCCGGGGGCGCCGCGTGGTGCGCGTGGTCATATCGTGCCGTTGTGGTTGGGGGAGGGATTCGGGGCCCGTGGGGGCCGTTTTGGGGGCCCGTGGGGGGCCGAGAGCGTGTCGATCGGGCCCGGTTGCCGCCGGGTGGCCGATCGTCAGAAGAGAAGCCCGGATTCCGCATCGACGGAGGCGCGACGCCGAGCAAAAAACGCGTGCGCTTCGTCCTCGTACGGGTCCGGCTGCTGGGGCTTCGGAACGAGCTTGCAGCTCACTTCGCGAAAGAACTCGGGGCCGCGGCCCAGCTTCTTGCCCGTGCGGGTATGGCCGTCGAGCGCGTAGTCGGGGATTTCTGGGGCGATGCCGTCGAACAGCGCTTGGCCGCCGACGACCGCTTGGAAGTGGTCGCCCTCTCGCGACTTGGCGCCGCGGCACAGCGCCCGGATCGCGTTGCCGATCGGCATCCGCCACTTGGCCGGTTTGTCGGCGTCGTAGAGCCGCTTGGCCTGATCGACGCAGACCGCGGTGAGCATCACGCCTTCGACGTTGGCCAGCCCGATGTCCTCGTGGCTGATGATCTCCAGCCGGTTGCAGGCCCGGGTGAAGAACGCCTTGGAGGTGTGCGCCAGTTCGCAGAAGCAGTGCATCGCCTCGCGCTCCTCGCCGCGGCGGACGTGCTTCTGAAGGGCGGAGACGATCTCGAACGAGTCGAGGCCGTTGATCGTTCTTGGCATCATGGCAGGGGTTCCTTGGGGTTGGGGGGAGTGACGCGCGGCTGGTCTCGCCGGGCGAAACTTCCGCGTCAAGCGGTTTGGTGTGTTTGGTCGAGGATCTGCCGGATCGTCAGGCAGGCCGACGGCAGGTCGAAGCAGTCTTCGATGAAGAACACGTCCTCGTCGTGGGTGAGCTCGGCCACCAACTCGCGGGGCGCGCGGGCACAGGGGCCGAGTCCCTCGGTCGCCTGGCGGCCACTCGGCGGCCGGCGGATGACGCCGAACCATGCCGTCCGGTACATCCACCCGCTGACCGCGCTGACGAGCGAACTGCTATCGATCGGGTCGCCGTGCCGCTTGAGGCACAGCATCTGGAGCCCCGAGACTCCGTCGGTGTAGGTGGGGCTCGTGTAGTTGTGCGCCCAGATGGCGACTCGGTAGCCGTTCCGCTCCAGAATCTCCGCGGCGACGATCCCTGCCACGCCACGGAAGACGATCTCTTCGGGCTTGCGGCCACAGGGCGTGGTGATGTCGATCGCCAGCGTGATGCTGGTCGGGCCGTGGGCGTTCTCGCGCCGCGTGCTCCGCAGGAACGGCTTGCCAGAGCGGAGCCGATCGAGGTCGACCTCATCGCCGCGGTCCTCGGAGTAGTGGGGGCGGCGGCGCCGCGTGACGGGCGCCGATGGCGCGACGTCGCGGACCCGATCGGCGGCTGAGTCGAGGAGCGCGAGCCCCTCATCCCATCGAGCGCCGGCGACTTCGCGGAACTGGGTCCAATCGCGGAAGGCTCGGCCAATAAACCGATCGTACTCTCGGTTGCCGAAGCACTTGCCCGTTTGGTTGCACTGGCTACCGTGGTCGATCAACTCGTGTACCGAGTCGAAGACTTGGGCTTCGACGCTACGGTAGGGACGACGCTCAAAGAACTGGCTGTGCATGGCTCACTCTCCCTTGACCTTGCGGACTTCGTCATCGCGCCAACCCTCGAAGAAGGCGCCCATCACCTCGTCCCACTCAAAGCCGCCCGCCAGCAGGTCGGCCGCGTCCAGGATGAAGCGGGTGCAGAGAATCCGCTCCAGCCGATTCGCTTCGATGGCGTCGCGCCACTTCCAGAGTCGGCGGAGGTCCTCGATCTGGTGGCCCCTGGCCGTCCAGAGCTGCGTTTCCAGCTCGCGGCTGTAGCCGATCGGCGTGACCCCCGCGCGGAAGCGGCTCATCGTCGACTCGTCGAGTTGGTTGCGGCCGACGTACAGCCGATCGGCGCCGCGGCCGAACGTATTGGCGGCGGCGATAATCCGGAAATTCTCGTGCATCGTCGCGAGCGGCTTCTCGGGGCGGATCGCGAGCTGCACCTTGCCGTTGGCGATCGCCGAGTTGATGCACAGCAGCACCGAGCTGTCGGCCGCGTCGATCTCGTCGAGCAGGAAGAGCCCCCCGTTCTCGTACGCTTCCATGAAGGGCGTGCTGACGTACTGGAACTGCCCCTGCTCGCCCATCGGCAGCTGGCGTCCAACGAGGTTGGACTCCGTCATGCCGATCGAACAGCTGACGGAGTAGAACGGGAGCTGGAGCACCTCGGCGGCTTGTTGCGCGAGGTAGCTCTTGCCGCTGCCCGCGGGGCCCGGGATGAAGACCGGCTTCCGCATGCTGAGCAGCCGGATCACTCGGTCGAGCTTCGGGTGGACGGCCCCTTCGAGCTTGACGTCAGGGAGCTTGCCGACCTTGATCTCGATCCGGCGTGGCGTGGCCGATTCGAGATCCGCCAGCCGCTGCGAGAGCGTGGCGATCGTCGACTCGAGCTTCGCGACCTGGACCGCGGCGGCCTTGTCGTCGGTGGGCGGAGCGTAGGCGCGGAGCTTCGGGGGGGCGGCCTTGTCGGTGCACTCCGGGTGGGTCCACGTGTAACCCGTCCCGCTATAGTTGGGGACGCGGGCGATCGTCGTGCCCTTGGGGATGGGCTTGCCGCATCCTCGGCAGGCCTTCCGATCGCGTGCGGCGATGCGCGTGGCGAGTGGCGCGCCGTCCGTGGGAGCGGTGGACGAAGGTTTGCTGGGCGTCCGCGGCTCGTTTACGATGGCGACTGGCATCGATGACTCCGTGGTTGGGGGATTCGGGCCTCGGGCGTCCGTCGGTTGCCGCCGACGGACGCCTCTCTTCTGGGCCCGTTCCCGCGCGTGTCAAGCGTTTTTTGGGGGACGGTTTTGGCGGACGATTAGCAATCGACGAGCCAGGCGAGGGCTTCGCTGCACGAGGCCCGTATGTCGTCGAGTTCGCACGCGACCTTGCGGTAGGGGCGGATCACTTCCGCCGGTTCCCCTTCGTCTTCGAGGGCAGCGTACTCTCCCATCCTCAAGTCGCCGACGATCGCCGCTGCGGCGCCGAGTGCCTGGAGGCCGTCGGCCGTTTTGATTAGCGCGACGAGTTGACGAACGGTATCTGGGTCGGCGTTGGCGTTGGTCGGCTGCATCGTTGTTTCCGTGGTCGGGGGGATTCGGGCCCCGGTGGGGCCGTTGCGACTCTTCTCGGTCGCGCGATTGGGAAGTCAGCGTTTTTTGGGGGACTGTTTGTCAGGCGCACGCGGGGCCGATTTCTTCGATGCACTCGCGAGCCGTGTCGGCGTCGTCCGCGAGCTCGTTAAGGACGTCGAGCAGAGCGTCCGTTTCTGCGCTGGCTTCGTTGTCGAGCGTCTCGGCGTCGTCGTAGTCGAACGAGTTGACGAGCTCGTAGACTTCGCTGAGCTTCGCGCCGAGTTCCTCGCGTAGTTGGCGGAGTTCCTCGGTGTAGGCGCGGAGCGTGGAGCGGAGGCAGTCGATTTGCTTCGTGGTCATTTCGGATTCCGTGGTTGGGGGAGTCGGGCTCCGTGGGCCCGTTGCCACTCTTCTCGATCCCGGTTGTTGGTTGTCAACCGTTTTTTTTCGAGACTGTTTGGCGCCGGTTTCGGCCGGCGATCGGGGGGCCGTTTCCGTCCCCCCGATGCGACTCTTCTCGGCGCGGCCCCGGTGCGAGTCAAGCGCGCGAGCGTCCGTACACCCCTTCAAAACTCGATTGTTTTGACGATTTCCGATTATTTTTCGGAATGTTGGCGGAGCCCCCCGACGCCGCCCCGAATCGGGCCGCGCGGCGCCCCGTTGCGGCGTCAGAGAGAACGGCCGCAACCGTTGCGCGTCGTCAGAATCCGATCGGCGATCGATAGCGCGTGGTCCTGCATCCAATCGGGAAGAGCGTCGCGGAGCATCGCGAGCAAACTCGCTGGCGATGCGGTGACGAGCTTCTCCCAGCGCAGCGAAGGGCGACTACTACCAAAGTCATCAAGCATCGTCGAATAGACCGCGTGAGCCGCGATCGCTTCTGCCTGCCAGAGCCGCGGGTTGAAACTTTTCATTCCGAGGCCTTGTCCAATCGCTTGATACCAAGCCCAGACGCGGAGCCGCTTCGGTGGGAACGTATGCTCCGCCGAACGGATTAACTTCACGACGTCAAACGAAGCGCTGAGCGAACCGACCTGGTAAACGGCGAAGGTCTCTTTGGTAAAGGTCGCTTCTTGCGGCCAGAATTCCATCAAATCGCACCTCTCGTTCCACGCGAGCCGACGCGTCAAGTTGCGGACTGTCGAGGGGAGCTCGCAGCCGAAGTATTGGGAAACGAGCGGCGAGACATGGTTGCAGATCGGGTTGAAGAACTCCTTCACGTCCTTGTACCGATCGGACGCCATCGCCGGCGTGACGAGCTCCGGCACGGCGTCGGTGAAGCACTGGGCGAGCCAATCGCTGCCGGCCGAGGGGATGCTTGCGAGTAAGAGCTTCTTTGAGGTGGTCATTGGAAGAGCCCGGCCCAGATGCGGACCGCCTCGCTGAGTTGGGGGAAGTAAGCGCGATCAAGGTACTTGGGCTGGTAGCGGCCGATATGGTCGGCCGCTTCGAGCATGCAGGCCGCGGCGGTCCTCTCGGTGAGCGGCGTCTCAGCGAGGTGACGCCAATAGGTCTCGTGCTCGGCGACGCCGGGCGCTTCCTTCATCAGGTTGCGGAAGGGGTCGCTCGCGCGCGAGTGCTCGACGATGGGGTTGCCGTAGGTCCAGGCCCAGCCGAGGTGATCGCTGATCCGCTTGGCGAGGACGCCGCACCAGATGTCGTCGAACCTACCGACCGGGTAGCCTTGGCCCTGGAGCCCGAAATACATCAGCGGGATCGCTTCACGGCGGAACGCCAGGTTCATCCCGCACATCGGCAAGAACTGCCCTGGCGCGACGGTACCGTTCGGGCCTTCCTCCCTGACGATGTCGTACTCAGTGGGCGGCATGCTGAGCTGCGTGATCGCGTCGAAGTCGAGCACTTTCGACCAGAGGCCGATGTTGACCATCGACGAGAGCCCTCGGGCGGCGTCCGGATCGTAGGGCATGCCGCGGACCCGCTGGTTGTGGATCGTCGAGACGAACCGCTCGATCCTCATCGCCTGCTGATGCTCACTTCGGCGAACCTGCGCGCCACGCGATGGAACAATAGCGAAGGCGCCGGAGATCCGCAGAGCGTCAGCGGAAGCCCAACGTGATACCCCTTCGAACCGCTGAAGAATATCAACAGGTCGTCGCCGTCGATCGCGTACCGATCCGCCAGCCCCGCACAGAGCCGCCTAGCAGCGTCCAGGGCGCGCCCAGGGTCGCTGGCGTCGTCCAGGTCGAACCACAGCCACAGCGCGCCACACGGGCCAGCGTACCCCCTCGTGGCGCCGTTGGTGGCCAAGTAGTTGCGGAACTCATCCCCGAATGTGAACGCACTCAGGTAGCACTCGCTATCGACTTCGGCTCGGGGGTCGCACGCGGTGTGGGCTTCGAACGCGGCAAGCCAATCGACTAGCCGCCGCTCGTTGCGATGATCGCCAACCACGCGAAACCCTAGCGCCCGCGGCGGGGCGCTCGTCGCGTGGTCAGTCTGCATCGGCCACGCCCTCCGCGGTGGTGGCGGTGGTGGTGTCCGTCGGTGCGAAGGGGTCGGCCTGCGGCGTCTCGATCCGCAGCACGTCGAACCGAACCACGCGATTGCGTTCCACCCTGTTGTCGTCCTTCCGCAGCGCCAGACGAACGCCGCAGACGATGCCACGCGGCAGGGGCTGCTCGAGCTGTGCCAAGTTGGTGACGCCGAGCTTGCCCAAGTCTCGCTTGGCCTGGGCGATCGCCGCGGGGGTCAGCCAGATGTCGGACCAAAACAGCCGCCCGGCGTGATCGATCGACTCACCGGGGCCCGTGACGACTTTGAAGGTCAGCTTATAACTCGGCGTCGACTTGGATCCGACCGTCGTCAGCTCGCCGCGATCGAGCCGCGCCACGTACTCGCCCGCCGGAAGCGGTTTGAAGTCGTCCGCCGCTGCGGTGTTGTTCCATTGGTCGGCCAGGTCGCCGCCGTAGCCGCCTGCTGCTAGAATGTCCGAAAGCTTGCCCATGGATGGGATCCTTAGTTGGGCTCGGCGCCGTGTTGGTCGCACTGCCGAGCAGTAAAGTGATTTGTTGGAAAGAGCCGCCCTGGACCGGGACGCAATGCCCGGTCCAGGTGCAGGCTCGAAACTCAGCAAAGCGACGCGACGTCCTTCTTCCGATCGCCGGCCAAGTCGTTCGGCCAAGTCGTTCGGCCAGTCGCCTCGCTTGTTGGCTTCCGCATGGCAGAGCCCTCCTGGTGGTGGGTCGCCCCGATGAACGCCGCGGGACGGTCGGCGTCGTCAGGTCTCACTCCTCCATGGCCGCAGCGAGTCCGCCGACACAGCCGGGCTCGCCGAAGTAGGTCGCCCGCGGCAGACTTTCTGGCAAGTCGTCCCGCTCGATGAACTCGACCGCGCGGGTCACGCCCTCCTCGAACTCGATGATGGCGATCGGCGGGCCCTCGATGACGCGAGCGCCGTGGAAGTCGCCGAACGGGTT
>JBGSJY010000225.1:0-5541 GCA_041741515.1 Pirellulales bacterium | reverse complement strand
GCCGCGGGTGGCGCCACAAGGGACGTGCCCTCTACGATCGATGCTTGTTGATGGGTGCCCGCTACCCTCTGGGCGCTGACGCTTCCGGCTCGCCGTGCGTGTGGTGGTGAGTCGTCTGTGGCGCCACCCGCGGCTAGCGCCGACGGCTCAGTGCTACGTAATCCGAAACCATTTATCCGCAATCGAACGTGTCTCTGCTCTTCGATACCCTCGGCCATGGCGACAGTCTGATGTACCTCGTCCGTCACGGCGCGACGCCGCCCAACCTCGTTGAACCCCCCGTGATGCAAGGGGACGGGATCGACGAGCCCCTAGCGCCGATCGGCCGCGAGCAGGCCGCCCGCGCCGCCGAGGCGTTCGCCAATCGGCCTCTCCGGGCGATCTACTCCAGCCCGCTGCAGCGGGCGATGGAGACCGCCGGATTGATCGCTGAGAAGCATGGGCTCTCCGTCGAGCCGGTCGACGCGGTCCGCGAGGTGAAGGTCGGAATCTGGGAAGGGAGCAACTGGACCGACGTCGAACGCGACTACCCCCAGCAGTACCACGCCTTCCGCGAAGACCCGGGCGTGAACGGCTATCCCGGCGGCGAGACTTTACAGGGCCTTCTGGACCGGGTCGCGCCCGCGCTCGAGAGGCTGATGCAGCGCCATGTGGGAGAGGAGTTCGTCGTCACCGCGCACAGCGTCGTGAACCGCGTTTATATCGGGTCGCTGCTCGGAATCCCGTTTGCGCGGGGCTACTTCCTGCCGCAAGCCAACTGCTGCGTCAACATCGTCCGTTGGCGGGATGGCAAGGTGAAGCTGGTCACGTTCAACGCGATCGGACACTTGCAGTAGGACGGATTAGGGGCTGAGGGGCTGAGGGGTTAGGGAAGGCTTGAGGCTTGAGACCGCTTGCGCTGGTGAGGCTTCAGGGTTACTGCTGTTGACCGTAGTCGGATGGCCACAACACCCCTCACGCCTCGGGCCTCACCAGCGCAAGCGGTCTCACCCCTCCCGGACGCTCTCCTCTCGGGGGCTTTGACATCCGCGGTTGGCAATAGGAAAGTGTCTAACCACAGGGCTGCCCTGCCTTTGTTGACTTGTCAGCCGCTCTCCCGAGGGAGCGGGGCCTATCCTCCGTCACCCTCCCTAGCGCCGAATGTCTTCCTACGCCATGCCCGCTGTTACGACGCCGGTCCCGCTGGGCGACAAGCGCGTCTACTTGATGGCGAACGGGGACCTCCGCCTGTCGGCCAACCAAAACTGCTGGGCGGCCCAGCGGGCGATGGAGCTTGAGATCGGTCAGGCGCTCAACGCCGTCGGGTGGGCCGTCGAGCGAGCCCATCCTTACAAAGAGCACGACAAGCATGGCTTTATCGCCTCGCAGGACGAAGGGCGCGAAGTCTTCCTGACGCTCGACCCGATCGCGCCGCTCATCGTCGCCGAGGCCGTTTGGCAGTACTCGCATCACATCCTCCACGGCCTCTCGACTCACCGCGGCCCCATTCTGACGCTCGCCAACTGGTCGGGCACGTGGCCGGGATTGGTGGGGATGCTCAATCTAAACGGGTCACTCACCAAGGCGGGCGTCCCCTACTCGACGCTGTGGGCGGATGACTTCGCGTCGGCCGACTTCCGCGAGAATCTGGGGCAATGGCTCCAGACCGGCAAGCTCGAGCACGCGACCGACCACGTCCACGCGTTTTCGCCGGCGATGGCTGGACCCGAGGAGCGAGAACTGGGCGAAGCCCTCGCCGCCCAGCTGCGCCGCGAGAAGGCGATTATGGGCGTTTTCGACGAGGGCTGCATGGGGATGTTCAACGCGATCATCCCCGACCACCTGCTCAACCCGACCGGCGTCTTCAAAGAACGGCTCAGCCAGTCGGCCCTCTACTACGAGGCGACCCAGGTTGCTAACGACGAGGCCGACGCGGTGCGCAAGTGGATGGAGCACGAGGGCACCAAGTTCGTCACGGGTCCGGTCCACGAGGCCGACCTCACCGACGAGCAGATCCGCCAGCAGTGCAAGATGTACATCGCCGCGGTGCGGATCGCCGACGACTTCGGCTGCGATTGCATCGGCATCCAGTACCAGCAAGGCCTCAAGGACCTGATGCCGGCGAGCGACCTGGTGGAGGGGACGCTCAATAACGCGGCCCGACCGCCGGTTAAGAGCCGCGACGGGTCACGCGTCTTGTTCGAGGGCGAGCCAATCCCCCACTTCAACGAAGTCGATGAGTGCGCGGGGCTCGACGGGCTGATGACCTACCGTCTCCACAAGGCGATGGGACAGCCCGTGGAGAACACGCTGCACGACCTCCGCTGGGGCGACGCCGACCACTCCGGCACGACCGACGACTTCGTCTGGGTCTTCGAGATCAGCGGCAGCGTCCCTCCCGAGCATCTCATTGGCGGCTGGTCGGGAGTCACCAGCGTACGCCAGCCGGCGATGTACTTTCCCAATGGCGGCGGCACAATCAAGGGGATCAGCAAGCCGGGCGAGCTCGTCTGGTCGCGCGTGTTTATCGAAGACGGTCGCCTGAAGATGGACATCGGCCGCGCGAAGGCGATCTCGCTGCCGATCGAAGAGACCGAGCGCCGCTGGCGCGAGACCACGCCGCAGTGGCCGATCCAGCACGCCGTGACCTACGGCGTGTCACGCGACCAGATGATGGCCCGGCACAAGGCCAACCACATCCAGGTCGCCTACGCTAAATCCGCCGAAGAAGCCGACAAGGCGGCCCTCGCCAAGGCGGCGATGGCGGCCGCGATGGGCATGGAGGTCGCGCTGTGCGGCGCCCGCAAGGGGGGCGCGCCGTGGCAGACCGCCGACGAGGACAGCGCGAGAGGCATCTACGAGGGGATCGAGTGAACGACCGCCAGCAACTCATCGAGGAATTGGTCGAGCTGTCGCGCTGGCTCGGCGCGCCCGAGCGCGATTGCACAATCCTTGGCGAAGGGAACACGTCGGCTCGCTTAAGTGACGACACGTTCCTCGTGAAGGCGAGCGGCGGCGAACTCGGCGCGATCGAGGCGGGGGGCTTCGTCGAGGTCCGCCGCTCGGCGATCCTAGCGATGCTCGATGGCGACCGCATCGCCGATGAAGAAGTCCGCAGCCGCCTGGCGACCGCCAAGATCGACGCCAGTCACCCGGGAACGCCTTCGGTCGAGGCGCCGCTGCACGCGGTCTGCCTCGGCCTACCCGGCGTGAGCTTTATCGGCCACACCCACCCCACGGCGATCAACGGGATCACCTGCTCCAACGGCTTCGAGGAAGCGCTCAGCCATCGGCTCTTCCCCGACCAGATCGTCGTTTGTGGGCCCCGTTCGCTGCAGGTCCCGTACGTCGATCCCGGCGTCGAGCTCGGCAGAGTGCTCCGCCAGCTGCTGGACGAGTACCTCGACCAGTGGGGCGAGGCGCCCAAGACCATTTACCTGCGCAACCACGGCTTCGTGGCGCTCGGCTCGTCGGCCCGGCAGGTGAAGGCGATCACGATGATGGCGGTGAAGGCGGCGCGGATTCTGGCGGGGACGGCGGCCTTCGGCGGGCCCCACGGCATGGCGAAGATCGACGTCGACCGCATCCACACGCGCCCCGACGAGCACCACCGCCAGCGGATCATCGACAACGGTTGATGCGTGCGGCGATTTGTCTCTTCTGATCCCCTAAAACTCATCTTGCTACGCGTATGAGCCAGCCCGCGTCTTCGCGCGACAAATCACCCGTCATTCCGAGCGAATATTTCTTTCCCTTCGTGCTGGTGACGTCGCTGTTCGCGCTCTGGGGATTTGCCAACGACATCACCAACCCCATGGTGGCGGCCTTCAAGAACGTGCTGCTGCTGAGCCACTTCGAGAGCTCGCTGGTGCAGGCGGCGTTCTACGGCGGCTACTGTGTGATGGCGATCCCGGCGGCCCTCTTCATCCGCAGGTTCGGGTACAAGAGCGGCGTGCTCATGGGGCTGGCGCTGTACGCGATCGGCTGCTTCTTGTTTGTGCCGGCGGGGCAGTCAAAGCTGTTCTACTCGTTCCTCGCCGCCTACTTCATCATGACCAGCGGCCTGGCGTTTCTCGAGACCACCGCCAACCCCTTCATCCTCGCGATGGGGCCCGAGCACAACGCCCCCCGCCGGCTTAACTTCGCACAGGCGTTCAACCCAATCGGCTCGATCACGGGGATGTTCGTCGCGAAGGACTTCATTCTCGCCCGCCTCAACCAGGCCGACGAAGCGGCCCGACAAGCGCTCTCCGAGTCGGACGCCGGCGCCTTCGCCGCGATTCAGCAGAGCGACCTGTCGATCATCGTCGTGCCCTACGTCATCCTGGGGATCGTCGTTTCACTCGCGTTCGTGGCGTTTGCCCTCGCACGACTCCCGGCGGGAGAGTCGTACGACAAGGGGGACGGCCGTCTGTCGGCGCAGCTGGGTCGCCTGTTCAGCAACTGGCACTACTTGGGCGGTGTGATCGCCCAGGCATTTAATGTCGGCGCGCAGATCATGTGCTGGACGTTCATTGTTCAGTACGGCATGAACGAGCTCGGAATGAAAGCCGAAGATGCCCAAGGCTACAACATCATCGCGATGGCGATTTTTGTCACGAGCCGCTTTATCTGCACTTACTTGCTGAAGTTCTTTAATCCGGGGACGCTGCTGGGGGCTCTGGCGATCGGTGGCGGGCTCTTCGTGCTCGGCGCCATCTTCCTCCAAGGGATGATCGGCCTGTACTCGCTGGTCGCCGTGTCGGCCTGCATGTCCCTCATGTTCCCAACAATTTACGGAATCGCCCTCCGCGGCCTGGGGGACGACGCCAAGCTCGCCTCGGCGGGGCTGATCTGTGCGATCGGCGGCGGATGCTTCATGCCCCCACTGCAGGCGTGGATCATGGATGGATCGGCAATTTCGCTCGGCCCGCTCTCGCTTTCGGCAACCCGTGCGTCCTTTGTCTTGCCGCTCCTCTGCTTTGTTGTGGTCGGGCTTTACGGCTTCTGGAGCGCCGGGAACCGTGAGGAAGCCCTTGCCCAGGCGTCGCAATCCGGGGCCTAAATCGCTCTACCCCGGCGGAAGTCCGTGCGACAATAGAACCAGCGACTTTTCACTCGGTTCGGACGGGCCCGATCGGCCCGATTGCGGTACGGTGGCATGAGGCTTTCCTGGTTGAAACGGTCTTCTGCGATGGCGCTGGTCGCGCTCGCGGCGACCGCCTGCGCGGATAGCCCCACCGCCGAGACGCCCCTCGACTTCGCCCGCGACGTGCGGCCGATCCTCTCGGACAACTGCTTCCTCTGCCACGGTCCCGACGAGTCGAGCCGCTCGACCGATCTGCGTCTCGACCAGCGGGACAGCGTGCTGGCCGACTTGGGGGGCTACGCCGCCGTGACGCCCGGCGACGCCGAAGCCAGCGAGCTGGTGCGCCGGATCAAGTCGCCCGACGACTACGAGCAGATGCCGCCACCCGACTCGGGCAAGTCGCTCACCCCGGCCGAGATCGCTACGCTCCGCCGCTGGGTCGACGAGGGCGCGAAGTGGTCGGGCCACTGGGCGTTCACCGCGCCGGTGCGGCC